>NZ_PGFA01000005.1 GCF_002797555.1 Hymenobacter chitinivorans DSM 11115 | reverse complement strand
AGCGTTCATCCTGAGCCAGGATCAAACTCTCCATTGTATAAATTCCTACACTTACTCGTAAGTAAGCTGATGTCGAGTGCTGATCCGACTCGTATTAACGAGTAAGTCTCGTTTCGTTGTCGCTTGTTTGGACTCTCTACTCTTGCAAGCAGAAAGCCTTACCTATTTGTCATTTCCAACTATTCAAAGAACGTGTGCCTCACCCTGTTGGTGAAACCGTGCGCTAGCCAGGCTAGCCGTGTTCTACTCTCTATTTTCGAAGCTTGCCCGAGCGTCGTTCCGTTCGGGGTTGCAAAGGTAAGAAGAGTTTTTCATTTGGCAAGCGAGAGAGGAAAAAAATTTGAAGTATTTTTCGTTGCTCGCTTTTCAAACTTCCTGGCTTCCGACCGAAGCGGGGTGCAAAGGTAAGAACCTTTTTTCTTTCTTTCCAACTCCGAAACAAAGTTTTTTTTCGTTTCAGGATTTGTCGAGCCCCTCGATTGGGGAGGACAAAGGTAGCAAACCATTACCGACTTTGTCAAGTCTTTTTTTCGACTTTTTGAAGATTTCTCTTCGTGACAAGGGGCTTAACAATGAGCGCTAAGAAAGAAGTTCAAAAGATGTTTTCATCTTTTATCCCGTACCGCGTTTTGGTTTGGGAGTGCAAAAGTGCACGGTGTCCTTTAGATTTCCAAACCTGACGGCCAACTTTTTCGTTGAAGGCCGCTACTTAGTAGTAAGCTCATCCTACTGTAGGCTGTGGTATAACTACTTGCAAGCTCTTATTGGTTCACAGATAGTCGAAAAAAAATCAAGCTCCAATGAAAGTTGAGCTGTTAGTTAGTAACAAAAGAAAGGCGAGGCAGGGAAAATCTTCCCTGCCTCGCTTTTAAGGCCGTTATCAGCGCCTTTGTCTATGCCATGTGCAGGGTGCTTACCCGGTCGGGGCCCACGCTGACGATGCTGATGGGCACCTCCAACTGAGTCTCTAGGAAGCTTACATAGTCTTTAAGCTCCTTGGGCAAGGAATCCGCAGAGTTGATTTGCTGCAGATTTACCTTCCAGCCGGGTAAGCTCGTGTACACGGGCTTCATGGTTTGCAGGTCGCCGAGGTCGGGAAGCTGGTTGGTTTCCTCCCCTTCCGGGTTGCGATAATGCGTGCAGATACGGATTTCATCGAACTCATCCAGCACATCAGCCTTCATAAGGTGAATTTCGGTTACGCCGTTCAGCATAATGCTATAGCGTAGAGCTGGCAAATCAATCCAGCCGCAGCGACGGGGGCGGCCGGTGGTGGCACCGAACTCGCGGCCGGCGGCGCGGATTTGCTCACCGACCTCATCGTGGAGCTCCGTGGGGAACGGGCCGCTGCCGACGCGGGTGCAATAGGCTTTGCTGATGCCATAGACCTTATCGATGTGGCGGGGAGCAATGCCGAGGCCGGTGCAAGCGCCTGCTACTACCGTACTGGATGAGGTAACGAAGGGATACGTGCCAAAATCAATGTCCAGCAGAGAACCCTGGGCACCTTCTGCTAAGATCTGTTTGCCTTGGCGCAGCAAATCATTGAGCAGATATTCGGTATCGGCGAGCTGTAGGGTGCGCAGGAAGTCGACGGCGGAGAAGAACTCGGTTTCGGCTTGCTCGATATCAAGTTGCTGACCATGGAAGCTGGCCAGGGTAGCATGACGAGCTACGGCTTCGTTGTAACGTTCTTGGAAGTCGGCCAAGAGAATGTCGCCGACGCGCAGGCCGGTGCGGCCAATTTTATCCTGGTAAGTGGGGCCGATACCTTTTAAGGTCGACCCGATTTTGCCACCACCGCGGGCTTCTTCCAGGATTCGGTCGAGGGCGCGGTGCGAAGGCAGAATAAGCTGCGCTTTCTTGGAGATGTAGAGGTTTTTGGCCCACTCCACGCCCCGGTCGGTGAGCTTCTGGAGCTCGACGCGGAACACAACTGGGTCGAGCACCACGCCATTGCCGACGACATTGATAATATGCGGGTGAAAAATGCCCGATGGAACCTGGTGCAGCACGTGCTTGATTCCATCGAACGTGAGGGTATGGCCGGCATTGGGGCCACCCTGAAAGCGGGCCACTACATCGTAGGTAGGGGCCAGTACGTCAACAATCTTTCCTTTTCCTTCGTCGCCCCACTGCAGGCCTACAAGTACGTCAACGGGCATTAGTTAGCAGATTTGAGGGCTTCGGCGGCGGCCGTTTCGTTTTCAGCAATAGTAAAAATGGCGTTGAGCTTGGTCAAGGCCAGCATTTTGCGGGGATGGTCGGCAGGATTAATCAACACCAGTTCGCCACCGCGGCTGCGGAACTTGGTGAGCAAAGAAACCAGAACGCCGATACCGGTGCTGTTGATGTAGCGCACGCCCGAGAGGTCGACGGCGCAGAGCATGACGGACTCACCCAGGTGGTCGTCGACGGACTGCAGAAGCTGTTGGGTGTCGGGGCTGCCGATCAGGTCGCCGGTCAGGCGCACGTGCAGGATGCCGTTGCTTACGGTAGATTCAGTTTTCATTCGCTGGCTGCGCGGGCGGCTGCTTTAGCGCGGCAGTCGCCACAAACGCCGTAGAGGTTTAAAGAGTGGTGCAAGATATGGAAATTCAAAAGCTCCCCGACCATGGTCTGGATGCCGTGGATGCGCGGGTCGCAGAACTCGACGACCTTGTGGCACTCGGTACAGATGACATGGTCGTGCTGGCGGTAGCCGTAGGACTTCTCGTACTGGGCCAGGTTACGGCCAAACTGGTGCTTGCTAACCAGGCCATGCTCGACGAGCAAATCGAGGGTGTTGTAAACCGTGGCGCGGCTGACCTGCAGGCCCTGCGCCTTCATGCCGGCATACAGTTCTTCGACGTCGAAGTGGCCGGTCCGGGAATAGATTTCCTCCAGAATGGAATACCGTTCGGACGTTTTGCGCAGGCCCTTATTTTCGAGGTAAGCGGTGAAGATCTTCTTTACTTCCTCGAACTTCTCTTTATCCAACATTATGTGACCTTATATATAAGGAGTACCAAAGGTAGGGAAAACAACCCGTTTCGGAGGCTATAACCGGCAACGCAACGCATAGTTCCTCACTTACTTTCTCCGGCATGCACCTTTTGTACTGCTTAATACTTTTTAAACTTTTTAGTGCTCTACGACGCAAAACGCTCGACCAGCAGCACCCCGTTCACCTTGGAAAGTCGCTGAATCATCTTGTTGAGATGGTCGGTGTCGTTGACGAACACCATAATTTGTCCCTCGAAGAACCCGTCGTTAGAGTCAATGGTGATGGAGCGCATATTCACCTTCAGGCTGTTGGAGATGATGCGCGTCACGTCGTTGACGAGGCCCACCCGGTCGGAGCCCTTGATGCGGATGCCGGCCAGGAAAGCCAGTTCCAGCTGATCGGTCCACTTGGCGCGCACGATGCGGTTGCCGTAGTTCGACATCATGGCCACGGCTTTGGGGCAAGACGTGCGGTGAATCACGATACCCTGCTCCGTTTCGAAGCCGAAGACGTCGTCGCCGGGAATCGGGTTGCAGCAGGGCGCAATGGTGTAGTCGAACTTCTGGGTCTCCTCCCCTATCACCAGCATGTCGGCCCGCACCCCCCGGATTTTCTGCACCTCCTGATCAAAGGCTTTAGGTTCGAGCATCGATGGGCTGCGCGGGACTTCCTTAGTTGGGTCGAAAAGACTTTCCTTGATTTCGCGACCGTCGAGCTGGCCTATAGCAATGCGGTAGTAAAAATCCTGGGGGTTGTACACGTTGAAGTGGGCCAACATGCGGTTTAGGTTGTCCTGAGTATTTTCGACCCCGAGCAACTCCAAGCGCTTTTCCACGATGAAGCGGCCGTCTTCGGCTTTGACTTTCTTGTCGTCGCGCAGCCACTCCTTGATTTTACCGCGGGCCTTGGAGGTAATAACGTACTGCAGCCACTCCTCGGTAGGCCGCTGCTTTTGAGAGGTCAGAATCTCGACCTGGTCGCCGTTGCGGAGCTGGTAGCTGAGCGGCTCGAGCTTCTGGTTGACCTTGGCCCCCAGGCACTGCAGGCCGATGTGGGTGTGGATGTCGAAGGCGAAGTCTAAGGCGGTGGCTTTATCGGGCAGAATGACCAGCTTGCCCTTGGGCGTAAAGGCGTATACTTCCTTGACGAACAGGTTCTGGCGAAACTCGTCCATGAACTCCAGAGCGCTGGAATTGTTGGTTTCGAGCATTTCCCGCACCTTGGCAATCCAGGCCTCAAGCGTCGATTCGGGCTGCACCGAGCCGGTGTCCTTGTATTTCCAGTGCGCCGCGTAGCCTTTCTCGGCAATGTCGTCCATACGGCGGGAGCGAATCTGGACTTCTACCCACTGCCCAGTGCGCGACATGACCGTGGTGTGCAAACTCTCGTAGCCGTTGGCCTTGGGCGTACTCACCCAGTCGCGGAGCCGGTCGGGGTTGGGCTGGTAGAAATCCGTAACAATGCTGTAAACCTGCCAGCAGGCGGCTTTTTCCTGCTCCTGGGGCACGTCGAGGATGACGCGGATAGCAAACAGGTCGTAGACTTCGTCGAAAGTCACGTTCTGCTTGCGCATCTTGCGCAGGATGGAATAGATGCTCTTGGGCCGGCCTTTGATTTCGAAGCCGAAGCCCTGGGCTTTCAATTCCTCGTCGATGGGTGCCACGAACTCCTTAATAAAGCGGTTCCGGGCGCCGCGGCTCTGGCGGACTTTATTGGTAAGGTCGTTGTAAACCTCGGTGTCGGTGTATTTCAGGTATAAGTCCTCCAGCTCGCTCTTGATGGCGTAGAGGCCGAGGCGGTGGGCCAGCGGGGCGTAGAGGTAAATGGTTTCGGAGGCAATCTTGAGCTGCTTGTGGCGCGGCATCGAGTCCAGGGTCCGCATGTTGTGCAGGCGGTCGGCAATCTTGATCAGAATCACGCGCACGTCTTCCGACAAGGTGAGCAGCATCTTGCGGAAGTTCTCGGCCTGCTCACTGGTGCCGTACTCGAAGACGCCGGAAATCTTGGTCAGGCCGTCGACGATCTGAGCCACGCGGGGGCCGAATTCGCGCTCCACGTCCGAAATTTCCCAGGGCGTGTCCTCTACCACGTCGTGCAGCAGGGCTGCCACGATGCTGGTAGTGCCCAGCCCGATTTCCTCCACCGCAATCTGGGCCACGGCCAGTGGGTGCAGAATGTAGGGCTCCCCGGATTTGCGGCGCATCTCCTTGTGGGCTTCCAGGGAGGTGTTGAACGCCTTTTTAATCAGTTTGGCGTCGTTGCCAGACAGGTAGGGCTTAGCGGTACGCAGCAGGCGCCGGTAGTGGCGAAGAATCTCGTTGCGTTCTACTTCGGGGTCAATCAGAGTGGCCATTATGCGGGGTGAAGCCCGGGGCTTCGGTATTTACTACGCTTACGAAAGTACGAAGGGCGGGGCGGGTTTTACGCCCAAACTGCATTTATAACAAAGCTGAGCCGGAAATCCTTGCTCATTTCAGGAGTGCGAACTTTACAGCGCACCTGAATACCCGACAATCGGTCTGCCCCGCCAACCGCAAAGTTCGCGCTACCAATTTGTTAGCACACAAAAAGAGTCTTTGCCCCTACTTTCTCCACCGATTTCGAGCCGTGGTTTGAATATTCGCCGTGCTTGCGTAGCTTTGCGGCCCCGAGGCAATAGGCCCGGGAACCGCGGATGTGGCGAAATTGGTAGACGTGCCAGACTTAGGATCTGGTGCCGCAAGGCGTGTGGGTTCGAGTCCCTCCATCCGCACAGAATAGTTTTCAACAGTACCCTGAGCCCTCAACCCACCCGTTGGGGGTTTCTTTTTCGCCCCCTTCGATTCCTTTACTTTAACCGACGACCCCGCTTTGAATATCACCTTCGACAAAAACGACGATCAGCTTAGTGCCATCCTGACAGTACACCTGACGGAAGCTGACTACTCGCCCGCCGTGGACGAGAAGCTGAAAGAATATAGCAAGAAAGCCCAGATCAAGGGCTTCCGCCCCGGCAAAGTGCCGGTAGGGCTGGTGCGCAAGATGTACGGCAAAGGCGTATTGGGCGAGGAAATCAACAACCTGCTCGGTAAGGCTGTCGACGGCTACATCAAGGAAAACAACATCAAAATCCTCGGTGAGCCCCTGCCCGTGCCCAGCGACGTGAATTTTGATACCGACAAGGAGTTCGACTTCAAGTTTGAGCTGGGCCTGCTGCCCGACTTTGAGCTGCCCGCCGATCAGTCCATTACCATCGACCGCCACCAGGTAACCCTCGACGAGGCCACGCTGGAAGAAACCCACGACCAGATCGGCCGTCAGTTTGGCGAAAGCACCAACCCCGAGGTTTCGGAAGAAGGTGACTACCTGTACGGTAAGCTGAAGAAAGGCGAAGACGAGGCCACCGAGCGCCCCGTATTGCTGCCCATCAACAAGGTGAAGAACGGCGTGGAGAAATTCATCGGCGTGAAGCCCGGCGACGTGCTGACCTTCGACCTGTCGGATGCTTTCGGCGGCGACGCTTCGGCCATTGCCAATTTCTCGGGCCACTCCAAGGAAGAGGCCGCCAACATCAGCGGCGAGTACACGCTGACGGTGGAGAAAATCAACCGCACGACCAAGCCCGAGCACAACCAGGAGCTCTTCGACAAGGTATTCGGCAAAGACGCCGTGACTTCGAAAGAAGAGTTCGACGAGAAAGTACGCACCACGGTGCAGGAGAACTACGACCGGGAGTCAGACAACCTGGTAAATCGTCAGATAATCGACAAGATGGTGGACGCCACCACGGTGCAGATTCCGACCGAGTTCTTCAAGAAGTGGCTCGTTCGCGCCAACGAAGGCAAGCTGACCGCCGAGCAGGTGGAAGAGCACTACGCCGACTACGAGCGGGAGCTGAAGTGGTCCATGATCCGCAACAAAGTCGTTGAGGAGCAGGGCCTGAAGGTGTCGAACGAGGAAATCATCGAGCGCACCATGCAGAAGATTATGGGCCAGTTCAATCTGCCCGAAATCAGCGAGGAGCTGCAGGAGTCGGTCCGCGGCTTCGCCGACAACTATCTGCGCCAGGAGAACGGTAAGAACTACGTACAGGAGTACGAAGCCATTCTGGCAGAGAAAGTCATCGAAAACCTGCGCGGCAAAGTTGTTGTTAATGACAACCCGATTTCGGCCGAGGACTTCCGGACTCAGGGTGCAAGCTAAACCTTAGCCCGCATCTTGGTTTTGTAACCAACAAAAAAGCCCTTACTTGCCAGTCAGGGCTTTTTTGTTGCCCGACGGGTTCCGTTTCTAATCTTCTCTACCCTACATTTTTCCCATGCTGAATAAACAAGAGTTCCGCAAATTTGCCGTCAAAGGACAGGGCCTCAGCGGCCTGGGCGTGGATCAGTACCTGAACCACGTGGAAGGCCAGGTGCGCTCGGGCATGATGCTGCCCACGGGCATGACCCGCTCGGTAATTGAGGAACGTCCCACGCGCTTCGCCGAAATTGACGTATTCTCCCGCCTGATTATGGACCGTATCGTGTTCCTGGGCACGGCCGTCGACGATTATATTGCCAACATCATCACCGCCCAGCTCCTGTTTCTGGAGTCGGCTGATGCCAAGAAAGACATCCTGCTCTACATCAACTCGCCCGGCGGCTCGGTATACGCTGGCCTCGGCATCTACGACACGATGCAGTACGTGGGTCCCGATGTAGCTACTATCTGCACCGGCCTGGCCGCCTCGATGGGTGCCGTGCTGCTCGCCGGTGGAGCCAAAGACAAGCGTTCGGCCCTGCCCCACGCCCGCGTGATGATTCACCAGCCTTCGGGTGGTGCCCAAGGTCAGTCGACGGACATTGAAATCACGGCCCGCGAGATTCTCAAGCTGAAGAAAGAGCTGTACGACATTTTGGCCAAGCACAGCGGCAAGACCTACCAGGAAATCTACGACAACTCGGAGCGCGACTACTGGATGCGTGCCGACGAAGCCAAAGAATACGGCCTGATCGACGAAGTGCTGGAGAAAAAGACGGCGTAGGTTGTCTCAGATTCTCCAGAACGTCATGTCGAGCAAAGCGAGATATCTCGCGTGCAATGCTAATTAGTTGCTCTGGCAACGACCGCACGCGAGATTCCTCATCTCTGCTTGAAGCGCAGAATGTTCGGAATGACGTTCCAAGTCAGCCTTGACAAATATCCCCAAAGCCCGCTTTCGGTTGACAACCCGAAGGCGGGCTTTTGGTTCTTTTAAGTAGAGACCCGACAGTTAGCAACTTTTTTTGCTGCGTGCGGCGTTTGCGTTTTCGTACCTTTGAGTTGGCTTCGGGCAAAACGAGGCTTTCCTACCCCATCCTGAGAGTCCTAGCAATGGCAGATATAACGTGCTCCTTCTGCGGTAAGAGCAAAAAAGATGTCTCGGTCATGATTTCCGGCATCAACGCCCACATCTGTGAGCGGTGCGTGGGTCAGGCCCAGCAGATATTGAACGAGGAGAACAAGATCCGCTCGAACTCCAAGACGCCCAAGTTCAACCTGGTGAAACCCCGGGAAATGAAGGAGTACCTGGACCAGTACGTGGTAGGTCAGGACGAGGCCAAAAAGGTGATGTCGGTGGCGGTGTACAACCACTACAAGCGCCTGATGCAGCCCAAGACCACCGGTAAGGACGACGTGACGATTGAGAAGTCGAACATCATCATGGTGGGCGAAACCGGTACGGGCAAGACTTTCCTGGCCAAAATGCTGGCCAACATCCTGCAGGTGCCCTTCTGCATTGCCGACGCCACCGTGCTGACCGAGGCCGGCTACGTGGGTGAGGACGTGGAAAGCATCCTGACCCGCCTGCTGCAAGCTGCCGACTACAACGTGGAAGCCGCCGAGCGCGGTATCGTCTACATCGACGAAGTGGACAAGATTGCCCGCAAGAGCGACAACCCCAGCATCACCCGCGACGTGAGCGGCGAGGGCGTGCAGCAGGCCATGCTGAAGCTTCTCGAAGGCACCACGGTAAACGTACCGCCCCACGGCGGCCGCAAGCACCCCGAGCAGAAGATGATTACGGTGAATACCGAAAACATCCTCTTCATCTGCGGCGGCGCTTTCGTGGGTATCGACCGGATTATCAAGAGCCGCCTGAACACGAAGCCCATGGGTTTTGCCAAAACCCAGCTCTCAGACAAGGTGGATACCAACAACTTCCTGCGCTACGTGACGGCCGTGGATTTGAAGGCCTTCGGGTTGATTCCCGAGCTCATTGGCCGTCTGCCCGTGCTGACTCATCTCAACCCGCTGGACCACGCCACGCTGCGCAAAATCCTGACCGAGCCCAAGAACTCGATTGTGAAGCAGTACGCCCGTCTCTTCGAGATGGAAGACATTGAGCTGACTTTCACCGAGGAAGCCCTGGAGTACATCGTGCTGAAAGCCGATGAGTACCGCCTCGGGGCCCGCGGCCTGCGCTCGATCTGCGAGAGCATCATGACCGACGCCATGTTCGACATGCCTTCGGACGCCGACGCCAAGGAGCTCATCATCGACCTGGACTACGCCCAGAGCAAGTTCGAAAAGTCGCCGCTGAAGCAGTTGCGCGCCGCCTAGCGACAAGATAGTTTTAACAGAAAAGCCCCAGTAGGATATCCTGCCGGGGCTTTTCTGTTAAAACTATCTTTCATTATACCAACCAAAAACGCTAATGCGTGGCCCTAGTACGCTAAGCCTGCCCTAGTGCTCTGAGAGCTAAGACGCAACGCTCCAATCCTTAGCCATAATGGTCCAAGACTATGTCACAGTTGTTCAAGATGTGGCCGCAGTCGTTCGGGACTCAGCCAAGCGTTTTCCGACTGCTTACTTCTTCAAATACCCCACCATCAACTCGGCGGCTTTCTTAGCGGCGTTGTTACGACCCAGCTTCTCCTGTAGCTCGGCGTAGCCCGCCTTTTGCTTGGCAATAAACTCCTCGTCCTGCAACACCTTCTTGAGCTCCGTTACGAGGTTGCGGGAGTTGAATTCACCCTGAATAAGCTCTTTGACGACTTCCTTGCCGGCAATCAGGTTGACCAGGGAAATGTAGGGCACCTTGATAACGGCCTTGCCAATGGCGTAGGACACGGCGCTGGTGCGGTAGCACACCACCTGGGGCACGTTGAATAAGGCCGTTTCCAGCGTCGCGGTGCCGCTGGTCACTAGCGCCGCCTTGGCGTGGGTGAGCAGGTCGTAAGTCTGGTCGAAGAGGATGCGGACGTTGTTGCGCTCGAAATTGGCGTAGTAGTTCCGGTCGAGGTTCGTGACGCCGGCCACGATGAACTGGTAGTCGAGAAAGGGCGGAATGATGGCCGTCATTTCGTAGAGCATCTCCTCGATTTCCTGCTTGCGCGAGCCGGGCAGCACCGCAATAATGGGCCGCTGGGGGTCGAGGTTGTTGCGCTGGTAGAAATCGGGGCTGGGTACGTGCTCGGCAATGGCGTCCACGGTAGGGTTGCCGATGTAGTCCACCTTATAGTCGAAGCGCTGGTAGAAGTCGGACTCGAAGGGCAGAATCACGAACATTTTGTCTACCAGGGCCTTGACTTTGTGCACGCGGCCCTGATTCCAGGCCCAGATTTTGGGCGAAATGTAGTAGAAGACTTTGAAGCCCTGCTCTTTGGCAAACTTGGCCACCCGCATGTTAAAGCCGGCATAATCCACCAGAATCACCACGTCGGGCTGGTAGGCCGCAATGTCGCGCTGGCACTCCTTGAGGTAGCCCCGAAACTTCAGAATGCTGGTAGCCGCTTCCCAGAAGCCCATAATGGCCATTTCCTGGTAGTGGTGCACCAGCGTGCCCCCCTGGGCCTGCATCATGTCGCCGCCCCAGCCCCGGAACTCGGCCTGGGGGTCCTGCTGCCGCAGCTCGCGCATGAGGTGGGAGGCGTGGAAGTCGCCGGAACGCTCACCAGCAATCAGATAGTACTTCATTTTACAAGTGACATTTAGCAATTACCATTTAACATTCTGACGATTATCATCAACACTTTCTCAGACCGGATTACTAGGCTGGCAATGGCCCGTCAATCGGTTAAATGTTAATTGATACATGTTAAATGCCTACTCCCCGTAGTATTCTACGAAGTTGCGGGGGGTTTCGTAGAGCTTGATGCAGTGGAGCTGGGCGCTGGAAATCCGGGGAATTTCGCGGGCCAGAATCTGCCAGAAGGCCACGACCAGGTTTTCGGTACTGGCCAGCTGGTCCTTCATGAAGGGCACGTCGAGGTTGAGGTTTTTGTGGTCGACCTGGTCGACGACGTGCTGGCGGATGATGGTGCTGAGCTGCTTGAGGTCGATGACGAAGCCGGTTTCTGGGTCGGGCTGGCCTTTCACGGTCACGATGAGGTCGTAATTGTGGCCGTGCCAGTTGGTATTGGCGCAGGGCCCGAACACTTCTTTGTTGCGCTCCTCGGTCCAGGCAGGGTTATAGAGCTTATGAGCGGCGTTGAAATGCTCCTGCCGGCTGACGTAAATCATTCGATGGGTACTGAGGTGAATGGGGTACTTGTTGATTGCTATTGGTTGATTGTTGAAATCAGGCAGCTTTTGACTGCCCAATGCTGCAACAACAAGCCCCCGGTTAAAGCGCCACGCGCTTTTTGCGCAGCAAATATACGAAGAACGGTACGCCGAATAAGGCCGTGATGAGGCCCACGGGTAAGCCGGCCGGCGGATACAGCAGGCGGGCTAGCAGGTCGCAGCCCAGCAGGAAGTCGGCCCCGAGCAGGGCGCAGAAGAGCAGGTTGGCCCGGCCGGTGACGCCCAGCAGCCAGCGCGTGAGGTGGGGAACCATCAGCCCCACGAAGCCCACCGGCCCGCACAGGGCCACCACGCAGCCCGTGAGGGAAGCGGCCAGCACCACCAGAATCCAGCGGGTGCGGGCCACGGGCACCCCCAGGGTTTGGGCCCGCTCCTCTCCCAACAGCAGCACGTTAAGGTCTTTTTGCAGAAAAATCAGCAGAAACAGCGCCAGCGCCAACGCCCCGGCCGGGTAGGGCAGCACGTCCCAGCCGGCCCGCTCGAAGCTGCCCATGGCCCAAAACACCACCGTGCGCAGCTGGCCTTCGGAGCTGGCCAGAAAGGAAAGCAGGCCGCCCAGGGCCGCCGTCAGGGAGCTGATGGCCACACCGGCCAGCAGCAGTTGCCCGGGAATGAGCTGCCCCCGCTGACTGCCCAGGGCCACTACCAGCAACGTCGTGAGCAGGCCGCCGAGCAAAGCGGCTACCGGCGGCAGGTAAATTCCGGCCACGGTGACGTTGGTCAGCAGGGAAAAGCAGAGGATGGCGCCCAACGATGCGCCGGAAGCCGTGCCCAGCAAATACGGGTCGGCCAGGGCGTTATTGACCATGGCCTGCATCAGGTAGCCGCTCACAGCCAGGCTAGCCCCGGCCAGCAGAGCCATAACGATGCGTGGCAGGCGCAGCTCCACCAGCGCCAATTGGGCCGGATCCTGGGAATTATAATGCAGCAGGGTGCGGCCAATGAAGGCATAGTCGGTGGCGAAGCTGCCGATGCGCAGGCCCAGTACGAGCAGCACCAGCATGAGCACCAGACTGGCCAGAATCCAGGGCGCCGCCGGCCGGCTCATGGCTGCTGGAGTAACCGTTGCAGCTCCCGCACCGACTCCACTACCCGCGGGCTGGGCCGTTCCATCAAGTCACCGGTAATGGCGTAGACGCGGCGAGACTGGTAAGCCCGGATGCGCTTCAGCTCGGGGTAGGTCTTGAAAAACGTACTATCGAGCTTGCCGAAGCTGCCGCCGATGAGCACGTCGGGGTTGAGTTTGAGAATATACTCCCGGGTCAGGGCCGGGTAGGGCTGGGCAAAATGCTCGGTTACGGCGTTCTGCCCCCCGGCCAAGCGGATCCGGTCGGTGAAGAGCGTATTCTCGCCATACACGTAAATCGGGTCCTGCCAGGTAATGGCCAGCACCCGGGGCCGGGCGGAGGAGCCCGGCGGGCGTTGGGTTACCGTTTTCAGCTCAGCGGCCAGGGAATCGGTCAGCTTTTGGGCTTGCGCGGGGCGGCCCAACAGGCGGCCCAGGTCGGTAAGGCCGCGGAAAATGTCATTTACGGTAGTGTAGCGCTGGCAATACACCGGGATGCCGAGCTTTTCGAGGCGGGCAATGTCATCGAGGGACGTAATGCCTTCGGTGGTAAACACCACGTCGGGGTGCAGGGCCACGAGGCCTTCAATATCGAGCGGGTAGCTGTTGATAACGCGCTTGCGCAAGACGGCCTGCGGGTAGTCGCAGACCTGGGTGCGGGCCACGATGGTGCTGGTATCGGCCACGGCGTAGAGCATTTCCGTCATGGAGGCGGCCAGGCTCATAATGCGGCGGGGCTGGGCCGGGATGGTCAGCTGGTGGCCTAAGTCATCGGTGACGTGCTGGGGGGCGGCCCCGGTGGTAGCGGCAGCCGGCTTATCATTCGACTGGCAGCCGGCAGTGAGCAGCAGTGCCGACAACAGCAGCGCCGGCAGCGGAAACGGAAAACGCATCATGGGCCAAAGGTAGTAGCGCGAACTTAGTAGTTCGCGTGAATGAACGATACGCAGCACTGTTTGTCGTTCATTCACGCGAACTACTAAGTTCGCGCTACTCTGCCCTGCGGCTCAGCCCGGCGTTTTTCCCTACTTTTGGCCAAAATATCAGCCTTATGATTGTTGTCACCGGAGCGGCCGGCTTTATTGCCAGCTGCCTTGTTACCCGCCTGAACGCCGCCAACTTCAACGACATCGTGGTGGTGGACAATTTCGCCGTGGAGCGCAAACTCGCCAACCTCAAAGGCAAGCGCCTGCGCGAGTACGTGGACCGCAACGAGTTCTTCGACTGGCTCGACAAAAACCACGAGCAGGTGGAGTTCATCTTCCACCTCGGGGCCCGCACCGACACCACGGAGCAGGACAAGGCCGTTTTCGACTTGCTCAACCTGGAGTATTCGCAGAAAATGTGGCGGGCCTGCTGCCAGTACCAGCTGCCGCTGGTGTACGCCTCCTCGGCGGCCACTTACGGCTCGGGCACCCTGGGCTACTCCGACGACGACGCCCTGCTGCCGCTGCTGCGCCCCCTGAACCCCTACGGCGACTCGAAGAACGACTTCGACAACTGGGCCGTGCAGCAGCCCGAGAAACCGTTTTTCTGGGCCGGCCTGAAGTTTTTCAACGTGTACGGGCCCAACGAGTACCACAAGGGCCGCATGGCCTCGGTGATATTCCACGCCTTCGAGCAGATCCGGCAGCACGGCTCCATGACCCTGTTCCGCTCCCACAACCCCGATTTTGCCGACGGCGAGCAGCAGCGCGACTTTGTGTACGTGAAGGACGTGGTGGAAGTGTGCTACTTTTTGATGCACAACCGCCAGCACTCGGGCATCTACAACCTGGGCACCGGCGAGGCCCGTACCTTCCTGGACTTGACCCTGAACACGTTCAAAGCCCTGGACCGCACCGCCGACATCCGCTTCCGCGACACGCCCGAGGACATTCGCGACACCTACCAGTACTACACCCAGGCCGATATGAGCAAGCTGCGCGGCATCGGCTACGACCGGCCTTTCACCCGCCTCGAAGACGGCATCGACGACTACGTGCGCAACTACCTCGTGCCGGGCCAGTACCTATAAAATTGTGGCCCACGCGGCATTTTTGCCCGTTGAGCTCCGTCATTCCAGCCGCCCGACCGTATGTAGTTTACGGTCGGGCGGTTTGTTTTTGACCACCTGAATTCGGGCTCTACCGCGCGGCCGGATTTTTCAGACCGGATTTTTTCGCGCATTTTCTGGCCCTATTCCGTTCTGCTCCCACCCCACAACCAGCGCCGGTGTCATCAAGACGAACGATTACGATTCTGGGCGGAGGCTTCTCCGGCTCTATGCTCCTGGTCCAGCTGGCCCGCCTGCCCGGCGGGCCTTATCCGGTGGATGTGCACCTAGTGGAGCCCCGGGCCGTACCGGGGCCGGGGCTGGCGTACTCGGCCCGGCGCAAAGAGTATTTGCTCAACGTGCGGGCCCCATTTCTGAGCGCCTTTCCGCAGGAGCCCAACCACTTTATCGACTGGCTGAGGACCAGCAATAACCCGGCGTGTACGGGCGGCTTCTGCTCCCGGCAGACCTACGGCAAATACCTGCAGCAGTTAACTGAAAACGTGCTGGCCTGGCCCGCCGAAAACGGCATGCGCTTTTTTTGCCACCACCAGAAGGCCGTAGCGGCAACCCTGACCGAGGCTGGTGACGTGGCCACCGTACGACTGGCCGACGGGCACGAAATACCCAGCCAGCAGGTTGTGCTGGCCCTGGGCAACTTCCCGCCGGCCCCCGACCTGAAGCTCAGTGCGGCCGTGCGGGCTCATGCCGGCTACCATAGCAACCCCTGGGGCCCGCAGGCCCTGCAAAACATTGCGCCCCACCACTCGGTGCTGCTCATCGGCTCGGGGCTGACGGCCGTGGACGTGCTGCTGGGCCTGGCCGCCGACGGCCACCACGGCCCCGTGACGGTGGTGAGCCGCAGTGGCCGCTGGCCCTCGGTGCACGGGCCGCTGGGCCTTGCCTACCCCAGCTTTTACGCCCCGGAGCTGGCCGGCTTGACTACGGTGGCGGAAGTAGTGCGGGTGGTGCGCCGGCACGTGCGGGCCGCCACTGCCCAGGGTCAGGACTGGCGCCCGGTCGTCGACTCCCTGCGGCCGGATTTGGGCCGAATCTGGCAAAGCTGGCCGGCCCAGGAGCAGGCCCGGTTTCTGCGCCACGTAGCTTCTATCTGGTCGGTGGTGCGGCACCGCAGTCCGCCCCAGAACGCGGCGGCCGTGCAGCAGATGCTGGATGCGGGCATCGTGCGGATGAAGCTGGGCAAAGTGGCCACCATCGAAGCCAGCGGCAGCGACCTGCGGGTGGCCGTGAGCCGGGGCGGGCAGCGCCAGGAGCAGCTAGTGCAGCACGTCATTTCCTGCACCGGCCCCCTACTCGACTACAGCCGCATTCCGGACCCATTGGTGAGCGGCCTGCGCACGGCGGGCCACCTGGTGCCCGATGCCCTGCACCTGGGCGTTACCACCGACGAGCACGGGGCACTGTGCAATGCTCAAGGCCAGGTTTCGAGCGTGTTTTACACGCTAGGCCCCAGCCGGCGGCCGGCGTACTTCGAGTCGACGGCCGTGCCGGAGCTGCGGACCCAGGCAGCGGCCCTGGCCCAGCACCTGCGGCCGTGCCTAGCGGCCGGCTAAAGCACCACAGCCCGCACGGTTTGGGTGTAGCAGCCGTTGGTTAGCTGCAGAAAATACAGGCCCGGGGCCAGCCGTCCGCGCGGCCACCGCATGCGGTGCGTGCCCGGCGCCAAGGGCCCCTGGTGTAGCACGGCCACTTCCCGGCCGGTGGTATCGAGCACCCGGAGCGTGGTTTCGGCGGCTACCGGTACTCGCACTTCAATAGCGGCCGTTTCGGCTACGGGGTTGGGCAGCACCAGCAGGCCGGCGGGCGTGCGGGCCAGGGAGCCGGTTTGCAGCGCAGGCTGCTGCAACGAATACGTATCAATGACTTGGCCGGCCCGGGTCACAAACCGCAGCACCAGGCTGTCGGAGGTGGCGGTGCAGAGCATGGCGCCGTAGTCGTCGTTGTAGCGCACCTGGCTGCCGGGCACGGGCTTTTGCAGGGAGTAAATGCTTTTGCCGCCCAGCCCATTGACGAAGTAGGCTAAACCGTTAACCATAATCCGCTCGTAGAGGTGGTCGTGGCCGGCCAGCACGACGGAGGCGCCCCAGACGCAGAAGGGCCATTGCAGGTCGAGGCTGCTGCCGTGCTCCCCGGAGGAAAACGGCGGGTGGTGCAGGTACACCACTTTCCAGGGCGCGGTGGAAGCGGCCAGACCCTGCTGCAGCCACTGGGCCTGGCGCGAGGTGCTCAGGATACCGTCGGGCTCGGAGGCGTTGCTGTTGAGCACGAAGAAGTGGACGTTGCCCCGCACGAAATCGTAGTAGCGCTCCTGGCCCGGCAGAGTAAAATAGTCCAGGTAAGGCCGGCCTTCGGCGGTATAGGTGTCGTGGTTGCCCAGGGACGGAAAGAAGCGGTTTTCGGGAGCTCCAGCCCCGTATTTACCCTTGTAATTACCGATGTAGTCGTGGTAGTACTGCCCGATGTTGACGTCGATGGTACCGGCCTCCCCGTAGTCGTAGTTATTGTCGCCCAGGGTAATGATAAAATCGGGGCGCCAGCTGTGCACCAGCCTGGCCACGTCTTTTTCGGCGGAGCTGGCCGAGCCGTAGTCGCCGATGGCGGCAAAGCGCTGCCCGAAGCTACGGTGGGCTAACACCAGCAACAGCAGCAGGAATACCGGGGTAAGTGACTGGCGCATACGCGGAAGAAACGGAAGCATACCGGCGCGCAGTGGTGCGGCCCGCTCCTTGTTCGAGTCCTGGCCGGCGGATGTTGTTAGCGCCGAGCTGCTTTCTACCGCCGGCCGGAAAATAACAACGGGTGACTTCCACGCCGGAAATCACCCGTTGGGTAGCATATAGCGGGCCACCCGGCATGGGGTAGCGGCAGTAGCTTAGGCCGCCTGCTCCTGCTCAGCACCCTCAGGATACAACGGCAGCACCGGGGTAGAGCCGCTGGCTGGTACGTACTGGCTGGGCCGGGTATCGTCGGCGTGGCGGCGCAGGGCGCGCATCAGCAAATACTTGTACTTTTCCGCGTCGGCTAGAGCTTGCTCAATGGCGCGCACCGCGTCGTCGTAGGCTACCACCGGCTGCAATTCCTTGCGCGGACGACGGGCTTCAAAAACGTGATTTTCCAGGTACTCATCGGGGTTTTTCATAGTCTTCAGCAGCTTAGTCTAGCGTCTTTCTCTTGGCTGTATAAGTAACGTAAACCCGGGCTGTAACATTCCGAATACGCTGAATAAAAACTGTGTTTTTACCAATTTTTACTACCTGATTTTCAGCACGATCTTACCGAACTGCTGGCCCTCGTCCATGCGGCGCAGGGCGGCTTCGCCTTCGGCAAAAGCAAACACCTGATCCACGACTGGGAGGAGCTTGTGCTGCTCCACGAGGCGAATCATATCGGCAAAATCCTGCTCGGTGCCCATGGTGGAACCCATGATGTTGAGCTGCTTCCAGAAGATCTTGGCCGGGGGCAGATTCGTAATGGCCCCCAACGTGCCGCCGTAGAACACGATGCGCCCCCCGGGCGCGGCGGCGTCGAGCAGGGCCTCGAAGCCGGGCCCGGCGGCACTGTCGATAATAACGTCGAAGCTGCCGCCGGCCTCTTTTACCAGCCCGGTCGCCCACTTCTCGGCGGTATAATTGGCTCCGCCCCGGGCCCCCAACTGCCGGGCCCGCTCCAGCTTCTGGGGTGAGCCCGAGGTGACCCACACTTCGGCCCCGACGGCCACGGCCATTTGTAAGGCCAGCAAAGCCACGCCGCCGCCGATACCGGTAATGAGCACCCGCTCGCCGGCCTGCAGGCGGGCCCGGGTGAAGAGGGCCCGGTAGGCCGTAACACCGCCCAGGGGCAGGGCCGCGGCCTGCTCGAATGACAGGTGCTTGGGCAGGGGCCACACGTAGTGGGCCGCCACGCGCACGTACTGGGCAAACGTGCCTTGCTCGGGCAAGCCCAGAATGGTAAAGCTCCGACTCTGGGCGTGGGGGTTGTCGCCCCAGTTGTGCCCGGGGTTAATTAGCACGGCCTGGCCCCGCAGCGACTCGTCGGCGCCGGGACCCACGGCGGTAATCACGCCGGCTCCATCGGAACCCAAGATGCAGGGAAACCGCAGCCCCGCGTACTGGCCTTTCTGAATCCAGACGTCGCGGTGGTTGAGGGCGGCGGCGTGAATCTCGACCAGGACCTCACCCGCCCCCGGCTGGGGCGTCTCGACTTCCTGCAGGTGAAGGGGCTCATTGATACCGTTGAGTTGGAGGGCTTGCATGAAAAACGGGGAATGAAGGGTGGAAAGGGCGGTAGTATAGGGCAAGACGAAGTAAGCAAATGGCGCCTGGAAAGCCCCTAAGCTAGAAAGCGCTGGCGTAGCTCGGGCGTGGGCAGCAGGCAGGCTTCGCGCTGCCCAAACCACTGGTAGCGGTGCCGGGCCACGAAGCGGTAGGCCGCGTCGCGCAGGAACTTGGGCAGTACTATAAAAATGTAGAGCAAGGCCCAGGGCCCGCCGAGCTGCCGGGCAATGCGCAACACGGCCGTGGAATGGGTATAGACGTGGTTTTGCTCCACCAGCAGCACGGTTTCGGGGCCGGCGGGGCCCAGCGTCAGGCCGTGCTGGGCCAGTAGGGCCTGCCCCGCCGCCGACTGCACCGACGCAAACCGAAAATGGCCCGGGGCATCGCGCTGAATCACGAACTGTACGAAGCCGTTGCACAGATTACAGACTCCATCGAAAAGAATAGTAGCAGCGGGAGCGGCCATATAGTACAGAGTAGGAAGCAGGATGTAGCTGCTAACAACGTAAGTGGCCAAAAGTAAGCCAACCCAGCCGAAGCACAGACCAGCTTGGGGAAAACCCAAACGGCTGTCCAGCTGCTACCAGCCCCTTTTTACCAGCTGGTAGCCAGGCGCATCCGGCTGGCTTCGACCGGGCCTCTACAGCTCGTGCGTAGTTTCCACATCCGGATTTATTCTTGAAATTCAGTATTTATTTTTATACATTTTCTTGGTTATAGCTTATTATCAACCGTATAGCAAGGGCAAAACTATTCTTTCACGATTCTTCTGCCCTACTCCTATGTACAAACCCCGGATAATAATTCTGGCAGCAGCCCTCAGCGTGGGGGCCTTTACGTTTAGCGCCTGCGGCGACAACAACGGCAGCGGTACCGCCGAAAACGGCGGCGGTTCCAGCATGGCCACCGAAGAAGCCACTTCTACCAACGACGCCTCGATGAGTTCTGACTCGAGCGGCACTATGAGCAGCACTTCCGGCAGCGGCGACATGGGCGGCTCCGGCGACATGAGCAGTACCAGCGGCTCGGCTTCCACTTCCGGCAGCTCGACAGCCGGTGGCACCACGGCGGGCACCACCGACGGCTCGACTACGGGCACCACCACGGGCGGTACGACAGCCGGCGGCAGCACGGCCGGCGGTACGGGTAGCACGGGTGGCGGCACTACCGGCGGCCAATAGAACTAGCCTGCCAAAACCAGTCAAAGGGTGATTACCAACCGGTAATTGCCCTTTTTCACGGTTTGCGCCCCGCCTCACTGGTCTGCTTTCTAGCCCACGCCTGGCCTCCGCGCCTTCTCTGGCAGGCCCGCCTAAGGATATGTCGTCTTCTTGATTTGCATTCCTTCCATCCTTCAACCTACTCACCACTTCCTGCTATGAAAAAGAAACCTTTCGCCCCCTGGACCCTCCTCTTGGCTTCGGCCCTGGTAAGCGGCAGCCTGATGACGGCCTGCAACGCCAGCAAATCGGGAATGACCGACACGAGCACCGGCTCCACATCGGGCTCCAGCTCGGGAATGAGCGGCTCCGGCTCCACCAGCGGCAGCACGTCGGGCTCCTACGGCACTACTAGCGGCTCGACTTCTGGCTCGATGACGGACACCTACTCGACGACCAGCGGCAGCACTACCACGAGCGGCTCGACCACCACCTCGGGCACGACTTCGGGCTCCACCAGTGGTTCCATGACCAGCGGTTCGACTTCGGGCAGCATGGGTACGACTTCGGGTAGCATGACCAGCGGCTCGACTTCCGGCTCCATGACGTCGGGTACTACCTCGGGCACGTATGGTACCACGAGCGGCTCGACCACTACCTCGGGCTCAACCACCAGCGGTACTACTTCGGGCTCTACCTCGGGCAGCATGACCAGTGGCTCCACGTCGGGCTCTACCTCGGGTAGCACTTCCGGCTCAACTAGCGGCAGCACGTCGGGTAGCACCAGCGGCACGACCTCGGGCAGCACCACGAGCGGCACGACTTCGGGCTCGCGCCGCACTACCAGCGGCAGCACCACCTCGGGCCGGACTACTTCGGGCACGACCAGTGGCCGGACTACTTCGGGTACTACCTCGGGCCGCACCACCAGCGGCACGACTTCGGGCAGCACCAGCGGCTCCACGACGCGCTAGGCTGCTTTGCGGCTAAAACTGCCGCCGCTACGTAAGGGCGGGAAGACCCACCATCGGCTTCGATGGCGAGCCTTCCCGCCTTTTTGGTTTCACCTTCACCCGCACCCGAGGCAGTTTATGCCCGCAATCCTTACCCTACTCCGCCGTCCCTTTGTCGTTGATCTGCGCGCCCTGGCCCTGATGCGCATGGCCCTGGCCGCCGTCATCCTGCTGGACGTGGGCATTCGCAGCACCGACCTGGAAGCCCACTACGCCAATATGGGCGTGCTGCCGCTGCACGTGCTTTACCAGTACTGCTGGAATCCTTACCAAATCTCCTTGCACGCCATTAGCGGGCTATGGGGCGTGCAGGCCTTGCTGTTTCTGCTTGAGGCCCTGGGCGCCGTGGCCCTGCTGCTGGGCTACCGCACCCGCCTGGCCACCCTGCTGACCTGGGTTCTACTGGTGTCGGTGCAAAACCGCAACCCGCTTATTAACCAGGGCGGCGACGATTTGCTGCGGATGCTGCTGTTTTGGGGACTATTTCTGCCCTGGGGCCGGCTCTACTCCCTGGACGCCCGCGGCCAGGCCCCGCCCGCCCGGCTCACGTACTTCAGTGCCGCCACCGTGGCCTACATCGTGCAGATTGCGCTTGTGTACTGGTGCACGGCCCTGCTGAAAAGCGCCCCGGAATGGACCAGCGAAGGCACCGCCATTTACTACGCCCTGAGCCTGGACCAGGTGCTGATGCCCGGCGGCCGGCTGCTCTACCCCCACGCCAAGCTACTGCACTTTCTCACCTTTGCCACTTACTACACCGAGCTGCTGCTACCCTTCGTGCTCTTCATTCCGTTTCGGGTCACGTGGTGGCGCCTGCTGTTCGTAGGCGTGATGTACGGCTTTCACCTGGGCATCAGCCTGACGCTGTTCGTGGGCCTCTTCTTCCTGATCAACATGGCCTCGGTACTGGGCCTGCTGCCGCCGGTGGCTATGAACTGGCTCGATAAGCGCCTGGCCCGGGGCTCCGAGCGGCTGGGCCCGCGGGTGGGCGCCCGCCTAGACCGGCTGCGGCCCCAACTGGCCCGGTTCCGGATGCCACTGCGCCTGCGCGTGGAGCACCACTGGGACCTGCCCGACAGCACTCGCACCATGCTGCGGGGTGTGCGCAACGCCGTGGTAGCCGTGCTGCTGGGCTACGTCATCTGGTGGAACCTGGACAGCGTAAACCGGCCCTCGCTCTACATGTCGGACTCGCTGCGCTGGTTTGGCTACCTGTTTCGCGTGGATCAGCACTGGGGCATGTTTGCGCCGGCCGTGTTCAAGGACGACGGCTGGTACATTCTGGACGGCACTACCGCCGACGGCCGCCACCTGGACCTGAACCGCGACGGGCAGCCCGTGACCGAGCAAAAGCCCGCCTCGGTGGTGTCCTTGTTCAAGAATGACCGGTGGCGCAAGTATTCGGAGAATTACCTGTTCGTGACCAATGAATTTATGCGGCCCTACTACTGCAACTACCTGCTGCGCATCTGGCACGAAGACCCAGTACACCCGCCCCTGCGCCGGCTGGAGGTGGTGTACATGAAGGAAGTGTCTTTGCCTAACTACCAGGTTGGCAAAGCCCAGCGCGAAGTCCTCTGCATTTGCGAAGCGCCGCCGCAACCGGCGCCTAACCTCGACAGCGCCGCCGATTCGAGGCAGTAAATCCGGCATTTGAGCCACCCAAACCCGGCGGACTGCGTATTCCTGAGCGCGGCTCCGGGTTTGCGCCCGGGCACGCCGGCTGATTTTTCCACCCCACCTCATCCGTATGCCAAACACCGCAACCCGCGCCAATACCCCCGCCCTGCAGGCCGTCGTGCCCGGCGTCTGGGGGCTGCGCAACGTCTTTGTGAATCTGTACTTCGTGCGCGACACTTCTTCGCCCCTGGAGCCCTGGGTGCTGGTCGATGCGGGCCTGCCGGGTTCCGCGCCCAAGATCCGGCAGCACGTGGAAGCCATTTTTGGCCCTAATAATCCGCCGGCGGCCATCATTCTCACCCACGGCCACTTCGACCACGTGGGCGCCCTCAAAACCCTGGCCGAGGAATGGAACGTGCCCGTGTACGCCCACCCGCTGGAGCTGCCCTACCTGACCGGCCGCTCATCCTACCCGCCCCCCGACCCCACCGTGGGCGGCGGAGCTATGGCGGCCATGTCGTTTCTCTACCCCAAAAAACCTATCGACCTGGGTTCCCGGGTGCAGCCGCTACCAATTAACGGTACCGTGCCCTTTCTCTCGGAATGGCGCTGGATTCCAACCCCGGGCCATACGGCCGGCCACGTGTCCTTTTTCCGCGAGTACGACCGGACCCTGATTGCCGGCGACGCCTTCGTGACGGTACAGCAGGAATCGGGGACGGCCGTGTGGGAGCAGCGCCAGGAAGTGCACGGCCCGCCGGCCTACTTCACCCAGAACTGGGCCCAATCAAGGGCTTCGGTGGAAAAGCTGGCGGCCCTCGAGCCCCAGATTGCGGCCACTGGCCACGGCATTCCAATGCACGGCGAGGAGTTGCGCCGACAGTTGCACGACTTGTCGTTGCACTTCGAGCAGCAGACCGTGCCCAAGCAGGGTCGCTACGTAAGTCAACCCGTGGTAGCCGACGAAACGGGCACCGTGTCGGTGCCGCCCGCTACTGAAGCCCCGCTGCCCAAGTGGATTATCGGGGCTGCCCTGCTCGGAGGCCTGGGCTACTTGCTGCTGCGCGACAAAAATAAAGCCCGCCGCGGCTACTCCGAGCACCACGATGAATACGCCCGCCGCCACCGGGATTCGTACGAGTTTTAGCTCCAGGCCTGGCGAAATCTGAATGTCATGCTTGGCTCCGGCGTCCTCTTGCCGAAGCATCTCTACCGTACCAGTAATCAGAATTACTTTGGCAGTAAAGATGCTTCGGCAAGAGGACGCCAGATCAGCCCTAACGTGCCTTTCCTCAACTCCCCAAATTACCTTTCCGCTCTCCGCCCCTTTGCCCCTCCTTGCCCACCCACGCATAGCATTTGTATGGCCGTATCCCAACCCGACGCCCGCCAGGGGTCTGCCGTGGAGGAAACCAGGCACAAAATAGCGTCGCTCCAGCATCTGGATCTGCGCAAACATTCCATCGACGAGCTGGTAAGCCGGGTGCGTGACCTGCTGCAGGGCCACCCGCTACGCCTCATTGAGTTTGGTCCCGGCTTGCTGCTGTACCGCGGCAAAGCCTGCACTGAGCCGCCTACGCACTTGCAGCACGTGTCGTACCCGCCCGCCGAGCTGGTCACCACCGACCAGCGGGCCAACCGCGCGGGTCAGCCCATGTTTTACTGCAGCGCCACCTGGCATCCGCCGTTTTTCGAGGCCAGCGTGCAGCCCAAGGACCAGATTGTCATTACCCGCTGGCAAACCCAAAAGCCCCTACGCCTGGCTAGCTTCGGCTACGCCGACGTGTGCGCCGATGACCCCCACTCCGACCGGGAAAAAGCTTTGGGGCAGGCCCTGCAACAGTTGCCGGCCGAGGTGCGGCCCATTGCCGACTTCCTGACCAAGGCCTTCACCCGCTCCGTGCACGACGACAACCGCCACCACTACCGCCTGTCGGTGGCCATAGCCGAGGCTTGTGAACTGGGTACCGCCTTCGATGGGCTGCTGTACCCATCGGCAGCCATGCCCAGCCCAGCCCACAACCTCGCGTTGCACCCTAGCTGCCTTGATGAGGGCAAGGTGCGCCTGCAGTACGTGGAATACCTGACCGTAAACCGGGTGGAAACCGAAACCATCGACGTACAGTCCCACGACTTTGCCAACACCGTGCAGCCCGACGGCCGCCTGCACTGGCTGGGCCGGCCCGGCAACTGGGTGCTGCGCGAAGGCGGCACCGCCACCGACTGCCGCTTCGACGCCGGGCAGTGGCGGGTGCAGGGCCCGCCGTGCTGATGGTTAGACCGTAGCTGACTCGGCAGGCAGCAGGTCGCAGTACCAGAACCCGGCCTCGCCCCCGCCCGGGGCCGGGTAGGTGCGCCGCACGATTTCGCCCCGCTCGAAGGCAATAGGGGCCCGGAAGTAGGGAGCGGCAAACACGAAGCTGTGGTACTCGCCGTTTTCGCCGCAGGCATCCACACCCGGCGGCAGGTCGCGCAGAAAGTCCTCGTCGAGCAGGCGGCCGCAGAAGCTCTGGTCGAGCCACTGCTCATTGACGCACACGATGACGGCCTGAAAGCCCAGGGCCAGGTACTCGCGCAGAATATCGGCGCTACTGCGCTGCCAGAGCGGAAAGACGGCCTGCATGCCCACCCGGGCCAGCTGTTCCTCACGGTAGCGGCGCAAATCTTCCAGAAAAATGTCGCCGAAAATGGCGTGGTGCAGCCCCTGGGCCCGCAGGGGCGCCAGCGTGGCCTCCATGAGCTGCTCGTAGTCGGCCATGTCGGGCGCCTCGGGCAGCTCCAGCTTGGTTAGGGGCAGGCCAATCTGCCGGGCCTGGGCTTCGAGCAGAGCTACCCGCACGCCGTGCATCGACACGCGCTGGTAGTGCTTATTGACGCTAGTGAGCAGGTGGCGCACCTCGTAGCGGGCGTCGTGTAGGGCGTGGTAGAGCGCCAGGGCCGAATCTTTGCCCCCGCTCCAGTTCATCAGTGCTGGAATGGCCATGGGGCAAAGCTACGTTGCCGGTCAGAATAGTGCCGGGCGCGGGGTTCATTGGCAGCCTAAACTGCGCAACCAGCCCCGCACTTCAGCTACGGAGGGCCGGTTTTGCGTATACCCGTTTTCCAAATCTATCCGTACTCCAAACACCTGAATTATGAAACTCACTCAGCGCTTTGTGCTGGCTGCTGTGCTGGGCGCCGCGGCTTCCCTGACGACGGCCTGCGACCGGGCCGGCACCCCCGGCGACGACCGGCAAAACGTCAACGACTTCTCGACGGCCCCACCCGCCCGCACCATTGAAACCAACATGGACAGCGTAAATGGGCAGCAAAACGCGCCGGAACCCGGCGGTGTAGGCTCGGCCGCCGACCAGGCCCAGTCCACCGACAACGCCCTGAACTCCGCGCCCGGCGGCAACAGCTCGACTTCGCCCCAAGCCGCTTCGGGCACGCCCAACACGGTGGATAAAGTGACCAGCAACAACAGCCAGAACGGCAGCAAGGCCCCGTCGCAAAACAGCACTGCGCCCAGCACGGCCGCCGGCTCCACGCAAAACACGGGCACGGCCGACAAAAACGGCAGCTCAGGCCGCGTGCAGTAGCCCGCCTTACCTTTACAGAAAAGCCCCGCAAGCCAGTGCCTGCGGGGCTTTTTTGCGTTTTAGCAGCGGCTCAGCCGTTAAAACAGGGAAGAATAATTAGCGTGGTAGGAAGGCTGGGTGGGCAAGTGCCGGGGCACGTAGGCGTCGCGGCGGGCTTTGGTAGGTACGGCGTTGTGGCTGGCCGCCCGGCTGCTGCCGTACACCGTGGCATCTTCCACCAGGGCCCATACGGTGTCGGGCAGGTTGGTTTGCTTGCCAAGCTCTTTGCGCAGGTAAAAGCTGCCGTAGGTGCCGGCCACGGCCGAAAGCGCGCCCAGCAGGCCGCCCCCAAACCCAGAGCGGCGCTGCGCCTTATAGAGCACGGCCCCCAGCAGCGCCCCCGACAAGCCCCGGCCTAGCAGGGCGGTGGGTGAAATTCGGTCGGGCATGCCGGGCAGCTTATCGGCCACCATTTCGCCGGCGGCCAGCACGGTCAGGCCCCTGGCCGCCACCCCCGACTGCAGCAGCCGCAGCGGTGACGATGCCAGAGTTGAGGAGCGGTTTTTGGCTAAGGCCGTGCTGAGCACAGCTAGGGGCGTAAGGCTGCGCAGCCCGGCCAGGGTGCCCAGGCTCAGAGTTTTCCAGAAGGGAGAAGCCATATCGGAAGGAATAAGGTGCCAGAGAAAGATGAGCCTTCTTAAACGCACCAGCGCGGCCGGCGTTGGGCCGGCAGCCCGCTTATTCCCGGCCGGCTGCCTTATTTGGGCTGCGGCCCCTGCCCAGGCCGGGCGTAGGCAAACGAGGCCAGCGGGGTTACCTGGTGGTAGCCGTCGAGGCCGGAAATGCACACGGCCCCGGCTTGCTGCAAATCCAGGGTGCCGTCGGGCCGCAGCACGGTTTCGGGCAGGTACACGTGCTCTACCTCGCCCACCAGCAGCACCGTGCCGTTGTGAATGGGCAGCTCTTCCTTGAGGCGCAACCCCAGCCCGATACGGCACTCAGCCGCGTAGGGCGCCGCAAAATCGTCGCGGTACTCGGCCGTGAAGCCGCACTGCGCAAACTCGGACTCCTCACGGGGGAAGTCGGCGGAGGTGTAGTGGGCGGCGGCCACCAGTTCGGCGGGCACGTGGTTGATGGTGTAGCAGCCGGTGGCTTTGATGTTCTCGTAGGTGTGGCGCGGCACGGTGGCGGGCCGGGTCACGATGCCGAGCACGGCCGGATTGGAGCCCAGGTGAATGACGGAGCTGAAGATGGCCAGATTGGTGACTCCCGCGGCCGAGGCCGTACCAATCAGATTGGCAGGTTTGTAGCCAGTAATGGAGTTGACCAGGTTCAGGCGGTAAATCTTGTCGAAAGCGGCAATGTCGGCGGCGGTGAGGTGGCGCATGGCGGGAAGGTTGTACCCAGCAATGACCGTCAACCCCGGCTTTTGTTCAGCTGCCGGCCGGGGGCCGCCCGCCCGGCCGGGGCCAGGGCGCGGTGCGGGCCACGACCAAGACCCGAATTGTGTAAGTAAAATACTGATAACCACCGACAACCCTTTTGAAAAAATGCGGAGGCTGCGTTTTTCGCCTAGTAAATTCCGTGTTTCTTCAGTGGGTCGTAAGCCGGAAGCATCGGTTGGCGGGGCGTATAAAGGGCTGTTTACCAGATCATCTATCACCCTTTAAAACTGTCTTTCTGTATGAAAAAGACTTGGCTTCCACTGCTGACCGGCGCTCTGCTCTGCTCCTCCCTGGCCTTCACCGCCTGCGACGACGACGACGACGATAACACGCCTTCCACCACCTCCGGCAGCACCACTTCCGGTACTACCTCGGGCACTACGTCGGGTACTACGTCCGGCTCCACGTCGGGCTCCACAACCAGTAGCACATCGGGCACTACCTCGGGTACCACCAGCGGCTCTACCACCAGCTCGACATCGGGCACCACGAGCGGTACTACCTCTGGCTCTACGAGCGGTAGCACCACCGGCACCACCAGCGGTACAACTTCCGGCTCTACGACTGGTACGACGTCGGGCACTACGAGCGGCACCACCTCCGGTTCAACCACGGGTACCACCAGCGGCACTACGTCGGGCTCCACTACTGGCACCACCTCGGGCACAACCAGTGGCAGCACTACGGGTACTACTTCGGGTACAACTAGCGGCAGCACTACGGGTACGACCAGCGGCACCACCAGCGGCTCGACAACTGGTACTACCTCCGGCACCACCAGTGGCTCCACGACCGGCACCACGTCGGGTACAACTTCCGGCTCCACCACGGGCACGACTTCGGGTACTACCAGCGGCAGCACTACGGGCACGACCAGCGGTACTACGTCGGGCTCGACGGGCGGCTCAACTACTTGATAGAGTGTATTCTTTGTGTTAGTCCGCAACTCCGGCAGGTAGCCCGGTCTAGTAGGGCCGCCTGCCGGAGTTTTATTATCGGCTTATTTTATGGGTAATGCAAACGGCCCCTGTTCCGACTAGCTAGTCGGAACAGGGGCCGTTTTGCGGGGTATCCCCGGCTACTTCTGAGCGGCGGCCCAGGCGTCCATCTTGCGCTCCAGCACGGCCAGGGGCATGATGCCGTCCTTGAGAAACTCGTCGTGAAAGGCGCGCAGGCTGAATTTCGGGCCCAGCTGCTTTTTGTACTTGTCGCGCAGCTCCTGAATCTTGAGCTGCCCGATTTTATACGACAGGGCCTGCCCGGGAATAGCCATGTACCGCTCGATTTCGGCCGTGGCTTTCTGCTCATTGATGGCCTCATTGTCCATCATGTACTTGATGGCCTGCTCCCGGGTCATGCCCTTGGTGTTCATGCCCACGTCGACCACGAGGCGAATGGCGCGGTGAATTTCGTTGCTGAGGGCCCCCATATATTGGTAGGGGTCGGTGTAAAGACCCAAGTCCTTGCCCAGGCTTTCGGTATAGAGGGCCCAGCCTTCCGAGCTGGCGCTGTAGCCCCCAAACCGCCGAAACTTGGGCAGGGCAGTGTTTTCCTGCTGCAAGGAAATATGGAAGTGGTGCCCCGGAATGGCCTCGTGCAAAAACAACGACTCCATGCCCGGCGTGGTAAACGTGGCGGCATCCAGAATGGGCACGTAGAAAATGCCCGGGCGGGAGCCGTCGGCGGCGGCGCGGTTGTACTCGGCCGAGGCCGAGGCGGCGCGGAAAGCCTCCGTCTGCCGGATTTCAAACGGGCTCTTGGGCTGGCGGCTGAAGTACTTGGGCAGATTAGGCGTAATCCGGGCCTGGATGGCGCGGTAAGCCGTCAGCACTTCCTCGGGGGTTTTGTAGGGCATGAATTGCTTGTCGGTCTTCATGAACTGGAAGAAGGCCGGCAAGTCGCCCTGGAAGCCCACCTGCGCCTTGACCCGCTCCATTTCCGTGCGAATCCGCTTCACCTCCGCCAAACCCGTCTGGTAGATTTCCTCCGGCGTCTTCTCCGTTGTCGTCCAGTTCTTAACGTAGAATTTGTAGAGCTCGGGGCCGCCGGGCACGTCGGCCAGGCCGGTGGTGGTGCGGGCCTTGGGTAGGTATTCCTTTTCGAGGAAATCGGCCAGCTTCTGGTACGTCGGCACTACGTCGCGCAGAATCAGCTGCTGGTAGGCCGTGGTCAGGCGCTGCTTGTCGGCGGCCGAAAAGCTGGCCGGCAGCTTATTGATGGGCCCGTAGAAGGTACTCTTGGCCGGGTCCGTTACTACCAGGGCCCGGGCCTGGGGAATCATCTTCACCACCAGGGCCTTGGGCAGCACCACGCCGGCCTGCATGCCCCGGCGGAAGTTGCCGATGGCCGAGTCGGCCCACACCGGAAACTGCCGGGCCCGCACCAGCCAGTTGTCGTAGTCCTGCACGGTTTTGAAGGGCTGGGCGCCTTCGCCCGAGCCGTACTGCACGAAGGAAATCGGCAGGCCCCAGAACTGCTTGAACGGCGTCAGCCAGGCATTTTGCTTCCAGCCGTTGAGCTCGGTCTGGAGCTTGTACTGGAAGATGTCGTAGCTGATTTTGTCGTTGTCGGACAACTGGGCCCGCTTAAAACTCTGGAGTTTGTTCAGGTAGCCCTGGTAGAAGGCCCGCAGCGTGTCGCGGTAGGCCCGGGTCTGGTCGTTGGGCAGCTGGTCGTTGTAGCGGTTGTCGCCCTGGGAAGTGGCGCTGAGTGGAAACAGGCGGTTGTTGCGCTCCCAATAGGCATCAAACAGCGCGGCCAGGCGCTTATCGTCATCGGCCGGCCGCGGGGCGCGCGGACCAGCACCGGTAAAGGAAGCCAGCAGGGCGCACACGGCCACGCCGGTCAGAAGCGTTTTTCTCATGAGGAAGGAAGAAAATTTCTCCCAAGATAAGCTGCCCGACTTCTAAAAGGAAAGTCCCTGCTTTGCAGTATTAGCTGGCTTAAAGCTGATGTAGGCGCGGGCAAATTGTGGCCGTTGCACAAAAAAGGGAAGCCCGGCGGACTTCCCTTTTTATCACAATTCCCGAAAAGTCTATTTCTGGTCGGCGGCCCAGTCATCCATTTTCCGCTCCAGCACCTGCAGGGGCATCACGCCGTCCTTGAGTAGCTCGTCGTGGAAGGCGCTGAGGCTGAAATGCTCCCCGTTCTGGCGCGGGTACTTTTCGCGCAGCTTGCCCGAGGCCCCGGCCCCGAGCTGCTTCTGGTATTTCTCGCGCAGCTCCTGAATCTTGAGCTGCCCGATTTTATACGACAGGGCCTGCCCGGGAATGGCCATGTACCGCTCGATTTCGGCCGTGGCGCCCTGCTCACTGATAGCCTCATTGTCCATCATGTACTTGATGGCCTGCTCCCGGGTCATATTTTTGGTGTGCATGCCCACGTCCACTACGAGGCGAATGGCGCGGTGAATTTCGTCGCCCAGGGCGCCCATGTACTGGTAGGGGTCGGTATAGAGGCCCAGCTCCTTGCCCAGGCTTTCGGTATAGAGGGCCCAGCCTTCGCCCATGGCCCCGTACCAGGCAAAGCGGCGGAACTTGGGCAGGTCCTGGTTTTCCTGCTGGAGCGAAACTTGGTAGTGGTGGCCGGGAATGGCCTCGTGCAAAAACAACGACTCCATGCCCGAAGTCGTGTTGAAGGTTTTGGCGTCGAGAATGGGCACGTAGAAAATGCCCGGGCGGGAGCCGTCGGGCGTACCCTGGTTATATTCAGCTGAGGCCGAGGCGGCGCGGAAAGCCTCCGTCTGGTGAATTTCGAAGCCGGTTTTGGGCGTGCGCCCAAACATCTTCGGCAGGTTGGGCGTGATGCGCGCCTGAATGCCCCGGAACGCCGCCAGCACATCTTCGGGGGTTTTGTAGGGCATGAATTGCTTGTCGGTCTTCATAAACTGGAAGAAGGCCGGCAAGTCGCCCTGGAAGCCCACCTGCGCCTTGACCCGCTCCATTTCCGAGCGAATCCGCTTCACCTCCGCCAAACCCGTCTGGTAGATTTCCTCCGGCGTCTTCTCCGTTGTCGTCCAGTATTTTACCAGGTAGCGGTACTTGGCATCCCCGGCGGGCAGGCCGCTGATGCCGGTGGTGGCGCGGGCTTTGGGCAGGTATTCCTTTTCGAGGAAATCGGCCAGCTTTTTATAGGTCGGCGACAAGTCCCGCAGGATGGCTTCCTGGTAGGCTTTGGTCAGGCGCTGCTGGTCGGCCGCGGCCAGATCTTTCGGAAACATGGTAATGGGCCCGTAAAACAGGCTTTTGCTCGGGTCCGTCACCACTAGGTCCCGCATCTGCGGAATCATCTTCTCGACCAAAGCCCGGGGCAGCACCACGCCCGCCTGCATGCCCTGCCGGAAGTTGCTGATGGCCGAGTCGGCCCAGACCGGGAAGCCGTGGGCCCGGCCCAGCCAGTTGTCGTAGTCCTTGGCCGTTTTGAAGGGCTGAATCCCGGTGCCGGCTCCGTACTGACCCAGCGAAATGGGCAGGCCGCCAAACTGGGTGAAGGGAATCATCCAAACTGTGGGGTAGTCGGACCCGACCATGATGCCCTGTTTCATGCCGTCGAGGCGCATCTGCAAATCGTACTGAAACAAGTCGTAGCTCACCCGGTCGTTGGCCGACAGCTCGTCGCGCTTGAACTTGCCGAGCTGGCCCAGGTAGCGCTCATAAAACTGCACCAGTCCGTCGCGGAAGGCTTTGGTCTGGTCGTTGGGCAGCTGGTCGTTGTAGCGGTTGTCGCCCTGGGCCGTGGCGTTCAGCGGAAACAGCTTGGCCTGCTCCTCCCAATAGTTGTCGAACAGAGTGCTGAGGTCCTTCACGTCGGCGGAGCCGGTCGCGGCGGCCGTTTGGTCGGTAGTTTTCTGCTGGTTGCAGCCAGCCAGCAGCGCACAGGCGAGCAGGCCGCCCAGGGCAAGTTTTTTCATTCCGAAAGGGAGTGTGGTGGTTGAGGTCTGGAAGGTAAAGCGTTTGACTCAAAAAGACGCAACCTCCACCGTCGGGCTGCGGCCCGATTCAGTGGCTTTGGCTCGGCCGGCCCCTAACGCCAACAGGCCCCCGGAAAATCATTTCCGGGGGCCTGTCGAAAAAGTAACGGGCGGCTAAGTGCCGCGAAACTTAGTTGGTCAGCATTACCCGCTTGCTGACCATGCCTTGGCTGGTCAGGGCCTGCACGATGTAGACGCCACCGGGCACGGAACGGTCCAGGGTTAGCTGCCGGTTGATGCTGCCAGTCAGGCCAGCGGGCATTTGCTCGGTGCGCAGCACCCGGCCCATGTTGTCGAGGACCCGGATGGCCTGGCACACGCCGGCCGTTTGCAGATCTACGTTGAGCAGAGCCGCAGTACCGTACACTTCCAGGGCGGCCGGGGCCGCTGCATTCCCTTGCATATTCACCGTCAGAATGCGCGACAGGGACCAGGTACCATCGGTGTCGGTTTGGCGGAGGCGGTAGTAGTTCAGGCCCGGCAGCGGACGAGCATCCAGGCTGGAGTAGGTGCGCAGCGTGTTGGAGCTGCCCGCGGCCTCCACGGTAGCTACCGGCTCAAACTGGCGGCCATCGGCGGAACGCTCCACGGTAAAGGCCGCCGACCGCAGCTCGGAGGCCGTAGCCCAGCTGAGTAGCACGCGGCCCTCCTGGGGGCGGGCCGCAAAGCTTACGAGCTGCACGGGCAGCGGCGCCGCACAGGCATTCTGGGCTACTTCCTCCAGCGCAAACTCATTGCAAGTCAAGCCCTGAATACCGGTCGTGCCGCAGTCCGAACCCTGACCTTTGATGCAGACCTGCAGGTTATTGCCAAACAAGTCTTTCACCAGGCCGCGGCCGTTGCCCTGGGTCATCACGCAGCCATCAATGAAGACCTGGCCTGCGCCGTCGAGGTTGCCCGATTCGACGCTGTTATTGCCCTGCAGCAAAATAAGGTTGCCGTCGATGTTAACGCTGCTGTCGATGATGAGCGACGACTGGTTGGCCAGCGTGATGCTGCAGGCGGCTTCCAGCGGGGCGTTGATGTCGGCGTCGGCTTTGTAGAAGTTCAGGCTCGATACGTTCAGCACTCCGTTGGTCACCAGGCGCATTTTGTCGGGGCCGCTCTGGCTGCCGAAGCTCAGCGTGCGCCCAGCCACGTCTTGGACCAGCGAGCCGCCAGCATTAATGGTCAGCATGCCGTCGGGCCCAGTCACGGCGTAATCCTGGTTGAGCACCACGGCCGAGTTGATGACGATGACTTCGTTGGTTTCCTTACCGCGGGCAATGGTCGGGTCCGTGGGAACGGTTTGTCCGGTGGTGGTTCCGGTTACCGTCCATGTGGAAGCATCCGTCCACTTGCCGCCGCCGGGCTTGGAGGTAAAGGTAGTTTGGGCGTAGGCTTGACCGAAGGAGGCGGCGCTCAGAGCCAAAAACAGGACAAAAGAAAGTATATGAGATTTCATGGCAGTCAGGGTTTAAGATCCAAAATGTGGCTCTAAAATTTGCTATTCATACGTCATTGCGTATTTTGCGATACAAATAGACCGAAACAAAAGGGTAACTATTTTATTATAATTATATAACTATTACCGTATAAAGAGAATTTAATTAATATAACTTAAGCAACATAAAACATGCTTTAAAATCATTTAAGAGCCATATTTTGTAACTTTTATTATATTAAACAACAGCAATACTGTGGCGCTCCGCTACCGCTACCTCCGATAAAAAAGTAAAGAACAGGCACCCAAGGCGGCCCGCGGCCTAGCTTAAATGAGGTAATTGGGAAGGCCAGGGCAAGGGTTTTCACTTGGTAGCGCCCGAATTCCGGCCCAAACCCAAATGCCGGGGCCCGGTTATACTGCCACACTCCCAATTAACATTCTCCCCTATGGAAGTACTTACCGGCAAAACAGCCCTGGTAACGGGCGCAGGCAAAGGAATTGGCCGCGCCGTTGCGTTGGCCCTGGCTCAGGAAGGCGTGCGCGTGGCCCTGCTCGCCCGCACCCAACAACAATTAGAGGCCGTGGCCCGCGAAATTGAAGCCCAGGGCGGACAGGCTATGGTAGTCACGGCCGACGTGGCCGACCGCGCCGCCGTGGAAGCCGCCGTAGCGCAGGCCCTGGACCAGCTGGGTGGCAGCATCGACATTCTGATCAACAACGCCGGCATCGGCACCTTTGCCAAGCTCGTGGACATGGAGCCGACCGAGTGGGAAAAGATTATCCAGGTGAACCTGCTGGGTACCTACTACACCACCCGGGCCGTACTGCCGCAGATGATAGCCCGGGAAACCGGTGACATTATCAACATTGCCTCTACGGCCGGGCAGCGCGGGGCGGCCACTACCAGCGCCTACAGCGCCTCGAAGTTTGCCATTCTGGGCCTGACCGAGTCCCTGATGCAGGAGGTGCGCAAGCACAACATTCGGGTGTCGGCCCTCACGCCCAGCACCGTGGCCACGGAATTGGCCATCAGCAACAAGCTCACCGACGGCAACCCCGACAAGGTGATGCAGCCCGAAGATCTGGCCGAGTTCATCATTGCCCAGCTCAAGCTCAGTCGCCGCATCTTTATCAAGGAAGCCGGCATGTGGAGCACCAACCCGTAGCCGGGCTGGTAACCAGCCCAACTTAAAGCACAAAAAGCCCCCGGAAGTAGCTTCCGGGGGCTTTTTGTGTGTAAATGGCAAACGGGTTATTTCACTACCCGGCCGTCCTTGTCGATGCGTACGTCGGGCTTGGTTTCCGACTTGCCTTTGGTAACCATCGTACCGAAAGCACCTTTTTTCTCGAAGGACTGAATTACTTCATCCTCCACTGGGGTGCGCTTCACCACCGGGTTGTTGGCCCAGAACTCGGGGTCGTACTTGATGCTCTTGATGGCGGCCAAATCCCGGTCGTCGACGCTGACGCGGGCGTAGGGTACAGTGGTGGGCGTGGTGCTGGTATCGAAGAAGAACGTGAACGACGACACGGTGATTGGGGTGGCGGGCTTGCCGGGCGTGGTCAGGTCGGCGGCCAGGTTTACCTTCATGTATTCGAGCGGGGCCACGTCCTCCACGGTGTTCTGGAACGACATTTCGATGTCGAGCTTGGTGTTGCGGAATTTCTGGTCGGGGTTGGACGTGGTGGCCGTGAAGTTAGGCGTGGTCATGCGGTAGCGCACGATTTTGTAGCTATCCACGTCAATCCAGATGGTGCCTTCGGCCTTGTAGCGCGTCAGCTCGGGGCGGGTTATGAAGTCAATTTCGGCAATGCCACCCTTGGTCGTGTCGGGGCCGGCCACGATGCCTTTGAGCTCCAACAGGTAATTTTTCACCACGTTAGGGCTCAGCAGGGCCAGCGACTTAGTGGTGTCGGCATTGGCGTCATACAGGCCGTAGGACTTGGTGTAGAGCGAGAAGTTGCTGAAGCTGGTAATGCTGGGCTTGGCCGCGTAGCGCCCCTGGGCAATGGCCGTGCCCTCGATGCGGGCCGTGGTGGATTTCACGTTCCAGACTACCTCCTGCAGCTCGGTGGGGTCCCCGGCAATGCGGGTAGTTTGCCGGTAGAAGGCCTTGCCGTAGAACTTTTGACGGTTACTGCGCTGCAGCTGGCGGAAAGCCCGGTCGACGAGGCGGAAGGCGTAGCTGCCCACTTTTACCTCGGGCAGGGTGATGGTGGCCGAAGCCAGGGACACGCGCAGCAGCTCGGCGTTGGAGGTCACGCGCAGGGTGTCGCGCACGTGGCCCAGCTCCGAAATCAGCAGCGTCACGGGCAGCTTGTTGACCCGCAGGGAAAACTCGCCTTCGGTGTTGGTGGTGGTGCCCAGCGTGGTGCCGGGCACCGATACGCTGGCAAACGGCAGGGGCTGGTTGGAATCTTTGTCGAGCACGACGCCCCGCAGCTGCTGGGCCTGGGTTAGCTGGGTCAGGAGCAGCCCGAGCAGCACCAGAAAGAACGAGGGCCGAAACCGGCGGCACCGGGCGGCAACGGAAGTAACGAGAGCAGCAGAAGTCATCAAAACGGCGAAAAAGTGGACGGGAGCAATGCCCCGGGCTTACTGAACGACCAAGCCGGCGGGGTGCGTATGCGGCCTTGCAAAAGTAGGACCGGTTCGGCTATAGACCGGGAAAGTTTTCCAAGGTTGTTGGCCGCCGGGCTGGCGGCGGAGCTAAGCTTAATATATTCTTCACGCCGAAGCGCGGCCCAACCAGCATCTTTGCCCCATGAACTACCGGCTGTTATTGCTTTGCGGGCTTCCCTTACTTATTACCAATCCAGTCCAGGCTCAGCAGCCGAAGGTACTCACGCTGGCCTTTGGCTCCTGCAACCGGGTGGAGCTGCCCCAACCCCTGTGGCCCGTCATTGCCGCCGACAAGCCCGACGTCTGGCTCTGGCTCGGCGACAATATCTACGGCGACACCAATGACATGCAGGTGCTCAAGCGCAAGTACGACGCCCAGTTCAACCTGCCCGCCTACCAGCAGTTTCGCCGGCAGGTGCCCACTATCATCGGCACCTGGGACGACCACGACTACGGCCGCAACGACGCGGGCCGGGAATATCCTTTCAAAACGGAAAGCCAGCAGCTGGCCCTCGACTTTCTGCAGGAACCCGCGGGCAGTGCGCGCCGCCGGCAGCCGGGCCTGTACGCGGCCTATACTTACCGCGTGGGCTCGAAAAAGGTGAAAGTCATCCTGCTCGACAACCGCTACTTCCTCGACCCGCTGGAGCGCAACTTCGACCGGACCTACCAGCCCAACACCACCGGCGACATTCTGGGCGCGGCCCAGTGGCGGTGGCTGGAGCAGCAGCTCCGGGGCTCCGACGCCGACGTGCACATCATCGGCGGGGGTATCCAATTTTTGCCCCAGCAGCACCCCTACGAGAAGTGGGCCAACTTCCCCGCCGCCCGCCAGCGCCTGCTCAGCCTGCTGGTAACCAGCCGGGCCAAAGGCGTGGTGCTGCTCAGCGGCGACCGGCACATCGGTGAAGTTTCGAAGATAACCCTGGCCGGCCGCGCCCAGCCCATCTACGAAGTAACGGCCAGCGGCCTGACGCACTCGGCCACCCAGAATGCGGAAGAGCCCAACCAGTACCGGGTGGGTCCGCTCGTGAATCAGAAGCACTACGGGCTGCTGCGCTTCCGGCAGCAGGGCAAAAAGCTGCTGGCCACGGCCCTGCTCAAAGGCGAGGACGGTCGGGCCTTCTTTAGCCAGGAGTGGGAAGTCAACTAGGTTGGCGGCGGCACGGTTCTTCTTTGGCCGGGTTCGGTCGTTTTTAACATTGGTAAAAAGAAACGCGGGGTCCGGGCCCGACCTTTGCCGGCACACGTTTCCCTTCTGCCATGCCGTGGTTGTATTTACTCAAGCCCCAACACCTAGCCCCTGGCGCTGGCCGGCGCCTTCTTCAGCTGGGCCCGCACCCGGCTGAGCGTGACCTGGGTAATGCCCAGGTAGGACGCAATGTGGCCCAGAGCCACGCGCTGCAGCAGGTGCGGACTTTGCTGCAGCAGGTCGGCGTACCGCTCGGCGGCGGTGCGAAACTGCCGGGCAATGAGCTGCTGCTCGGTTTGGAGCCACACCCGCTCCACCATTACCCGCCCCCAGTTGGCCAGGTGCACATCCGTGTGGTAGAGCTGCTGGAGCCCGGCCATGGGCAGGCGAAACAAGCTGCTGTCTTCCAATAATTCGATGGTTTCGTAGCTCAGGGCCTGCTGGGTGTAGCCCCGAATGGAGGCCAGCACCGCCCCTTCGGCCGAAAACCAGAACGTCACCTCCCGCTCTGCCCGCCGGGCGTAGGCCCGGGCCAGGCCGCGCTGCAACACGTACACGTGCTGGGCGAGCTGGTCGTCCCGAAACAGGCGGGTGCCTTTGGGCAGCTCCACCGGCTCGGCCAGGGCCAGAACTTGCGCCAGCGAGGCGGGCGGCAGCGGATAAGTAGTTTGCAGAATCTCGGCCAGAGTTGGGGGCAGCATGGCAGGAAGTGGAAGCGGCAGGGCCCGCAGCGCCGGCGCACTGGTAGTAGCCACGGCAGCGTCGTGATTGATGACCGTTTTTACAAAGAAAGAAGAAATATGAGCCCGATTACCATCCGGCCCGCCACCGTGCAGGACCTGGCCCAGCTGCAGCAGATTGGCCGCCAAACCTTTTCCGAAACCTTTGCCGCCACCAACTCCGCGGCCAATATGCGCACGTATCTGGAGGAAGGCTTTGCCACGGAAAAGCTGACGGCGGAGCTGCAAAACCCCGACTCGCAGTTTTACTTCGCCGAGCTCAATAACGACGTCATCGGCTACCTGAAAGTCAACACCGGGGCGGCCCAGACCGAGCCCCAGGCGGCCGACGCCCTGGAAATAGAGCGGATTTACGTGCGCCAGGCCTACCACGGGCAGAAAGTCGGGCAGCTGCTCTACGAACAGGCTCTGCGGCTGGCCGACCAGGCCCGGGCCCGCTACGTGTGGCTGGGCGTGTGGGAGGAAAATCCGCGGGCTATCCGGTTCTACCAAAAAAATGGCTTCGTCGAATTCGGCCGGCACGTCTTCACCCTCGGCGACGAAGCGCAGACCGACATTCTGATGCAGCGGCCCATGACGAATAATTCCCACTAGCCAATGCTTCCCCAGCGGCCCCGGGCCCCAAAAGCAAAAACGCTCCGACCTGTTGGCCGGAGCGTTTACTACGGTTGGAACCGGGAAAAGACCAGGGCGCTACTCTTTCACGAACCGCTGGGAGGTAACCTGCCCGTTGCGGGTGATGCGCAGCAAATATACGCCCGGCTTGAGGCCCTCCACGGGCAGCCGCAGCTGCTTGCCTTTCGGGGTTCCCGCTACCCGGTGCTGACTTATTTCGTGCCCCTGCCCGTCGAGAATGGTTATTAGCACGGCTCCTTCGGCGGCGGGCACGGCGACGGTCAGCTCTGTTTGCGCCGGATTCGGGTATGCCGCTTCGGCCGCCGTTGCGGCCTGCCGGCTGGCCGGGGCCGGGCTAAAGCTCCACCAGTTCAGGTTGAAGCCCCCGGCCGGGATGCCAATGGCAATGTCCTGCCGGCCCGCGGGCAGCGTCACGGTGTGCGAAATAGTGGTCCAGGTTTGCCAGCCGCCGGTGGCGGGCACGCTCAACGTCCCCCGCTGGGTGGTGCCGGCGTTCTGCTCCAGGCTGATGCGCCCTCCGCCGCTGGGGCTGGCTACGCGGTACTGAATCAGGTAGCTACCGGCCGCCGGAATATCCACGGTATAGGCCAGCCAGTCGCCGGGGTCCAGCCAGCCCACGTTCAGGCCTCCGCCGGTGTCGGTGGTGGTTTCGGTTTGCACGCCGGCCATGGCATGGAAGCTTTCGGCCTGCACCACCGTGCCAGTGGTAGCCGGCGGAGTGGTGCCCCCGCCGCCCGTGCCGCCGCCGCCTCCGCCCGTGACGGTGCCGTTCCAGTTCTGGATGTAGCCCTTCACCAGAGCGCCCGACTGGGTCAGGAAACTATCCGACCAGGCCGCGCCGGGGCTGGTGCCGGGCTGCAGGGCCGAGGCCGACTCGGCCTTGTCGTTGAAGGCCCAGTTGGCGTGGCTGATGCCGTTCTGCTTCAGAAACGTCATCCACTCCTGGGTGGAGGCGGCATCAATGTAGCCGTTGCCGGAGGCTTCGGTGACGCCGTATTCCGTTACGAACAGGGGCACGCCCCGGCTGAGGGCCGTCTGGGCCTTGTCGCGCAGGCTCTGCTTGTGGGTGGCGGCGTAGAAGTGCAGGGTGTAGGCAATATTAGCGTACCGCGTAATCGGGCTGGCGGCGGCCACGTCCACGTCCTGCGACCAGGTCGGGGTGCCCACCACGATGATATTGTCGGGGTCAATGGCGCGGATGGCGCCGGCCACGGCTTCGGCGTAAGGCTTAATCACGCCGGTCCAGGAAACCTGCAGAGGCTCGTTATACACCTCGTAGATGACGTTGGGCGTATTGCCGTAGGTGCGGGCCATGTCCTGGAAGAAGGCAATAGCCTGGGTCTGGTAGCTTTCGGCGTGGTGGGAGTGCCAGTCGATGATGACGTACAGCCCCTGGGCCAGGGCGGCATCCACCACCGTTTTCACCTTTTGCCGGTTGCCGGTCGGGTTGCTGATGTAGCCGCCCGCGTCTTCCACGCCCATGGCCACGCGCACCACTTTGGCATTCCAGTTGTTGCGCAGCCAGCTCACGGTGTTGGCCGTGTAATATTTTTCGCCGCCCCAGCCGTCGTTGCTCCAAAACAGGCTGTTGCCGGCCAAGCTTACGGGTTGGCTGTTTTTGTCGACTATCTTATTGCCGGCCACCTGCAGCAGGCCGTACTGCTGCACCGGGGTTGAGGTTTGGGCCAGGGCGCCGTGGGCCAGCGTGGCAGCCACGCCCAGCAGCAGGTAGTTGGTCCACGCGTGGCGCGGACGGGGGAGGATGTTTTTCGGGGTTTTCATTGGAAGTACTGAAAGAATAGAGTGAATAGAAAGCGGCTTGCGGCAATAGGTGGTGCTTCTGGCAAGCGGCACTACAAGCCAGACGGGGCCGACGACTTCGACCGTAGCGGATAGGGCATAGCAAATCCCCCTGGACAGACCCAATGGGTTGTTTGGGGGCAATAGTTACGATAGGTAGCGGGCGGGGCCCGGAAGCTGCTGAACAGCCGCCGGCGCAGAGGGCAAGGAGCACGGCGGCTCCGACTGGTGTGGGTCGGGGCACGGGGCGTTGCGAGGGGAATGCCGCGGGGGCAGTAGATGGGGCAGCACTACAGGTGCGGGGAGTATAGCTTCAGAAGCCAATTCTCCCCCTAGAATCCTGTTCTGCCTCAATGTACGGCCCCGGCCGGAAAAAGGCTACGTAAATTGCGTCTATAGACGCAATAATAAAATACTTCCTATCAGTTATTTAAAAAGAACCATCCCGCCCGCTTTCTGGTAGCGGGGTCGTTTCTGACCAGCCCACCAACGGGCTTGGGGCCCCTGCCCTACCAGTGCTTCCAGCGGCTGGGGCCACCGGGCAAGGGGGAAGTGGCGCTTTCCCGTAAATTCGCCGTTTCACTAGCTCTGCGCCTGTTGTGACTTGCTCCCGCTTCTTTCCGCTTCTGTGGCTGCTTCTGGCCCTGCTGTATTCCCCGGACACGACGGCGCAGGGCCGCCGCAAATCCTCGACTTCCAAGAACAAGCCTCATCCGACGGCCAAGCGCGGCAAACTAAGCGCGGCGGCCCGGCGGCGCCAGGAAATCCTGGACTACCAGGAAGCCCAGGCCGCCAAGGCCCGCGCCCGGGCCCGGCAGACGGCTGCCAAAGCCAGTCCGGCTCCCGCCCCGACGGCCGGCCTTAAGCCCGCGGCCGTCAAAGCTGCCCCCGCCAAGCCCCGCGGCACCCAGCCGGTGCCCTTTGCCGCTCAGCTCAGCTCCTCGCGCTGGGTCGACTCGGTGATGAAGACCCTCACGCCCGACCAGCGCGTGGCCCAGCTCTTTATGGTGGCCGCTTATTCCAACCGCAAGCGCATCGACGAAGACTCGGTTTCGGCCCTGATTCAGCAGTACGGCATCGGGGGACTCATCTTTTTCCAGGGCGGACCGGTGCGGCAGAGCAAGCTGCTGAACCGCTACCAGAGCCAGAGCAAAGTACCTCTACTGGTGGCCATGGATGCCGAGTGGGGCGCGGGCATGCGCCTGGACAGCATCGTGAAGTTTCCGTTCCAGATGAGCATGGGCGGCATCCGTCAAAATCAGCTCCTCTACGACATGGGCCAGGAAGTGGCCGCCCAGTTTAAGCGCCTGGGCATGCACGTCAACTTCGCCCCGGTAGTGGATGTGAACAACAACGCGGCCAACCCCGTCATCGGCTTCCGCAGCTGGGGCGAGCAGCGCGAAAACGTGACTGAGAAGAGTTACCTCTACATGCGCGGCATGCAGGATGCGGGCGTGCTGGCCGTGGCCAAGCACTTCCCCGGCCACGGCGACACCGACACCGACTCCCACCTGGCACTGCCCCTGGTGCGCGTGGATAGGCGCCGCCTCGATACACTGGAGCTGTTTCCCTTCCGGGACCTGATGCGGCGCGGCCTGGGCGGCATCATGATTGCCCACCTCAACATCCCGGCCCTCGACTCCACGGGCATGCCCAGCACCTTGTCCAAGCCCATTGTGACGGGCATGGTCAAGCAGCAGCTGGGCTTCCAGGGCGTGATATTCACCGACGCCATGAACATGAAGGGCGTCATCAGCAAGTACCCGCCCGGCGAGGCCGACTTGCGCGCCTTGCTGGCCGGCAATGACATCCTGGAGTTTTCGAAGAACATTCCGCTGGCCCTGAAAATGGTGCGGGCCGCCATTACGGCCGGGCAGCTCAAGCAGGAAGACATTGATGCCCGCTGCCGCAAAGTACTGGCCCTGAAGCAGTGGGCCGGCCTGAACCACTACCGCCCCATCGAGCTGCGCAACCTCTACCAGGACCTCAACCCGGTGCACGCCCAGGCCCTGAGCCAGAAGCTGTCCAGTTTGAGCATCACGGTGCTGCGCAACCAGAAAAACTTCCTGCCCCTGCAGCGCCTCGATACCCTGCGCCTGGCCACGCTCACCATCGGCACCCGGGACACCACCGACTTCCAGCGCCTGGTGGGTGACTACGCCGCCGTGGACCACTACTGGCTGTCGGCCACGGCTACTTTGGATGAGCTGACCCGGATGCGGACCACCCTGCAACGCTACAATACCCTGCTGGTGGGCGTCAACAACCTGGGCCGCCTGCCGGCTACCAACTTCGGCGTGACGCCCGAAACCAACCTGCTGCTGCGGGAACTGACCAGCGCCAAGCAGCGGGTCGTCGTCAGCGTATTTGGCAATGCCTACGCCGTGGCCAAAATCCGGGACCTGGACCGGGCCGACGCCGTGCTGCTGGCCTACCAGGAAAGCCGCAACGCCCAGGAAATAACCGCCCAGGTAATTTTCGGCGGTATCGGGGCCAGCGGCCAGCTGCCCGTCACCGTCACCGATAAGTACAGCCAGGGCTACGGCCTGACCACCACCGGCGGGCTGCGTCTGCGCTACGGCTTCCCCGAAGACGCGGGCATGAACAACAACCTCGAAGCCCGCGTCGACTCCATCGTAAACCGGGCCCTGGCCGCCCGGGCCATGCCCGGCTGCGAGGTGGTCATTGCCCGCCAGGGCACGGTGGTGCTGCGCAAAAGCTACGGCACCTTCAGCTACTCTGACGCCCCGGCCCAGGCCGGCAAACCCAGCCGGGCGGTCCGCAATACCGATATCTACGACCTGGCTTCGCTGACCAAAGCCACGGCCGCCATTCCGGCCCTGCTCAAACTCCAGGAGCAGGGCAAATTCAGCCCCGACCAAACCCTGGGCTTCTACTTCCCCGAGCTCAAGGGCACCAACAAGCAGGATTTGAAGCTGCGCGACGTGCTAACCCACCAGGCCCGGCTCAAGGCCTGGATTCCGTTCTGGCAGGGCTATACCCAGCCCAAGGGCTTCCTGGCGGGCCTGTTTGCCGGCTTTAGTAAGCCCGACCCCAGTAAGAAGCCCGCTCCCGACGCTCAGCTTAGCCGCCGCTTCTTCCGCCCCGATTCCTCGGCCCGCTTCCCGCTGCAGGTAGCCACCAAGCTCTGGGGCCGCAAAGACCTGCCCGAGCAGCTCACCCGGCAGATTGGCGAGTCGGCGCTGAACGACAAGCCGGGCTACGTCTACTCTGACCTGTCGTTCTACCTCTACCCGCTGCTGGTGAAGCGCATCAGTGGCCTGCCCTTCGACCAGTTTTTGCAGCAGCAGGTGTATGGGCCGCTGGGCGCTACCACCCTGGGCTTCAACCCCACCCGCCGCTTTCCGCGCAGCCGCATTGCCCCCACCGAGTACGACTCCCTCTTCCGCCGCCAGCAGCTCCACGGCACCGTTCACGACGAGGGCGCGGCCTTGCTCGGCGGCCTCTCCGGCCACGCCGGCCTCTTCGGCAATGCCAATGACGTGGCCAAGCTGGCCCAGACCTACGCCTGGCAGGGCAAATACGGCGGCCAGCAAGTCCTGAAGCCCGAAATCCTGGCCGACTACACCCGCTGCCAGTTCTGCGACCAGGGCAACCGTCGCGGCCTGGGCTTCGACCGGCAGGCCGCCAAACCCGCCGGCAACACTGCCCACGACGCCTCGGCCAGCAGCTTCGGCCACTCGGGCTTCACCGGCACCTTCTTCTGGGTCGACCCGGAGCAGGAGCTGGTCTACGTGTTCCTCTCCAACCGCGTAAATCCCACCCGGCGCAACAACAAGCTCGGCGAGCTGAACGTGCGCACCGATATCCTGCAGGTGGCCCTGGAAAGTATCCGCAAGGCCCAGAAGGAACAGGTGGAGACTACGGTGGAGGAGTAGAACGCCCCCGTGTCCTTGCGAGGCGCAGCCGAAGCAATCCGTCCTCTGCGCAGCACAACCCGTCCTTTTACCAGACAGCCCTTTCCTACTGCGTGTAGGAAAGGGCTTTGTATTGGCGGAGTGTAGAGACGCAACCTTGCGTCTCGTCGTTGAACGATAATCGCAACAACGACAGCAACGATTGAGACGCAAGGTTGCGTCTCTACACCAGCCAACGAGAAAGGCCTTGTGGGTAAAGGTCAGGACTACCTGCGCAGAGGACGGATTGATTCGCAAGGACACGTAAAACGACCAGCTTATTCCCATATTAGCACATCAGCCCGTTCACCTCCCCTACCCAAACCGTATGCAAGGATTAATGATGAACGAGCCCCTGCGCATCGCCGGGCTCCTGCAGCACGCCGCCAAGTGGCACGCCGACACTGAAATCGTGACGCGCCTGACCGAGGGCGGCATCCACCGCTACACCTACCACGCCGCCCACCTGCGGGCTAAGCAGCTGGCCAATGCCCTGACAGATTTGGGTGTGCAGACCGGGGACCGAATCGGGACGCTGGCCTGGAACAACCACCGCCACTTCGAGCTCTATTATGGCGTTTCGGGTATTGGGGCCGTGTGCCACACGATTAACCCCCGCCTGTTTGCCGAGCAGCTCATCTACATCATCAACCACGCCGCCGACCGGTTCATCTTCTTCGACCTGACCTTTCTGCCCCTGGTGGAGAAGCTGGCCCCGCACTGCCCGCAGGTGGAAGGCTGGGTGCTGCTGACCGACCGGGCCCACATGCCCGAAACGAGCCAGCTGCCCGACCTGCGCTGCTACGAAGACCTGCTGGCCGCCCACAGCGCCGAGTTCGAGTGGCCTACCTTCGACGAGAATACCGCCTCCTCGCTCTGCTACACCTCCGGCACCACCGACCAGCCCAAGGGCGTGCTCTACTCCCACCGCTCCACGGTGCTGCACAGCTACGCCGCGGCATTGCCCGACTGCTTCAACTGCTCGGCCCGGGACGTGATTCTGCCCGTGGTGCCCATGTTCCACGTCAACGCCTGGGGTATTCCCTACCTGGCGCCCATGATTGGCTGCAAGCTGGTGCTGCCCGGCCCCGGCCTCGACGCGGCCAGCTTATTTGAGCTCTTCGAAAACGAGGGCGTGACCTTCTCGGCCGGGGTGCCCACCATCTGGTTTGGCCTGCTCACCTTCATGCGGGAGAAAAAGGCCCGCTTTAGCACCCTCACCAAGATGATTGTGGGCGGGGCCTCCTGCCCGCCGGCCCTGCTGCGGGCCTTCGACGAGGAGTTGGGCGTGACCATTCGCCACGCCTGGGGCATGAGCGAAACCTCGCCCCTGGGCACCGTCAACACGCCCAAGAGCCGGCAGCTGAGCCTGAGCCCCGACGAGCAGTTTGCCGTCAGCACCAAGCAGGGCCGCAGCATCTTCGGCATTGATATGAAGATTGTGGACGACGAGGGCCACGAGCTGCCCCACGACGGCACCGCCTTCGGCGACCTGCTCGTGCGCGGCCCTTTCGTGGCCGGCGGCTACTACCAGTCCGACAACCGCACCCAGTTTACCCCCGACGGCTGGTTCCGCACCGGCGACGTGGCCACCATCGACGCCGACGGCTTCATGAACATCACCGACCGGTCCAAGGACGTCATCAAGTCGGGCGGGGAGTGGATCAGCTCCATTGACCTGGAGAACCTGGCCGTGGCTCACCCCGCCGTAGCCGAGGCCGCCGTCATTGGCCTGCCCCACCCCAAGTGGAGCGAAAGGCCCCTGCTGGTAGTCGTCCGCAAGCCCGACACGGAGGTCAGCAAGGAGGAATTGCTCAACTTCTTCGAGGGCAAGGTGGCCCACTGGTGGAAGCCCGACGCGGTGGAGTTCGTCGACCAGCTCCCCCACACCGCCACCGGCAAGCTGCTCAAGACCAAGCTCCGCCAGGACTTCAGCGGCTACGAATTTCCCACGGCCGGCTAGCGGCAGCCACTTATTTACCCCGTTGTTTTATCTGTCATCCTGAACGAAACGAAGGGGAGTGAAGGTCCTTCACTCCCCTTCGTTTCGTTCAGGATGACGGGCGCGGGAGGACAGGACACACAACCCTGCTCCCGGCCTACTGCTTCGAATCCTGGCTTTGCATCTTCTTCTCGATGAGCTGTTGGAGCTCGGGAATGTTCTGCTGGAGGCGCTCCTGGCCCAGGCGCATGGTGGCCCGCAGCAGCTCGGGCTGCTTGTCGAGCAGCTTCTGCCCCGTCGGCGACTTATAGAAGGCCGTGAGGCTGCGCAGGTCCTTTTCGGTGAACTCGGTGGCGTAGAGCTGCACCATGTCGTCCTTGAGGGTGGCCCAGCTCATGTGCTTGGTCATGAACGTGCGCAGCTCGGGCTCCACGGCCTTCATATCGGGGCGCTGCTGCACCTGCATGGTCACCATCTGGTCGATGCTCTTGTTCGTGTTTTCCTCCATGTGCATCACCTGCAGCAGCTCCTCGGCGGCCTGCTGCTGCTTGGCGGATATGGCCACTACGGGCTTGGAGGCGGTAGTCGGTTGGGCGGCCAGGGGCAGCGCGCAGGTCAGCAGGGTGGCCAGGGTCAGGAGCTGTTTCATACCTGCTGGTACGCAAGGGGCCGCAAAGTGGCGGGCCGCCCGCTCATTTAGGAGCCGCGACAGTTCAGGTCCTGGTTGAGGTCGGGCACCCCAATTCCGCCGCCCGGCCTGGCCCCTGGCGCCGGGGAAGACCGGGAGTAGGTCCAGGGAAAGTGAATATTTCCGCTATACTCCCTCTAAGCTGCTTCTATACTGCCTCTATAGCGCCTCTATCCAAAGTGGCTACTAGGCGGCTTTTAGCGGGCCGCACCCAATTGGACTGGACTAAGACAGTCACCGAAAGCTTTGCCTACAGCGGGTAGCGGGCCAGGGCCGCGTTGCCGGGCCGGTCGGTGGCGCGCACTTCTACCGTGGTGCCGGGCAGGGTTGGAATGAGGGTCTGGGCGGGGTAGAGCCAGTGCAACCCATCGGGCTGGGGCTGGGCGGGGCCGGTTTCCAAGAGCTGCTGGTCGGGGCCCAGGATGCGGATGACCACGGCGGCTACGGCGAAGTTGTCGGTGGCCCGCACCCGGATAAGCTGGCCGGGCTGGCCGTGGTAGGCGCTCAGGTCGGTGGCGGTGATGGTGGGCGCGTGCATGTAGTCGGCCACGGCTACGTGGTAGGGCGCCCCGTGCCGGTCGTCGACGCCGGTGGCGTAGAGGGCGTACCCGGCGGGGTCGAGCACCTGGGCCGTGGCCCAGCGTTTGGCCGCGGCAAAGCGGTCCAGGTGCTCCTGCTGCTTTGGGGAGCGGGGCGCCTTTTTGGGCCCTTCGGCCACGGAGACGATGGTTTGGTCGCCGACCTGGCGGACGGTGATGTTGCCGAGAGTGCCGCTCAGGCCCCGCAGCAGGCTGTTTCCGGTTACACGAGCCATAGAGTAGTAGAATAGCAGGGGAAAGGTGGAGACGAACTACTCCTTAAGGTAGGAAAAGCCGGGCGGATTGGGGCCGGCTTCGGGGCTGTTAGGGGCTGACTAGCAGCCCGCTCCCACTGGGCGCGGCTCAGCTGCCCGGCTGCAGGGGCAGGCTGGCGGCCCCGATGATGCGGCGGGAGTCGTTTTCCTGGACCAGCACCACGGCCCGCAGGTGGGCGGGCTGCCACTGGGGGTTGAGCGGCAGGGCGGGCGTGGCGCGGAAGGTGCCGTCGGGGCGCACGGGGCCCAGGCTGCGCAGCTCCCGCACCACGGGGGCGTGGCGCAAGAGGCTGCCGGCATTTTCGCCCCGGCCCACCTGGGTCGAAAGGCCGGTTTCAGTAATAGCCAGCAGCACCGAGGCCGGGGCCGTGCCGGCGGGCAGGCTTCCCACGCTTACCTGCAGGCCGGTGCCGGCGCGGGTGAGCTGCACGGTGGCCCGGGGGGCCTTGGCGGCCTCGGCCACGGTGGTGGCCAGCTGCTGCTGGCGGCTGCCCACAAACTCGTAGCGCCCATTAACCACGGCCTGGGGCGTGTAGCTGTTGGTGTTGAAGTGGGCCGCGTACTGGCGCTGGCGCTGGGTAAACTGGGGAGAGGAGAACGGGTCCTGCCAGCCCAGGCGGTTCCAGTAGTCGACGTGCTGGCCCAGGGCAATGACCTCCACGCCGGGCACCGACTGGGCCGCTTCGAGCTGGCGCAGGGTGGCGTCGGCGGCGGGGCAGCTGGAGCAGCCCTCGGAGGTGAAGAGCTCCACCACGACCGGCACCCGGGCCGGGGCGGCGGGCGCGGGGCGGAAGCGGGAGCCGCTGAGCAGGGCGGCGGGCAGCAGGGCGGCGGCAAGGACGAGAAGGCGCATGGGCAGGGAAGCTAGAGGGTGGCTGGATAGACTGGTGCCGGGGCTGACGCGGACCGGACCGGAACCTTACGGCCGGCGGGCAAACTATTTGGGGGGTTGGCTGTAAGGAAGGGACGGGCCGGGCGTCTATCCGGTTGCAGGGCCCAAACGAGCCTGACTACCTGTAATTTACCATTCTATGCGCACTCTGTTGTTTTTGCTCGTGGCCGCGGCCCTCTTGGCCTTCACCGTGCTGCGCCCCGGCACCACCCGCCTCTCCGCGGCCGACAAAGCCGTGGCCGATACCTACCCCAAGCCCCGGCCGGTAACGGGCCAGCCTGGTGAGTTTCCGGTGCGCAAGACCGACGCCGAGTGGCGCAAGCAGCTCACCCCGGCCCAGTACTTTATTCTGCGCCAGCAGGGCACCGAGCCGGCCTTCCGCAACAAGTACTTCAACAACCACGCGAAGGGCCGCTACTACTGCGCCGCCGACCACAACCTGCTCTTCAGCTCGGAAACCAAGTTTGAGAGTGGCACGGGCTGGCCGAGCTTCTGGGCCCCGGCTGCCGAGGGCAGCGTGAAGGTTACGGCCGACAACACCCTGGGCATGAGCCGGGACGAAATTGTGTGCGCCCAGTGCGGGGGCCACCTGGGCCACGTCTTCAACGACGGACCCAAGCCCACCGGCCTGCGCTACTGCATGGACTCCGATGCCATGCTCTTCGAAGCCGCCAAGTAAGCTGTGCGCGCCGCTGCCCCCGGGTGGCGGGGCCTTTTCTTTGTCCTTGTCTTTCCCCCTACTCCCCGCTGCCATGAAACGCCTCGTCGCAAAGCACCCGCTGGCCATCCGCTGGTTTCACTGGCTCAACTTCCCGGTTCTGGCCCTGATGATCTGGAGCGGGCTGTGGATCTACTGGGCCAACGACGTGTACCGCCTCGGCTGGGGCCGCACGACGGTGCTCAAGTTCTTCCCCACCTCGTTTTACCAGGCCTTCCACATGGACCACAAGCTGGCCCAGGGCATGAGCTGGCACTTCGTGCTGATGTGGGTGTTTGCCCTGAACGGGCTGGCTTACGTGGCCTACACGCTCATATCGGGGGAGTGGCGCTACCTGCTGCCCACCCGTCACTCCTTCGCCGAGGCCTGGCAGGTGCTGCTCCACGACCTGGGGGTGCGCAAGGCGCCCCTGCCGGCGCGTAAGTTCAACGGGGCCCAGCAGATAGCCTACACGGCCGTTATCCTGATGGGGGCCGGCTCCCTGCTCACCGGGCTGGCCATCTACAAGCCCACCCAGCTGGCCGGGCTGACGGCGCTGCTCGGCGGCTACGAGTGGGCCCGGCTGGAGCACTTCGCTTTGACCATCGGCTACGTGCTGTTCTTTCTGGTCCACATTGCCCAGGTGGTGCGGGCCGGCTGGAATAACTTCCGGGCCATGGTAGCCGGCTTCGAGGTGGTGGACGTGCCCGAGGCCGGGCCCACGGCTCCCGCGGCGCCGGTTTCTTCTCCTACTGCTCCCCTTGCCTAAGCCATGACTGACCAACCCCAACCCGGCCGGCTGCTGACCGACGCCGAGGCCCAACAGGAAGCCGCCCGCCGCTCCCGCCGCTCGTTTATCACCCTGGGTCTGGCCGGCCTGGCCGGACTGGGCGGCTGGGGCTGGCTCGTAACCCGGCCCGCCGAGCAGGGCGTACCCCGGCCTTTGCGCAAGGTACTGGAAGCCAACGGGCAGCTGGCCGGCGAGTACCTGAGCAATGCCCAGCTGGCCCCGGTGTTTGCCAAGAGCCGGGCCCGGATGCCGCGCGTGAATGGGCACGTGGGGTTGAAGGACGAGCTGGACCTGGCCGCCTGGCGGCTGCGGGTGCAGGGCTACGCTCCCGGCGCCACGGCGCCCCGCCGCCAGGAGTTTACCCTGGCCGACATCCGGGCCCTGCCCCGGACGGAAATGACCACCGAGCTTAAGTGCATCGAGGGCTGGAGCACCGTAGTGACCTGGGCCGGGGCCCGGCTCGCCGACCTGCTGGCCCGCTACCCCCTGGCTACTGACCCCAACCCGGCCGCTGGCACCGGGCAGCCCGCCGACCAGGCCCGCTACGCCAGCCTGGCCACCCCCGACGGGAAGTACTACGTGGGCCTGGACCTGGCCAGCGCCCTGCACCCCCAGACCTTGCTGTGCTACGAGATGAACGGGCAGCCCCTGACGCTGGACCACGGCGCCCCCCTGCGGCTGGTTACCCCGCTCAAGTACGGCATCAAGCAGCTCAAGCGCATCGGCACCCTCACCTTCACCGACCAGCGCCCCGCCGACTACTGGGCCGAGCGGGGCTACGACTGGCATTCGAGTCTGTAGGGGGTTGGTTGATTGTTGTTTGCTGATTGCTGATTGCTGATTGTTGATAGTTGATTGTTGTTTGTTTCGTCTGTCATCACAAGCCTGCGAAGGACCTCCCGCACCTACCCCACAGTAGCTCGTGCCAATGTAGAAAGCGCTTTGCCGGCGTATGGGCAGGGCTTTTTTACATTGAACGACCTTTGTCACTTAGGGGAGGCAGGTCCTTCGCAGGCTTGTGATGACAGACGAAACAAACAACAATCAACTATCAACAATCAACAATCAACTACCAACTAAACCGTAGCCGGGTGGTTTTGCGTTAGGTTATCCGGAGCAGGGCCGCCTGCTTGCCTTTTGTTTTACCTGCTGCCCGCCGTGTCTTTGCCGTCCCGCCCGCCTGCTGCCGCCCCGGCGCCTCCCGAACCCCAGCTCTGGCTGACCCGCTACGGCGACGAGCTGTACCGCTACGCCCTGGCCCGCGTGCCCGACGCCGGCAGCGCCGAGGAGCTGGTGCAGGACACTTTGCTCAGCGCCCTGGACGGGCTGGCCGCGTTTCGGGCCGAGGCCTCGGAGCGCACCTGGCTGTTCGTGATTCTCAAGCGCAAGCTCATCGACTACTACCGCCGCCGGTCCCGCCGGGCCGAAGTCAGCCTGGACGCTCTGGCTCCCGCTGGTCCCGATGAGGCCGTCTTTTTCGAAGCTAACAACGGGCACTGGCGGCGCGAGCAGCACCCCAGCAGCTGGGCCGACCGCGCCGACGGGCCGCTGGAGCAGCAGGAGCTCCAGCAGGTGCTGCGCCTGTGCCAGCAGAAGCTGCCGCCCCAGCACGAGGCCGTCTTTGCCCTGCGCTTTATCGAAGAACTTTCCGCCGAGGAAATCTGTCAGGAGCTCGGGCTGAGTGCGGCCAACTACTGGGTTATCGTGCACCGGGCCAAGCTGCAACTGCGGCGCTGCCTCGAAAAAAACGGCCTGGGACGGGCTGCTTCCGCCTAACTGCTTATGCTGCGAATCATCTCCTGCCACCAGGCCACCCTGCTGCTCGAACAGCGCGCCGACCAGGCCCTGCCGCCCGTGGACCGGCGCAGCCTGTGGCTGCACCTGCGCTACTGCCCCTACTGCAGCCGCTACGCCCGCCAGACCGTGCTGCTGGCCGAGCTGGCCCGCGCCGCGGCCGTTGCGCGTCCTGAGCTGCCGGGTTTGTCGGCCGAAGCCCGGCAGCGCCTGCAGGAGCGCCTGCGCGAGGCCGGCCTGGACGGCCCCCGCTGATTTTTTTGGCGCCCGGCTGTAAGGATAGACCCGCGGCGGCGTCTGCCTGCCCGAACCGGCCTTTGAACCACGGCCGGCTTTTCCTGCTAACCCGACTTGCCCTATGAACCTGCTTAAATCCGGCCTCTCGGCCCTGCTTACCGCGGTCCTGGCTTTTACCACGCTGGCCCAGGCCCCCACCCGCTCCACAGCCGGGGCCGCGCCCAAAGACCTGAGTGGCCTGGCCGTAGCCACCTTTGCCGGCGGCTGCTTCTGGAGCCACGAGGAAATCTTCGAGGAAGTGCGCGGGGTGCGCGAAGTCGTGTCGGGCTACGCCGGTGGCACCACCAAGAACCCCACCTACGAGCAAGTAGGCAGCGGCCTGACCGGCCACGCCGAGTCGGTGCAGGTGTACTACGACCCCAAAGTGGTGACCTACGCCCAGCTGCTCGACGTGTTTTTGCTGGGGGCTCACAACCCGACGACCCTCAACCGCCAGGGTCCCGACGCGGGTACGGAATACCGCTCGGTGGCCTTTTACCGCACGCCCCAGGAAAAGCAGCTCATTGAAGGAGCCATCCAGCGGGCCACGGCCGACCGGCGCTACCAGGACCCCATCGTAACTCAGGTCACGGCTTTGACGGACTTCTGGCCGGCCGAGAAATACCACCAGGGCTACTACCGCCTCCACCCCACCCAGGGCTACATCGACCATGTGTCGCGGCCCAAGGTAGAGCACTTCCGCCACATGTTTCCCCAGCTGCTCAAAACCGAAAAGCTGCCCCTGTAACTCCCGGGCCACCTGCTGAGGCAGCACGACCTACCCGTTCGAAAAGCCCCCGGTTGAGTTTTCAGCCGGGGGCTTTGGCGTTTACTTTGCGGTTAAACCAACCCCGGCCGCCGCATGGATTTACCCGCCTACTACGACGAAATGCACCAGGCTGCCCTACCCTTGCTGGCCCGGGGCGCGGTAGTGCCCGACCCGCTGCTGCAGGCGCCCGAGCAGGACCAGCGCCGCGGCCTGACGCTGCTGACCCGCCCGCCGGCCCCGATTCTGGCGGCCCTGACTGGGCTGCTGGCCGATTTCGAGCGGCTGGAACCCGCGCAGTACTACTATCCCGCCACCGACATCCACCTGACCATTCTCTCGATTATCTCCTGCTACCCCGGCTTTACGCTCGACCAGGTGGACCCGGCGGCCTACCAGGCGGCAGGGCAGGCAGTGGTGGCCGGGGTCGGGCCGTTTCGGGTGGAGTACCGGGGCCTGGCCGCCACGCCCGGTGGAATTATCGTGCGGGGCTTTCCGCGGGGGCCGGGCCTGGAGGAACTGCGCCACAATGTGCGGCAGCACTTCCGGCACTCGGCCCTGCCCCAGTCCATCGACCAGCGCTACAGCATCCAGACGGCGCACTCCACCCTCATCCGGTTTCGGGCGCCGCTGCAGCATCCCGCGGCCCTGGCCCGGCTGGTGGAGCACTACCAGGAGCACGTCATCGGCAGCTTTGAGGTACATACCGTGGAGCTGGTCTACAACGACTGGTACCAGCGGGCGGCCAATACCATTCGGCTGGCCGAATACGCCTTATCTGGCGACTAGCGCGCTTTCCGCCGGCTCAGACCTTGATGATAATGCCCCGTCGGTACATCAGCCAGAGCACCCCAAACCAGATCAGCACGCAGACCAGGCCGCCGGCCAGGGAGGCCAGGTAAGGATTGGCAATGAAGGGCGTGAACAGGGTGTGGTACAGCCAGTCTTTCAGGCCCACGGCGCCGTCGGGGCCCGCCACCTGCCACCGGTTGAGGGCCCGGGCCAGCAGGCTGGAAAGAAAAAAGGCAGTAATGGCATTCACCCCAAAAACGACGAAGGGCGTGAGGCCACGCCGGTAGCCCTGCACGTCGATCAGCCAGTAAAAGGCCGCTAAGGTCATGGCCGCAATGCCGCCGGTATACAGCACGAAGGAGCTGGTCCATAGAGCCTTGTTCAGCGGCAGCCAGGTACTCCACACTATTCCCAGCACCAGGGCCGCGCCCCCGGCCACAAACAGCCAGGCGACTTTCGGGGCCGGCGCCAGGGTTTTGAGGCGCAGCAGCTGCCCGGCCAGCAGGCCCAGAATGCCGGTGCCCACGGCGGGCAACGTGCTGAGCAGGCCTTCCGGGTCCCAGGTCTTGCTTTCTTTCCAGAGGTGGGCCTCACCCAGCACCAGCCGGTCGAGCCAGGCGCCCAGGTTGGTTTCGGGGCCGAGGTTGGCCGCCCCAAGGCCGGGCACGGGCACCAGCTGCAGCAGCACGTTGTAGCCCACCAGCAGAGCGGCCAGCGTCCAGGCCTGCTGCCGCCAGGTGGTTTGCACGAACAGCGCACCGCAGACCAGAAATACCAGCGCAATGCGGGCCAGCACGCCCGGAATCCGGACCGTGCCCAGGTCCCAATCCAGGAACAGGGAGGCAAACAGCCCCAACCCAAACAGCACCACCGCCCGCCGCCCGATGCGGCGCAGCAGTGGCCCCCGGGGCCCTGCCCGCCGGGCCGAGTCCAGGGCATACACGATGGACACGCCCACGATAAAGAGGAAAAAAGGGAAAATCAGGTCGGCCAGGGTGCAGCCGTGCCACTCGGCGTGGGCCAGCGGGGCGTAGATGTGGCCCCAGTCGCCGGGATTATTCACCAGCAGCATGGCCATGACGGTCAGGCCCCGGAACACGTCGAGCGACATCAGGCGGCCGGGCCGCTCGGGCGACGCGGCGGGAGCAGCGGTAGAAACAGCAGCGGCAGTGGGCAGACTAGGCATGAGACAGAAAATTAAGGCCGCGGCCGGGCCGGTAAACGCTTCAGCAAACCGCCGGCGCGCCGCCAATTCGCAGCAGAACCAGCACTGCTAAAGATGGCAAAATTCGGCGGAGCGGCAGCGCGGCGCACTTTTCGGCCGTTGCGTTGTTACTGCTGCACCAGCCGCGGAGGCCGCCTAGCCGCGCTTCGGCACCAACCTCGTACTTTTGGCTTCCTCATGGCAACTCCCGACCATATTTCCCTGACTCTTGCCCGCCACGGCCTGCGCCAGACGCCCATGCGCCGCGCTGTGCTCAGCGTGCTCTTCAGCAAGGCGTTTGCCCTCTCCAGCAACGATATTGAGCAAAGTCTGGAGGAAGATACCGACCGGATTACGCTCTACCGCACCCTGCGCACCTTCGAGCAGAAGGGTGTTATTCACCGGGTGCTCGACAGCTCCGACGTTATCCGCTTTGCCGCCTGCTCGGCCACCTGCACCGAGCAAGCCCACGCCGACGACCATGTCCACTTCAAGTGTTCCGTCTGCCAGCACACCTACTGCCTGCAGCAAGTCGCCATTCCGGCCGTGCAGCTGCCCGGCGGCTTCCAGGCCACCCACCGCGACTACCTCATGTCGGGCGTGTGCGAGCAGTGCCATGCGGTGAAGTTGTGAGATGGTGAGATGGTGAGATGGTGAGTCCAGTAAGCACGTCATTCCGAGCTTGGCGAGGAATCTTGCGCGCCGCTGCTGGAAATTAGAATAAGACACCAGCCCGTCATGCTAAGCTTGTCGAAGTACCTTTCCCGCGGGAGTAATCAATTTTACTTTGGCAGTAGAAATGCTTCAACTGCGCAGACGACAGATCAAGCATGACCTATACTTTGGCAACCTCAGCTCGTGAGACGTCTCGCTAGGCTTGCCATGACGGTCAATAAAGTCCACGCAAAAGGCCCGCCCGGTAATCCGGACGGGCCTTTTGCGTGGACTGACTACCAGGGCTAGCGGTAGTTCGGGTTTTGGATAAACTCGCTCTTGTTGGTTACTGCGTCGAGCTGGCGCTGCGGAATGGGGCGCACCGTGTGGTAGTCCTGAATGCTGGCGCCGGCCTCGGGGTTGTTCTTCTTCACGCGCTCCACCAGCTTGTTGGTGCGTTTCAGGTCAAACCAGCGCAGCTGCTCGCCGGCCAGCTCCCGGGCCCGCTCGTCGAGGATGAAGTCCAGGCTCAGGTCGGCGGCGCTGATGCGCATATCGGCCACTTTGCCGGGCAGCGCGGCCCGCTCCCGCACGGCGTTGATTTGCTTGACGGCGTCGTCGGTCTTGCCCAGCTTGAAGTTGGCTTCGGCGGCCATCAGGTACACGTCGGCCAGGCGAATCACGTAGGCGTCACGGGCACTCTGCTCTTCCTGGGCCGTGGGCCGGGTGGGGTCGTCAAACTTGCGCAGGCACACGTACTGCAGGCGGTTTTTGCCGGTGCCGTTGGCATTGTAAATGTCGTTGACGTCGTACACGCGGTACTTCTTAGCGTTGCGCACGGCCGTCGATACCACCTTTTTGGTGGCCAGAATGGCCGTGTCGCCTTTGGACAAGGGCTTGGTGCCGGTCGTCACATCCACGTTGGCCAGCCACACCGTGCGGAAGGAAGCGGTGTAGCGCGAGTCCTTGGTTTCGTCGAAGAGGTTGAGTAGAAACTTGGTGGGCATGAAGCGGTTGAAGGGCCGGCCGTTGGCAATGTCGCGGGTCATGCCGGGCTGGTCGTCGTACTTCATCATCCACACCAGGTGGCCGTTGTTGCCGCCGCGGGGGTGGCCGTCGGGGTAGAGGCCCGTATCCACCCGGTCGTTCAGGGTCAGGTCGCGGGAGTAGTTCACGGCCCACACGATTTCCTTGTTTTCCAGGTTGCTCATCGACCACAGGTCAGCGTAGTTTTTCTGGAGAGAAAAGCCGTAGGTGGCAATAACCTTCTGGGCCAGTTCGGCGGCTTTCTGGTTTTCGCCCCGGGTCAGGTACATCTTGGCCAGGAAGGCCTCGGCGGCGGGCTTGGTCACGCGGCCGTACTCGGTGGCAACCTGGGGCGTGATGGGCAGGTTGGCCACGGCAATGTTCAGGTCCTCGAAAATCTGCTTGTAGAACTCGTCGACCGGCGTGCGGTTGGCCGTCTTCACGGCGCCCAGGGTTTCGGCGGTGGTGAAGTGCACGCCGCCCCAGCTCTCCACGATGTGCCAGTAGTAGAAGGCCCGCAGAAAGCGCAGCTCACCCTCCCGGATTTTCTTCGTCGCGTCGCTCATGCCCGACTGCCCCACCCGGCTGATGCCCGCGTTGCAGACGTTGATGCCAATGTAGAGCTTGCTCCAGAGCGACTCCACGGCCCGGGAGCTGGACTGCAGGGTGGTGTAGTCGGTTAGGTCGGGGTTTACGTCGCCGGCCCCGCGCAGCCACAGGTCGGTGCCCATTTCCGACATGCTGTAGCCGTCTTCCTTACCGTACCACCAGCGGGTGTAGGAGTAAGCGGCATTCACCAGGTTGTCGAACCCGGCCGGCGTGGTATACACCGATTCGGGCGTCAGACCCGAGGGATTATACTCCTCCAGCTGCTTTTCGCAGGAGGTAAGTCCGGCCAGCGTCACGGCGGCCAGGGTGCTATATATGTAGGTCGAGAATTTCATGGGAGCGTTGTTAGTTGTCAGTTGCTCGTTGTTAGTTGTTAGTTGCTCATTGTTGGTTGATGATTGTTGATTGTTGATTGTTCTAGTGGATACCAGCACGACCTAACAACTGACAACTGACAACGAACAACTATCAGCTAACCCCTAAAAACCAAGGTTGATACCGGCCAGCACGACGCGGGGAATGGGCGTGGTAATGGGGCCGCCCCGCTCGGGGTCGTAGTTGTCGATTTTGCTGACGGTGTAGAGGTTTTTACCCTGCACGTAGATGCGGGCCGTGCCCACGCCCACTTTCTCCAGCCAGCCCTTGGGCAGGTTGTAGCCCAGCGTCACGCCGCGCAGCTTGGCAAACGAACCGTCGCGGTACTGCAGCGTGGTGCCGTAGAGGCTGTTCTGCATCGTCGACTTCGAGAGCGAGGCGTCGGGGCGGGGGTAGTCGTTGCTAGGGTTTTCGGGGGTCCAGTAGTTGTGCACGCCGCTGTTTTCGATGCCCTGGGGGTCGAAGATCTGGGCGTACTCGTAGTTGATCATCTGGCCGATGCGGGCGAAAATCTGGAACGAGAGGTCGATGCCCTTGTAGCTGAAGTCGCTGTTGAAGCTGCCGCTCCACTTGGGCACGGCCGAGCCCAGCACGCGGCGGTCGGCGGCGGCCGTAATCTTGCCGTCCCCGTTGAGGTCTTTCACCTTGATCTGGCCGGGCTTCTGGCCGACGGCTTTGGCCGCGTCGGCCTCGTCGGTTTGCCAGATGCCGATTTTCTCGTAGTCGTAGAACACGCGCACGGGGTAGCCCACGAAGCGGTTGTTGACCAGGTCGTCGGCCCCGCCCAGCTCCAGGATGCGCTCCTGGTTTTTAAACCAGGTCACACCCACGTTCCAGCGGAAGTCGGGAGTTTCGTAGGCCAGGGCATTCAGGCCCACTTCCACGCCCCGGTTGCGGGTTTTGCCGATGTTCTCGGTGATGTTGCCCCGGCCCGTGGTCGAGGGCAGAAAGTTGTCGAGCAGCAGGTCGCTGGTCATGGTTTCGTACACGTCGATGGAGCCGGTGAGGCGGTTGCGGATCAGGCCGAAGTCCAGGCCGACGTTCTTGGTCCAGGAAATTTCCCAGTCCAGGTCGGTGTTGCCCACGCGCTTGTCGAAGCCGTAGCCGGCGGCGCTGGTTTCGCCGAAGCTGAAGGGAATGCGCGTCAGCAGGCTCTGGGAGGAGTACGGGGCCACGTCGTAGTTGCCGGCCTTCCCATAGCTCACGCGCAGCTTCAGGTCGGTGACGGGCGTCACGCCCTTCATGAATTCCTCGTCAACGATGCGCCAGGCCACGGCGGCCGAGGGGAAGAAGGCGAAATTGTTGCCCTGATAGAGCTTCGAGGAACCGTCTTCGCGGGCCGTGAGCGTGAGCAGGTAGCGGCTCTTGAAGCCGTACTGCACCCGGCCGGTGAGCGAAATCAGCTTGCTGCGGGTCAGGTTGGTGTAGGGCGTCACGACCTGGGCCGCGTTGGCCAGGGCGTAGTACTGCTGGTAGGGCACCGGGATGCCGCGGCCCTGGGCCAGGGAGTTTTCCTGGTTGAAGGTCAGCAGCGAGGTAACGCCGGTGGCCGAAATGGAATGGTCGCCGAAGGTTTTGCTGTAGTTCAGGATGTTTTCCCAGCTCCAGTTGGTTTCGAAGCCGGTACCGTAGGAAGCCTGGTTGACCTGCCCATTCCGGTCGATGGAGTACTGGCCCTGGTAGATGCCGGTGCGGTCATTGGACAGCGTCAGGCCCACGTTCGAGCGGAAGTTCAGGCTGGGCAGGATCTGGTAGCTCACGTAGGCCGTCGAGAACGTACGGGTCCGGCGGGTGTTGTTCGAGTAGGCGTCGGTCTGCTCGTCGGCCAGCGGGTTCAAAAAGGCCGCGTTGTTGGGGTAGTTCACGAAGTTGCCGTTGGCGTCGTAGGGCGTGAACAGCGGGTTGATTTTGTTGGCCAGGTTGGTGGGGTCCCGCCGGGCGTCGAGGTTGTAGTAGGTCAGCTGGTTTTGCAGGCCGATGCGCACCTTGTCGTTGATGGCCTGGTCGATGTTGGCCCGGAAGGAGTAGCGGTTCAGCTTGTCGTTGCGAAACAGGCCCTGCTCGTTGTAGTAGTCGCCGGAGAGGTAGAACTTGGTTTTCTCCGAGCCGCCGGCCACGCCAATCTGGTGCTCCTGCTGCACGCCGTTGCGCAGCAGCAGGTCGGCCCAGTTGGTGGTCGTGCCGCTGGCAATGGCCTGCAATTCCAGGGGCGTGAAGATTTTCGAGTCGTCGGCGGGGCTGCTCCAGTTGCCGGTGGTGCGGTTGGCTTCCCGCTTCTGGGCCACGTACTCGGCCCCGTTGTTCACCTTGGGGTAGTACACCTTGTCGGTCACGCCGTAGTAGGAATTCAGGGTGATGGTCGTTTTGCCGGCCGCGCCCTTTTTGGTGGTCACGATGATAACCCCGTTGGCGCCCCGGGCCCCGTAGATGGCCGTGGAAGCGGCGTCTTTGAGCACTTCCATGCTCTGAATATCATTGGGGTTGATGTCCTGAATCGAGTTGTACTGCACCCCGTCCACGATAAAGAGGGGGCCGTTGCTGGCCAGAATGGAGCGGTTGCCGCGCACGGCAATATTGACGGCCGCCCCGGCCGAGCCGCTGGCGCTGGTAATGTCCACGCCGGGCAGGCGGCCCTGCAGGGTTTCCATGACGTTGGCAGCCGGAATCTTCTTCAGGTCGGCTTCCTTCACCGACACAATGGCGCCGGTTACGTCGCTCTTCTTCACCTCCCCGTAGCCGATTACCACGACTTCGTCCAGGGCTTTCTGGTCGGTTTTGAGGCGCACTTTTATCGTGTTCGAGTTGTCCACGGTTACCGTCTGGGCCAGGTAGCCCACGTAGCTCAGCACCAGCGTGGGCTCGGTACCGGCCGGCAGGTTCAGGGAGAAGTTGCCGCTGCCGTCGGTGCCGGTACCGATGGTGGTGCCTTTCACCACCACCGTCACGCCGGGCAGACCCTGGCCCGAGGCTTCATCGAGTACCTGCCCGGTCAGCTGCCGGGCTTGCTGGGCCCAGGCGTGCCCGGCCAGGCCGAGCAGCAGCACCATTGTTAGTAACCAGTTTTTCATGGGGTTGGGAGTTGGGTGGAAATTTGACTTGCCGAAGAATGAGCAAGATTAGATTCGCTAGTAGTACTCCCATAAGGTTGCCGTATTCGGGTAAAAACCACAGAATTGCACCAGAATATTTTATGCAAACGTTGTCGGGAACGTTGCCAACGCCCCGGTTTTTTGTCTGCATGAGTAATTACTCACTCCTGGCACTTGTTTTCGGACCCCGAAAAATCGAGCTGCACTCACCTCGGCTACATGCAATTATTGCACTATACAGATACTACCTCATCCATTTCACCTCTTAAAGCCATTTCGCTTATCGGCAATACGCCAAATCAACGACCTCTATTTGCGGTAGCCGATTCTGTGTTAGCGGCTGTTCACCAAGACGTATGAACCCGTTTGACTATGTATTTTATCGATTTGCCAGGCACTACTACAAGAAGGATGGGCGCGACGCCTTCACAGCTCAAATCGTTGTATCACTGCTGCAAAGCCTCTGGGCAATTGCCATTATCTATATGATTCTGAGCGCTACTCTACCCTTCGTGGACAGAGTACAGTTCCTAAAAGCATCTTCTAAATACTTTATTCTCATCTCAGGCCCTATTCTGTATCTCAATTACCGGCGGTACCGCAATACGTATTGGGAGCTGGCGGGCAGGTGGCGCGAAAAAGAAACCGAAGCGCAGCTACTGGTACGAAGCCTTGGCCTTATCCTGTTTGTGCTCCTGCCCGGTATAGTTCTTATTCTGGTTCTCCAGTTTTTTGGCAACAAGTAGCTTCTTCGCCGCACCAGCTACCGGCCAACCCCAAACCCACCGGGTGTAGGCCGATACCCTACTGCACTAGCGCACCAAAGCCGCGGCCCTACTACAATTGCGAAGCCGCGGCTTTGGGGTAAATCAGTTATTCCCTCTTACCGCCGCCCAAACAGGCGGGCAAAGAATCCGCGCTTCTTGGCTTTGACCTTGACTTTGGTTACCCCCGCCGTTTCCGTTTCGGACTTCACCACTGCCGGGCGGGGCGGGGGCACCGGCCGCGGGGCTGCCACCGGCGGCGCGGGAGTTGGGGCGGGCGTCGGCGCCTGGGCCACGATTACCTCGGCAGCCTTGCCCTGGGTCGTCACCCGAACCGGGGTGCTTTCGTTGTGCAGCCGGTCGACGGCGGTGAGGTAGTAGGCGTAGTCGGTGCCGGGCACGGCGCTGGTGTCGACGAGCGTAGGCGCGGTGCCGGGGCGGTGCTGCACCAGGGCCACGATGTTGCGCGGGTCGTCGGGGGTGGGCTGCTGGTCTTTGGTAAAGCGGTAGACCACGAAGTAGCGGGCCACGTCGCCATCGGCAGCGGCCGGGCCGGGCTGCCAGGTTAGGGTCGTCACGGCGCCGGCGCGGGCCAGCACCAGGTTTTGGGCCGGGCGGGGCGGCACGGCGTCGAGCCAGGGCATGGTGGGCACCAGAGCCGGGTAGCGGAACAGATTCTGGCGCAGCGAGTCGCGGGTGTGCAGCGGGTTCGACATCAGGGAGCGGGCACTGAAAAACACGCTGCCGCTAACCTCCGTGGGGTACGAGCGGTTGAGGCGCACTTGCCGCGGTAATTCCCGTGGGTTGCGCCAGGTGGTATCGGAACGGGTGTTTTCCAGCATCCGGTAGGCGCCCTGCCCGATGTAGAGGTGGCGGCCGAAGTGGTTGCGGGTCCACCATTCAAGCAGCGTGGCGTAGGGCACCAGCTTAAAGTTGGTGCTCCAGTAGAGCTGGGGCACGATGTAGTCGATCCAGCCCTCCTGCAGCCACAGGCGGGAGTCGGCGTAGAGGTTGGCGTAGCTGGGCTGTCCGGCGCGGGTGTCGGAGCCCTCGGGGTGGGCCGACTTGTTCATCCAGACGCCGAAGGGCGAAATACCAAATTTGACCCAGCGCTTGGTGTCCTGAATAGTGTCGTGGAGGTGCTCAATGAGCTTGTTCACGTTCTGCCGGCGCCAGTCGGCCAGCTTGAGGCTGTCGGGATTGTACTGCCGGAAGGCCGCCTCATCCTGGATTTTGAGGCCGGGCTCGGGGTACGGGTAAAAGTAGTCGTCGAAGTGCACCCCGTCGATGTCGTAGCGCCGCACCACGTCCAGAATGACGGTAGTAATGTAGCTGCGCACCTCGGGCAGGCCGGGGTTGAAGAGCAGCTTACCGCCGAAGCGCAAAAACCACTCGGGGTGCTGCCGAAACGGGTGGCTGGGGGCCAGGCGGCGCGTAACGGAGTCCATGCTGGCCCGGTAGGGGTTAAACCAGGCGTGAAACTCCATGCCCCGGGCGTGGGCTTCCTCAATCAGAAACGGCAGCGGGTCGTAGGCCGGGCTGGGCGCCTTGCCCTGTTGCCCCGTCAGCCACTTGCTCCAGGGCTCCAGCTCACTCTGGTAAAAGGCGTCGGCGGCGGGGCGTACCTGCACAAACACGGCGTTGATGCCGTTGCGCTGCTGCACGTCGAGAATGCGGCGGTATTCGCGGCGCTGCTGTTCGGGCGTCAGGGTGCGGCTGCTGGGCCAGTCAATATTCTCGACGGTGGCAATCCAGACCCCGCGCAGCTCCCGCTTGGGGGGCCCGTCCTGGGCCCGCAGCGGCCGGCCGGAACCGAACAGCACCAGCAGCAGGAAAAAAACAAACCAAAGAGCAACAGGGCGGGCAGCGGCAATCAATCGGAACATCAGCACGAAAACGGGAAAATCGTCCGCAAATTACGCACCCTACTGCCGCCCGCCGCGGCCCGCCCGTAAAATCCGGCGCGGCCCGGCTTCTTACTGCGCTTCCGGAGAGAAGAAAACCGCTCTGCCGCCCTTAATCAGCCCTTGGGCCCCAGTAGCCGGCCCGCTGCTTTTTACAGCCGGATTTCAAAATACTGGTACAGGGCCCGGTCAAACTCGGCCGGGTCGACCAGCTCAGTTTCGGTTAGATTCGCCCCGTCCTTTATGCGCAGCGTGTGGCCGGTAATGGTAACGCGCCCGGTGAGCGTAGGCCGGGTACACAGCCGCTTACGGGTGAAGTGGGACTCGGGGCTGGTTTGGTGAAAGTGACACATAGCCGCAAATTCGGCTACCTCCCGCGGGGTTTCCTGGAATAGGTACTCGGGCTGAAAGCGGCGGCCATCGAATTTCTCCACCACCAGGTAGTGCGCGTCGTGGCGCCGGAGCCGGAACTGCCCGCGGGGGTCCTCTTGCTCGACATCGAGCGTCAGGGCCAGCGGCCCGAGGCTGAACTCTCCGAAGCCCACATCCACCAGATAATCGGTGCCGGGCAGCGTAACGAGGCAGGCCATATGGTCGAATTCGGGGCCAAATTCGCCGGCGGACGTGTGCACCCGGGCCGAAATCAGCCGGACCGTAAAGCCCAAGGCGCGCAGCAGCTCGGCAAACGCGCCGTTGAGCTCGTAGCAAAAGCCGCCCCGCCCCTGCCCCACGATTTTGGCGTAGCTGCCGGCCAGCTCGATGCGGCGGCCCAGGTGAATATCCAGGTTTTCGAAGGGCACCCGCAGCAGATGTGCCGCCTGCAGCTCCCGCAGCGTGGACAGGTTTACCGCGGGCTGGGCAGTGTACTGCAGCCGGGCCAGATACGGGAGTGGGTTCATCAGAAGCAGGTTAGCAGGAAGGTAAACCGCGCCGCTGGTGGGCCGCGCGGGGTTGTAAAGCTAAGAATTACCAAAACTGCTCCGGGGCCCGGGTCAACGTTGTTTCCGGGCTTAAAACCACCCAAAAAAGCCGCCCCGCTGCTGTTAGCAACCGGGGCGGCTCGTTGTCGGTTCAGGCTTCTGGCTCGAAGCCCTTAGTTATTGTTTTTGCGGGTGTCGTTCTGGTCTTTGTTGCCGGCGTTGCTGCCGCCTTCCATGCCGTTGGTCTGGCTGGCGTCGCCGTACTCGCCGCGGATACCGTCGCCGTTGCCCATGTTGCTCTGGGTGCTGGTGGTGGCGTCGTTTTGCTGGTCCTGCCCTTCCTGCTGGGCCTTCTGGGCGGCGGCGTAGGCCTCGTTTTTCGAGGTACCGTCCTGGCCGTGGTTGGTGGTGCTCACGCGCTTGGCACCGCTGTCTTCGGAAGTATTGCCGGGATTATTGGGTTTGCTGGACATGAGAGTGGGTTTTGGATGGTTGTTGGTTGTTAGTTGCTAGTTGTTAGTTGCTAGTTGTTGGTTGTCAGTTGTTCGTAAGAACGACCGAACAACTGACAACCAACAACTAACAACTAAAGCTGGGGCACTTGGCCGGTTTCGCCGCCCGATACGCCGGTGCCGGCCGAGGTGGAGCTGCCGCCCACGTCGCCGTCGGCCGCGTTGCCGGGCTGGTCGTAGTTGGGGCCGGTGCTCACGCGCTGGCCCTTAATTTCGTGGCCGCCTTCGGTGCCGCCGCTGCCGGAGTTGTCGTCGGCGTTGAGGCCGCGCAGGGCTTCGGTGGTGCCGGGCGCCTGCCGGCCTTCGGGTTGGCGCTGCTCCGACTGCGAGGTGGTGGCCTGCTGGATGTTGCGGCCGTCGGTGGGTATTTCCTGAGGATCTTGCATAAGCTGGGGGCTAGGGTAGCAAAGCACCGCCGCTACGGGCCGTGCCCTAGTCTATACGCCGGGCGGCCGGGCTGGTTAGGCCAGCGTGCTGGTTTTGCCCGCAGTTTTTCTCATCTTACGGGTTGATACTCCGCCGTATAGTTCAGCTTCGCCCATGTCTGCCCCGCTTTCCCCGAATTCCGATTTCCTGCTTTCCAAAACCGACGCCGAGCTGCTGTACCTGGTTCAGAATCCGGGCTTTTACCACGCCGACCTCATCATCCGGGCCCGGCACGAACTCAGCCGCCGGGGCATCTCGGTGGCCCCACCGCCCCTGGCGCCGGCCGCAGCCGAAACTGCGCCACCTTCCGGGGAGGCGCCGGCCCGCAACTGGCTGGCCCCGGCCCTGGGCGCGGGCCTGGTAGTAGCGGCGGCGGCTTTATTTTTCTGGCCCACGGCTCCCGCCAAGCCAGTGGCTGCGGCTAAGCCGACGCCCCCCGCGCCCCTGGCCTCGGTGGCCACGCACCAGCTGCCGGCCTTCGATTCGCTGACCACTGCCCAGCTGCGGCAGATGCCGGCCGCGTTGCCCGCCGCCGAGCGGGCCGATACCACCGCCCAGCGCAAGTTTCTGAACCTGGCCCGGCGGTTCTGGGAGGCCGAAAACCAGTCGAGCTACCTCTTCGACCAGGTGGTGGCCGGGAAAACCGACGCCACCTTTCCCGGGCAGGTGGCCATTACCCAGGACAAATGGCGGCGCCTGACCACTGCCCTGCGCTATAGCCACCGCCTGCAGCCCACGATGCTGCGCGAGTTGGCCCAGATGCGGCGCGTGGCCGTTATCCGGACGACCACCCTGGAAGCCCAGCGCGGGGCCTACGAAGTGGGGGCTCCGGTGCTGAACGAGTACTCCATGCTGCTGAACGACTCGGTGCTCTACCTGCGCCAGGGTTTGCTGGGCGTGCCGCCGGCCCGGCGCCTCACGCCGGGCACCCTCACCAAAACCCGCGTTAAAGTGGCTCCGGCGGTGAAAATTCAAACCCAGCTGCCCCCGACCCGCCCCGGCCACAACCCGGTGTACGTGCTGGACGGGGAGCTGCTGGCCAGCGACGCCCAAACCGGGGAAGCCCCCAGCCAGGTTCAGCAGCTGGCCCCCGACGATATTCAGCGCGTGACGGTCCTCGACGGGGACATGGCGGTGCGGGCTTTCGGGCCCCGGGCCCACTCCGGGGCCGTTATTGTTGTTACCAAAGCGGCGGCCCAGCGGGAGCAGTAGCGGCCTGGCCAAACTTTTGCCGTCCTTCCGGCTTTTAAATTTACTATGGCTGCCGAGTCAACATTTGCGGAGCTATTCGCTCAAAAAACGGACGCGGAACTGCTGTACTTCGCCCAGAATGCCCGCCGCTACCCACCCGCCCTGGGCCAGGCCGCCGTGCGGGAGCTGCAGCAGCGCGGCCTGGTGCCCACCGAGACGGTCGAGCCGCTGCCGCCGGCCCCTGCGGCAGCCCCCATCGAGCAGCCCTGGTACCAACAGGCCGCCGATACGCTCGGGAGCCTGCTGCGGCCCTCGGCCTCCTACTACATTACCCCGCTGCTGCTGGCCCTGAACTTTCTGGTGTTTGCCCTGATGGTACTGGCCGACGTGGATGCCTTTGAGCCCCGGGCGGCCGACTTGATTCGGTGGGGCTCCAACTTTTCGCCCCTGAGCCTGCACCAGCAGCCCTGGCGCCTGCTGACCAGCTGTTTCGTGCACGGTGGCCTGGCCCATTTGCTGCTCAATAGCCTGGCATTGCTGTTTCTGGGCCGGCTCACCGAATCCCTGGTGGGCCCCCGGGCGCTGCTGCTGCTATACCTGGCCAGCGGGGTGGGCGGCAGCCTGACCAGCGCCTGGTGGCACACGATGGGCGTCAACTCGGTGGGGGCTTCCGGGGCAATATTTGGGCTCTATGGGCTGCTGCTGGCCCTGGCCCTCACCGGCGCCGTACCCCTAAGCCGGCCGCAGCGCTACGGTTTGCTCTGGCTAGTTATGCTCCTGGTTCCAAGTCAGTTGCAGGCCGGCCTGGAGGGAGGCGGCCCCACCGACAATGCCGCCCACCTCGGGGGCTTGCTTACCGGCAGCCTGCTCGGATTGCTTTACGCGGCCGTTGCCCGTAAGTCCAAGCCAATAGAATAGCAACCCCTAAAGATGTGATTGAACTTTTTATTTATTAGGTTCTACCTTTGGGCCCTTGGCAACCTTATGCCTTATTCCTTCATCTAGTTTAAACAGCTGTCAGTACCTCATCCTCACTTTCCTCTTTCCTTACGTGCTATGAAAAAAACTTTTTTACGCCTTTTTCTTCTGGCCCTGACCAGTGCCGGAACGCTTACGGCGGCCTCGGCCCAGACCCTGCCCAACGGTAACCTCGAAACCTGGGTCACCCGCGGTACCGCCCTGGCCCCGACGGGCTGGGCCACATTTGATGACGTGCTGATTTCGCTTGGATTTCCCATTCCGACCGGCACGACGAGCCGCTCCACCGATAAGCACGGGGGGCAGTACGCCGCCCTGTTAGAAAATAAAGCCAACCCGCTGCTGGGCGTAACTTTCCCGGGCGTGTTGATTATTGGCTCCAGCGCCGACCTCAATGCCGACTTTCCAGGGGGAGTACCCTTCACGGCCCGGCCCGCCAACATGCAGTTCTACTACAAGCTCACGGGGGCTGCCGCAGCCACCGAAATGGCCGCCGCCCAGGTGGTTCTCACCCGCTGGAATGGTTCGGAATCGGTTATAATAGCTGCCGGCGGAACCGACCTCGCTCCGGCGGCCAACTACACGCTCCAGACGATTCCGCTGGACTACGAATCGAGTGCCGCCCCCGACTCGATTCGCATTCTGTTCGCTTCCAGCACCCAGGATGCGCCCACCGTGGGCAGCGCCCTGCTGATCGATGACGTGGTGATGACCGGCACGGCCCTGGCCACGGTCAACGCGGCCCGCAACGCGGCTATTACCGTGTCGCCGAACCCGAGCAACACGGGCCTCTTTACGCTCAGCACCTCGCGGGATGCCAGCTGGACGCGCTCGGCTTATACCGTGACCGACATAGCGGGTCGGGTAGTATTGCGCGGGGCGGCAGCTCCGGTCAACGCTTCGGGCCAGCGCACCGTAGACCTGCGCGGACAACGGGCCGGGTTGTATACCTTGCGCCTCGATACGCCCGAAGGACCGGTAGTTCACAAACTTCTGCTGCAGTGACCGATGTAACCTCACCTTCCGGTGATTCTTCCGACCGCCCTTCGCGCTGGCGCCGATTTTCGGCGGCGGCCCGAAGGGCGGTTTCGCTTCCAGCCCAGGGCCTCGACTACCTCTACCACACGGGCCAAGCCTACCGGCACTTCACCCTGCCCATTCTCAACGGCGCCATCGGCGACCAGCTTGCTGCCCGCCAGGATGCGCGAGCTATTCAGATGAGCTTCCGCCAGCTGGGTGCCGACGTGGCCGTGGCCGACCTGCACCTGCCCGGACCGCCGCGCACCACCGTGGTGTTTCTGCACGGCCTGATGGGCGACGAGCTGATCTGGCAGGCGGGCAGCCCCGCCGATGTGCCCCGCTACGGCCCGCTGCTGCAGCGCGAGGCCGGGGTGCGCTGCCTCTACGTGCGCTACAACAGCGGCCTGCACATTTCTCAGAACGGCCAGCTGCTGGCCGGGCTGCTAACCGAGCTCCTGCACCAGCACCCCCAGGACGTGGGCGAATTGGTACTGGTAGGCCACTCAATGGGCGGCCTCGTAATTCGCAGCGCGGGCTATTATGGCACCCATACGCCCACTGGCACGCCGGCCGAGTGGGTAAGCCGGCTCCGGTCGGTGTTTTTGCTGGGCGTGCCCAACGACGGCTCGTTTCTGGAGCAGAACAGCCACCTGACCTCCGTGATGCTGCGCAAGATAAACGTGGCCCCGACCCGCTTTCTGAGCAAGGCCATGGACCAGCGCAGCAACGGCATCAAAGACTTGCGGCACGCCTTTCTGGTGGATGCCGACTGGCAAAATCCGCACGCCGACGACCTGTTGATGCCGCCGCGCACGGTAGTGCCGCCCCTGCCCGGCGTGCGCTACCATGTGCTGGTGGGCTCCCTGCTCAAAACCGCTACTTCGGCCCTGCACCACTACTTCGGCGACGGGCTCGTGGGCGCCGGTAGCGCCGTGGGCCGGGTCTTCGGCGACCCGGCCCTGCCGCCCGAGGCCCAAGTGCAAACCCGCGTATTTGCCCAGCAAAGCCACGCCGGCCTGCTGTCGAACCCGGAGGTGTACCAGTACCTGCGGGAGCACCTGTAGTCGGGTCGCAGCAACGCCTCGTCGGCAACCTATAAAAAAATGCCCCAGTCGTAAGTCGACCGGGGCGTTTTTTTATAATTAATAAACACCTAATAAATAATAATACTCACTAATGATAAAAATTGATAAAATAACAATAATTATAATTCAATAAAGCTGTTTATAATTCAAATAATATAAAGTCAAATACATTATTGATAATCATGGTCATTTTATTCCAGTAGCGCTTTTTCATACAATCGTTGTTTGCAGTGCCTTTCTGATGATACAAACATATACCAGGCCTACACCGAATTGAAATTTATTACACCAAGTCGGAGTTTCTAGGGACCAACCTGGCCTTGGAGCAGCTATCTGACTTGGCAGCCACTCTAACGTCAGGTCAGAGGCAGGTACTAGGATTGAATAGGACAGGTCGACATTTGGCGCCACATTCTTTCCCAGTGCGGCTACCACCCGCTGGCCTAGCCAGCCAACGAAGCCGGCCTATATAGACTATGTGACAAAGCAAGAGGCCGGCCCGGGATAACCCCGGGCCGGCCTCTTCATAAAATAATTAATCCTAATAAAATAAGTTATTCACACTAATAATAATTCATACATAAACCAAGCCTAATCTAAAATTTTACTAGCAATAGACATTAATATAAACCCTAATTATCTTTGATATTTATTTTTACATAACCATTGGAACATAAGTCTACTGTCAGCTTAATTACATTCGCATGTACGGCTATTCTGTTTACTATTTCCGTGCTGATGATACAAACATACCTACCACCTTCAGCCCGCTGAAATTTATTACACCAATACCCGCTTTGGCAGGATAAACCCGCCCGATAGCAGGGAGCTACGGGCTGTGGCAAAGCAAAAAGCCCCGGGCCGTTGAATTCGGCCGGGGCTTTTTGTAGGGGAATGATGTCGCACTGGGACGTCCCGCGGGACTTAGCCGGCGCTACCGCTCAGGCTGAGCATGGTGAAGGCGCTGCTCACGCTCAGGGCGGGCACCACGAGTCCATTCTCGGTGGTTTCCTCGGTTAGCACCGCGGCGGCCCCATCAAGTGTTGCTTGCGCCGCCGTGAAGCTCAGCCCGTGCAACAGCACGCGGTAAGTGGCGAAAGACGGGGTGTAGTCGCCTTCAATAGCTTGGGTGATGCTCAGGCTGGTAGGAGTGCCCGCCACGGTGAAGTGGCGCGTGGTACTCTGGCCTTGCTGGTAGCCGTAGCCCTCCCCGCCGTCGTCGTACACCACGCTGGTTTCGGAGCCTTGCTTGAAATACACGTGCAGGGTCAGCTCTTCCACCTGTTTCTCGCCCACGTACTGCATCAGCGGGTACATGGGAATAACGGCGCCGGCTTTGACGAACAGCGGAATCCGGTCGAGTGGGGCGCTGGCCCACACTTCGGCACCGCCGGCTTTGGCCTCGTCGGTCCAGTAGTAGAACCAGTCGCCGCGGGGCAGATACATCCAGCGGCCATCGGCGCCGGCCTGGGTGATGGGGCACACCAGCAGGTGGTCGCCGAGGCTGAACTCGGCCATGCGCAGGTAGGTTTCCGTGTCGTTCTGGTCCAGGAACGTGAGGGGCCGCAGCACGGGCGTACCGTTTTGCACGTACTGCCAGAAGGTGGTGTACATGTAGGGCAGCAGGCGGTAGCGCAACTCAATAAAGGAGCGGGCCAAATCCAGGTACTGCTCGCCGAAGCTCCAGGGTTCCTGGTCGCCGTGGTCACCGCTGGAGTGGGTGCGGAAGAACGGGTGAAAGGCCGCCAGGGCCACCCAGCGCACGTACAGCTCGCCGTCGGGCGTGTCGATGAAGCCGCCCACGTCGGAGCCCACGAAGCTGAAGCCCGAGATGCTCAGGCGCTGGCACTGGATGTTGGCCAGCCACAGATGCTCCCAGCTGGCGATGTTGTCACCGGTCCAGGCCGAGGAGTAGCGCTGCCCGCCGGCGTAGGTGCTGCGCGTAATGGTGAAGGGCCGGTTAGGGTAGCTGAACTGCTTGACGCCGGCGGCCGTGGCCCGGGCCATTTGCATGCCGTAGATGTTGTGGGCCTTTTTGTGGGAAGCCGAGTGCCCGTCGTAGCTGAAGCGTACGTCGTCGGGGAAAGTACCCTTTTCGAACACGGCCGGCTCATTCATGTCGTTCCACACGCCCCGCACCCCGTCTTCCTGAATCAGCCCTTTGAACAGGCCCGCCCACCACTCGCGCACGTCGGGCCGGGTGTAGTCGGGGAAGTTGCACAGGCCGGGCCACACCGAGCCCTTCATCAGGGGGCCGTCGGCGCGGCGGCAGAAGTAGTCGTTTTCGAGGCCTTCCTTAAATACGCTGTAGTTGGGGTCAATCTTGATGCCGGGGTCGATGATGACAATGGTCTTGAAGCCATCCTCGGCCAGCTCCTTCACCATCTTCTTGGGGTCGGGGAAATGGGTGGGGCTCCAGGTAAAGCACCGGTAGCCGTCCATGTAGTCGATGTCCAGATACAGCGCATCGCAGGGAATTTTCCGGTCCCGGAAGCCCTTGGCGATGCCGCGGAAGTTGCTTTCGGGGAAGTAGCTCCACTTGCACTGGTGGTAGCCCAGCGCCCACATCGGGGGCAGTTCGGGCGGGCAGGTCAGGCGGGTGTACTCCTGGGTGACTTCGGTGAGCGTGGGGCCGTAAATGAAGTAGTAGTTCATTTCCCCGCCCATGGCCCAGAAGCTGGTCACGTCGGCCCGCTCGGCGGCGAAGTCGAACGAGGCCTTGAAGGTGTTGTCGAAGAAAATGCCGTGGGCAATTTTCTGCTGCAGCTCCAGATAGAACGGAATGTTTTTGTAGAGCGGGTCCGAGCCCTTGGTGTAGCCGTAGGTATCGGTGCCCCAGTTGGTGAAGCGCTTGCCGCGCAGGTTCATGTTGTCGGGCTTGTCGCCGAGGCCGTAGTAGTGCACCCCACTCTGCACCTGCTTGCTCATCTTGACGATGTCGTTGCCGGTTTCGTAGTCGTACTCCCAGTGGAAGCCTTTTTCATCGGCCGACAGCAAGGTGCCCGAGCGGTCCAGCACCCGGGAAGCGGCGTTTTGCTTGCTGATGGTGCAAATCAGGCGCTCGGTGGTGATGCGGTAGTGGTCGGGCTTTTCGCGAAACTCCAGAAACTCCAGCGCGGCCCGGGGCTGGTCGGCGGGCACGGCGTAGCTGAAGTCGGCGGCAAAGCCGGCTTCGGTGGCGTAACGGAAGCGCAGAATTTTGTCGGTAATGACCTGCACGCTAAGTTGCACGCCATTGTCGCAGGTAAAGAGGAAATCGGGGCCCTGCTGGGCGCAGGAAAGGACTTGACCGGGGAAGAATTCCTGCTTCCCTTTGGCGGCCAAGTCATTGACCATGTAGTTGTTTTCCTGAATCGAATCGGCCATCGATGGGTCGTCTGGAAGAAGTGGGCAAAAATAACTCCGGCCCGGCCGGAAGCACAACAATTAAGCCTGCAAGGTAAAAATGATTCCCGCGAATTTTGCCTAACATTAGCGCCTCAACCGCTGAAACCGTATTACAGGGCTACCAAGCCCTTTTTCTTTCGCTTCTCTTTCGCCGTCACCGCCTGATTCTTATGGAAAGCAATCCTCTCAATGTGTTATTGCTGGGCTGGGATGAGGCGGCGCCGGCGGCCGACGCGGCTTCGGTGGCGGCCCTGGACCTCTCGCGCCAGCTGGCCGAGCATGTTCCCGTATCGGTCATCGTACCTCGGCTGTCGGACTCCGAAACCCTGACTTCCGCCGACCAGGTTATCCGGCTCAACCTGCTCAGCGCCGCCCAGCTGGCCGCGCAGGCTATGGCCCGCCCCGCGGCGGCAGCCGGCTCGTGGCAGGCTCCGGCCGCCCCGTATGCCGGAGCCAGCGCGCCGCCAACAGCTCCCCAGTCTGAGGTAGCGGCGGCAGCCCAGCAAGGTACCGCGGCCCCGGCTTCGGCCGCCACGCAGGGCACGGCCCTTGCGGCAACTCCGTCCCCGGCTAGCCGCTCCGCTACTGCCCGCCCGACGTTGCTGAACGAGGATGACTTTGCCGAAGCCACGGCTGAAATCGGGGCGGATGAGGCGGCCGACATCCATCAGCCGGCCGACAACCTGACGCTGGAGGCTTCGGCGGTACCAACGGCGGCCAGCGTGGCGGGTCAGCCCGCTCCCGCCACACCGGCGGCCGCGCAAACGGCGGCCCAGGCCTCGTTTGTGCAGGCTCTCAACGCCCTGGACAACGCCGAGGACGATGCCGACCTCAACTTCCGCGTCATTCAATACGCCCGGTTTGCCACGCCGCTGGCCGTGAGTCAGCCGTTTGGGGTGGTGTACGCCGCCGACTGGCACGCCTGGCTGGCGGGCCTGGAAATCCGGCAGCTCACGGGCCGCCCCCTGGTGCTGCACGTGCAAACCCTGGCCGCCGACCGGGACTCGCCGGCCGACCGGGGCTGGATCTTGGAGCTGGAACGCTTAGCTTTGCGGCGGGCCGACCTGGTGCTGGCTTCGACCGAGGCCCTGGCCCAGCGCCTGATTTCATTCTACAACATTCCCGCGGCCCGGATTCGGGTAGTGGCGGCCGACGATACCACGGCCCTCAACGACGCGCTGACCCAGGTGACGCCCCGGTCGTAAGTACGGCGGTTCACCCTATTCCCTTTTTCATGTCCGAATCTTTCGAACAACGCTTTTCCGCCGCCCTGGAGCTGGATGACACCGACGGTGGCGTGCAGATCCTGATTCCCTTCGTCCCCGGCGAGACGTTTCAGCAGAAGCCCCCGTTTCACGTGCGCGGCACCATCGACGGGTTTCCCTTCCGCCTGACGCTGGTACAGAATGCCGACGGCGAGTACATGCTGCCCGTGGGCAAGCAAATCCGCCGGGCCATCGACAAAACCTGGGGCCACGACGTGGAAGTCATCATCCAGCTCGACACCGAGGAAGCCTCCTTCGAGCTGCCCGAAGATTTGGCCCGGGCTCTTTCCCAGGCGGGCTACCGGCCCAAGTTCGACCAGCTGCCCTACCCCTACCGCCGCGAGTACGTGCAGTGGATAGAGCGGGCCAAAAAGCCCGACACCCGGATGCGCCGCATCAAGGAGGCCGTGGAGCGGATCAGCGCCGGCAAGAAACTCGACTAACTTGCTGTTGCCCGATGGAGCAGGTGTATTCTTTCGAAGCCCAACTGGTAGGCCACGACAGTGGCGGCAGCTTCTGCATTCCGCCGCTGGATGTACCGGCCACCTTTGGCAAAAAAGGTCAGGTGCGGGTGCGTGGTACTATTGATGGCTACGCGTTTCAGTCGACGCTGGCTCCGATGGGCGGACGCCACCTGCTGATGGTGCACAAGGCCACCCGCGAGGCCATCGGCAAGCAGCCCGGCGAGGTGGTCAGCATCACGATGCAGCAGGATACGGCCGAGCGCACAGTGGAAGTACCCGAAGATCTGGCCCAGGCCCTAGCAACTGTGAGCGGCGCACGGGCGACGTTCGACCAGCTGGCCTACACCCACCGCAAGGAGTACGTCCGCTGGATTACGGAAGCCAAAAAAGCCGAAACCCGGCTGCGTCGCCTGACAGAGGCCGTAGCCCTGATTACTACGGGTAAAAAGCTGAGCTAGGAAAAGCTGTCCTAATTGACTAAAAAAGGCCGTCGGTACCGACGGCCTTTTTTAGTCAATTAGGACAGCTTCCGCTTACACCCGGGCCAGCACCAGGGCCGTGCGGTTGGTTACGTACAAGCTCAGCTTGTTGACCTCATCCTCCTGGAACGTTTCGTAGGTCAGCGAGTCATCCACGCGCTGGAAGCCACCGAACTGGGCTGCGTCGGAGGTGAGGACGATGCGGTAGCGGCCGGGCTGGGGCACGAAGAAGCGGTAGTCCGGGATGCTGGCCGTGACGTGGAAGTTGAAGATGAAGATCAGGCCGGCCCGCTCGAAGATGAGCACCTGGTTGGTGTTATCCTGGTTGAGCTCCTTGGCCGGCGGGGCCGACAGCAGGCGGCGCTGCCGGGCCGTCGTCACCATAGCCTTGTCGAAGGCCTGGAAGTACTGGTACTTCAGGTCGGGATTATCGGCCAACGACCATTGGCGGCGGGCGTGCTGGTAGCTCCAGTTGTTGCCTTGGCGCGGGAAGTCAACCCACTCGGGGTGGCCGAACTCGTTGCCGATAAAGTTGAGGTAGGCTTCCCCGCCCAGGGCCAGCGTCAGCAGCCGGATCATCTTGTGCAGGGCCAGGCCGCGGGCCACGATGTCGCTGGGGTCGTCCTTGTGCATGTTATGGTACACGGCGGCGTCCATGAGCCAGTGCGAGAGGGTTTTGTCGCCCACTAGGGCCTGGTCGTGGCTTTCGGCGTAGGCCACGGTTTTCTCGCCCAGGCGGCGGTTAGACAGCGTGTACCACAGCTCGCCCAGGTTCCAGTCTTCGTCGCGCTTGTGCTTGAGCAGCTTAATCCAGTAGTCCGGGATGCCCATGCCCAGGCGGTAATCGAAGCCAATGCCGCCTTCCGGAATGGGGCGGCAGAGGCCGGGCATGCCGCTCATGTCTTCGGCAATGAGCAGGGCACCTTTCTTGAGCTCGTGCACCAGCGTGGTGGCCAGTTGCAGGTAGAGCACCGCGTCCTCGTCCACGTCGGGGCCGAAGTACTGGTCGTAGCTGCCAAAGGCCACGCCCTCGCCGTGGTGGTGGTAGAGCATGCTCGTGACGCCGTCGAAGCGGAAGCCGTCGAAGTGGAACTCCTCGAGCCAGTAGCGCAGGTTGCTGAGCAAAAACTGCTGCACTTCGGGCTTGGCGTAATCGAAAAGTTTGGAGTCCCAGCCGGGGTGGTTGCCCCGCTCGCCGGGGTGGAAGTACTGCCCGCCGGAGCCGTCGAAGTTGGCCAGGCCCTCGGCTTCGTTTTTCACGGCGTGGGAATGGACCACGTCGAGCAGGACGGCAATGCCGCGGTTGTGGGCCTCGTTGATGAGGTATTTGAGGTCTTCGGGCGTGCCGAAGCGGGAGGAGGCGGCAAAGAAATTGGCCACGTGGTAGCCGAAGGAGCCGTAGTAGGGGTGCTCCATGATGGCCATCAGCTGGATACAGTTATAGCCCAACTCCTGTATCCGGGGCAGCACCTGGTCGGCAAACTCGCGGTAGGTGCCCAGGCGGTGTTCCTCGGTAGCCATGCCCACGTGGGCCTCGTAGATGAACGGCTCCCGGACGTAATTCTGGAGGCGGAATTTCTGGTCGGTCCAGGCAAACGGCGTGTCAGGGCGCCACACCTGCCCGGCAAAGTCCTTGCTGTGCTCGTCCTGCACGGCCCGGCGCAGAGTGGCCGGCAGGCGGTCCTTGCCCCCGTTGGCGGCCCCCACGTGCAGCTTGAAGCGGCTGCCGTGGGTGAGGCGGCCGGCGTAGTCCTTATCGGGCAAAAACACTTCCCAAACGCCATCCGCGCCCTTTTGCAGGGGGTTGGCGCCCCGGTCCCAGCCGTTAAAGTCGCCGATGAGGGACAGGTAGGTGGCAGCCGGGGCCCACTCCCGGAACCAGTAGCCGCGGCGGCGCCCGTCGTAGTTCAGACCCAGGCGCTGGTGGGCGGTGGCAAACTTGGCCAACGAGCCGCACTGGGCGGTAATAGCGGCCAGGCGCTGTTCCAGACGCTGTTGGCGGGCTTGGAGAATAGATTCGTAGGGGGCCAGCCAGGGGTCGTTTTGCACCAGGGGCAACGTGGGCTCGGCGGCAGTCGGCGAAGATGATTCCATAGCAACGGGAGAGGTTGAAGCCAAATCTACGATTCCCGGGGCAGAGCGGCCGGGTGGGCCCAAGGTAGTAGTGGGCCGGGACTGATTGCAAGGCGCCGGGCCTGATTTCCGGTTGTAAACGTTCTAAAAAATTAAATATACACCCGGCCTGAACGATGAGCCGCGGGCATTTTTCACCCATTGCCGCGCCGGGCACTTCCCGCTTTGCTTATCTTCACCGGATGAACTCTCGCCTTCCTTTGGCGGCCCTGGCCGCTTTGTTGTCTTGCGCCCGGGCCTCCACTCCCACTGCTGTTACTGTTCCGGCAGCCTCTGCAGCCCCGGCCCTGGGCGTGACGGCCGCCAAGGCCATGGTGGTATCGGCTCACCCGGCGGCCTCGCGCATCGGCCTCGAAATCCTGCAAAGGGGCGGCAATGCCTACGACGCGGCCGTGGCGGTGCAGTTTGCCCTGGCCGTGGCCTTGCCCGTGGCCGGCAACATCGGCGGGGGCGGCTTCCTGTTGTACCGGGGCAGCAACGGGCAGGAGGGCGCCCTGGACTTCCGGGAAACCGCCCCGACCGGAGCTTCGCGCAATATGTACCTCGACGCTCAAGGTAACGTGGTGCCCGATTTGAGCACGGCCGGCCACCTGGCCGTGGGCGTGCCCGGCACCGTAGCCGGCATGGAGGCCCTGCACCAGAAGCTGGGCAAGCTCAGCTGGGCCGACGTGGTACAGCCCGCCGTGGACCTGGCCGCCCACGGCCTGCCTCTTACGGCGAAGGAAGCCACGGGCCTGAACGCCAACCGGGCCGTTTTTCTTAAGTACAACCCTCAGAAAACCCTGGCCTACCTGGCCCCCGACAACGGTACCTGGCAGCCCGGCGACACGATACGCTACCCCGAGCTGGCCGCCACGCTGGCCCGCATCCGGGACCAGGGCCGGGCGGGGTTCTACGAAGGTCGTACCGCCGACTTGCTCACGGCCGAAATGCAGCGCGGCCGGGGCCTTATTACCAAGCAGGACCTGAAAAGCTACCAGCCCCAGTGGCGCACCCCGCTCCACGGCCAGTACCGGGGCTACGAAGTCACCACGTTTCCGCCGCCCAGCTCGGGCGGGGTGGCCCTGCTCCAAATGCTGCAGATGCTGGAGCCCTACAACCTGAGGAAAGCCGGCTGGCACTCGCCCACCGGCGTGCACTTGATTACCGAGGCCGAGCGGCGCGTGTACGCCGACCGCGCCACCTACCTCGGCGACCCGGACTTTGGCCGGGTGCCCGTAACCCAGCTGCTCGACAAAAACTACAACAAGCAGCGCATGGCCACCACTCTGGCCCACCGCGCTACGCCCAGCAAGGCCCTTACGGCCGGGCCGGGTTTGCCCGCCTACGAGAGTGACCAGACGACGCACTACAGCATTGTGGATGCCCAGGGCAACGCAGTGAGCTGCACCACGACCCTCAACGGGGCCTACGGCAGCAAGGTGGTCGTGGCCGGGGCAGGTTTTCTGCTCAACAATGAAATGGACGACTTCAGCTCGAAACCTGGGGTGCCCAACGCCTACGGGCTGGTGGGCGGTACGGCCAACGCCATTACCCCCGGCAAGCGGATGCTGTCTTCGATGACGCCCGCCATCCTGACCCGCAATGGCAAGCTGCAGCTGGTGGTGGGCACGCCCGGGGGCAGCACCATTATTACCAGCGTGCTGCAGGCCATTCTGCACGTCATCGACTACGACATGAGCATGCAGCAGGCCGTGGCTGCACCCCGCCTGCACCACCAGTGGCTACCCGACTACATCGACGTGGAAGCCGAAGCCCTGACGGCCGCCACCGCCGACTCCCTGCAGCGGCGCGGCTACACCCTGCACCCCCGCGGCGCCTGGGGCCGCATTGACGCCATCCGCATCTTACCCGACGGCCGCCTCGAAGGCGGCGCCGACCCCCGCGGCGACGACACTACCCTGGGGTATTAGGTGAACTGGTGAGATGGTGAGTTGTCATTCGATCTGCTTTTTTATACCGTCTGTCATCCTGAGCAGAGCGAAGGACCTTCCTCGCCTACCCCACTACGGCTAGTACCAACGCACAAAAGCCCTTTACCGCCGACGCGGTAAAGGGCTTTTCACATGTATTGAGCCTTGTTACGCAGGGGAGGAAGGTCCTTCGCAGGCTCAGGATGACAGTCGAAGACAGCCGAACGTCAAACTCACTCATTCACTCATTTACCATTTCACCGCTTAGTCCTGCTTAAGCTGACGGGCGGCGTTAGAGAGGTCCTGGCCCAGCAGGTTGAGGCGGGTGGCCACGACTTCGGTCTGGCCGTCGGCGGCGGCCGTGACGTACTCGCCCAGGGTAAAGAGGGAGTTGCCGATGCTGCCGGCGTCGTTGTTGCTGATGTGGCCCTGCAGGCTGCGCAGCTCGTCGGCAATGGCCGTGAAGACCTGCTCACTGCTGCCGCTCAGGGTCTGAATCCAGTCCTGGATATTGCTCAGCCCGTCGGTGGCCGATTCCTGAATGTTGCCGCGCAGGATGTTGAAGGCCGCATTAATGTGGTTTTCGGGATTATAGGTTGGCGTGGCCATAAGGTAGGGTTTGGGTGAAAGAATAGGAAGAAAAGCCGCCGCTAGGCAACCAACGACTTCAGGTTGCCGGCGGCCATAATCAGCAGCTGGCCCAGGTGGCGCAGCTGGTCGCCGATGCCGTTGTGCAGGTGGGGTCCGGCCCAGTCGTGGGTGTTGCTGGCGGCGCGGGAGGCCTGCTCGCCCAGGCGCTGCATGAGGGTGGCGGCCCCGGCCCGGTCGCCGTTTTGCAGGTAGTCTTTCAGCCGGCCCAGCTCGTTGGCGGCGGCTTGCAGCACGGCGCTGTTGGAGTTTTGGAGCTGCGGGCCCCAGCTGTCCAGAATCGGAATCAGGCCGCTGGGGTCGTGGGCGAAGGTGTGGTTGTTGAACAGGTCGCTCAACGAGAGGTTGGTGGAATAAAGGTGGTCGTTGAGGTTGTCGGAGGAAAGGGCCATGGTCGTAGGAATTGGGGTTGAGCTTTTCTGTACGGACCCGGCGGGCGGGTCGTTGCTCCCAGGCCTTGGGCCGGCTTTATTCGGGGTCGTATCTTGCCGGCCTCATTTGCTTTGCTGCCATGCACTCGTCTTTCCGCCGCGCCGGGGCCTTGCTGGGCCTGTTTCTTGCTTCCATTCCCGCGCTGGCACAGCATGAAGGCAGCGGCCGGCCCGGCCAAGACCCGTTTGCCCGCCCGCAAACTGCAGCCCCCACGCGCAGCATCGGCAACTACCGGAGCCACTCGTACCAAAACGGAATACTCACTATTCAAAGCACCGACGGCGGCACGCTGCGCATCCGGCCCTGGGCCGAAAGCATCGTGCGGGTGGAGTACTTTCCCAAGGGCCAGCCGGTGCAGGAAATTCCCTCGGTGAGCGTGGCGCAAACGCCGCAGTCGTTAGCGCGTTCCTGCAAAGGAGAAGGCTGGGACGGAGGACCTGTAAAAGGACAGCCTTACGTGGGAGCCAGAATTAACGACTCGCCGACAGCCATTCAGTGGCATCTCGATTGTCCAGGCGAAATTATCATCCAGAAAAATCCACTCCGCATCAGCTACCAGCGTGATGCTGAAACCCTGGTAGCGGAAGCGGCCGGCTCGTTTCAGCAGCTGGGGGCAGCCGGCAGTTCAGCGGCTGGCGTGGGCGTGTCGTTCCGGCTCACGCCCGACGAGCACCTCTACGGCACCGGCTCCCGGGCCCTGCCCCTGGACCGGCGCGGCCACCGCCTCAGTCTCTACAACGAGGCCCACTACGGTTACCAGAACGGAGAGTCGACGCTGAACGTGACCCTGCCCACGGTAATGAGCAGCCGGGGCTACATGGTGTTTTTCGACAACCACGCCCCAGGAGTGCTTGACTTGGGCGCCACCGAGAAAAATACGCTGGAATACCGCGCCGAAGGCCTGGGCAGCCTGGCGTACTTCATCATTGCCGGCGACTCCTACGCCGCCATCCTGGACCGCTACACCTGGCTGACTGGCCGGCAGCCGCTGCCGCCGCGTTGGGGCCTGGGCCTGATTCAAAGCCGTTTTGGCTACAAAACCGAGCAGGAAATGCTGCACGTGGCCCGCCGGATGCGGCAGGCCGGCTTCCCGCTCGAGGCCCTGGTGCTGGACCTCTACTGGTTTGGGGGCACCACCCGGCAGGGCGACTTCCGCTGGCAGCCCCAGCAGTTTCCCGACCCCAAACGGATGATAAGCCGCCTCGACTCCAACGGGGTTAAGACCATCCTGATTTCGGAGCCCTACGTGATGCGCACCTCCCTGAACGATTCCCTGGTGCGCCGCCGGGAATTGGTAGGGCGCGACGCGGCGGGGAAATCGTACACGGTTGGGTCATTTTGGGCGGGGCCAGCCACGTTGCTGGACATGGACCGGCCCGCCACCCGGCGCTGGCTCTGGCAGCAGTACGACCGGCTCAAGCAGGACGGCGTGGGCGGCTGGTGGAGCGACCTGGGCGAACCGGAAAATCAGCCCGCCGACATGCTCTACGACCAGGGCCCCACCCGCCAGATTCACAACGCCTACGGGCAGGCCTGGGCCAGCATTCTGCAGGAAGGCTACGCCGAAAAATACCCCCAGGAGCGCCTCTTCAACCTGGCCCGCTCGGGCTGGGCGGGCATGCAGCGGAATTCGGTCTTCCCGTGGTCGGGCGACGTTAGCCGGTCGTGGAGCGGCTTGCAGGCCCAGGTGCCCATCATGCTCAGCATGGGTATGGGCGGCGTGGGCTACATGCACTCCGACGCGGGCGGCTTTGCCGGTTCCAACGTCGACCCTGAACTATACACCCGCTGGCTGCAAATGGCCAGCTTCGGCCCCATCATGCGGCCCCACGGCGTGGTGATGCCCGAACCGTTCTGGTACCCCGAACCCTACCAAAGCATCGTGCGGCGCTACACCCACCTGCGCTACGAGCTGCTGCCCTACCTCTACACCCTGGCCTGGGAAAACGCGGAAACCGGCACGCCCCTGGCCCGGCCCATGAACTACGGCCCCACCAGCCGGGTTACGCTGCCGGTGCCCGTCCAGGTGCGCTCCAGCACGCCCCAGCCCCTGACGGAGGAAGAACGGGCAGCGGGTTTTACGGAGGAAGGCGGCGACTGGAGCTGGAACTCAAAAGCCTCCAGCAGCTGGGGCCTGGCCCGCCTCACGGCCCGGCAGCGCCAGCAGTTCAGGGCTAATAACACCGCGGCCCTGGCCAACGTCAACGACCAGTTTCTGCTGGGCTCGGCGCTGCTGGTAGCGCCGGTGCTGCAACCCGGGCAGCGACGGCGCAACGTGGTGCTACCCCCCGGCCACTGGATTGATTTCTACTCCCACCACACCTATGGCGGCAGTCAGACGGTGGGCATGGCGGCCCCGCTTGCTCAGGTGCCGCTGCTGGTCCGGGCCGGCGCCTTTCTACCCCGGGCCCCCTACGTAGCCAGCACCGCTCACTACCGCCCCGATACCCTGCACGTGCGCTACTACGCCGACTCTACCGTCCCCGAGTCGAGCTTCACGCTCTACGATGACGACGGCAAATCGGCCCCGGCCCGGCAATTGGGCACGTATGAGTCCATTGCGTTTGCGGGCCTGGTGGGCCGGGGGCAAACGGTAGTGCAGATTCGGCGCAGTGGTTCGGGCTACCCCGGCCGGCCGGCGCAGCACGTCATCAACCTGGAAATTCCGCGGGTTACGGCGCCGCCCGCGGCCGTGCTCCTCAACAGCCAGCCCCTGCCCGATTCCAGCTGGCAGTACCACGCCGGGACCCAGCTGCTGCTGCTGCCTATTCGGCTGACGGACCAGCCCGTACGGGTCACTATTCGGGGTCTGGCCTTGAATGAGCAGCTGACGGCCCCGACCCCGGAGCTCCTGACCCTGGAAGCGCCCAGCAACCGCACCTTCGGCGGCCACACCGAGCTGCGCTACACCCTGCACGCGCCCGGGAGCTACGCGCTGCGTATCCGCAACGCCGCCGGCCAGGTGGTCCGCACCTTTGTGCCCGGGGAGCAAGCTGCCGGCCCCCATTCGCTGACCTGGGACGGCACCAACGACCAGGGTCAGCCCCTGCCCGGCGGCGTCTACTCGGCCCACCTGCAAGACCAACACCAACGCCTGATCTTGCTGCGAGACTAGGTTGGTTGTTGGTTGTTAGTTGTTAGTTGTTGGTTCTTTACTCAAAGGCCAACAGAACGACCTAACAACAATCAACTAACAACAATCAACTAAAACCTCCGCAGGCGTTTTTTGCTGAGTTCGTAGCTCAGAATGGCCGGGATGTAGAAGGTAACGTCGGCCAGGACTTTGGCCAGCAGAATGCCGCCGGCCAGGCTGCCTACGGCGCGGGGCAGGTAGTACATCAGGGCCGGGCGCACCAGAAAACTGTCGAACACCTCGGCCAGGCCGAATTCTACGATTAGGGCCCGCAGGTTGCGCAATAGAGTTCGAAAAGTGTAGGGCTGGCCCACGGCCCGGAGCTGCCGGCGCGTCTGGCTCACGTCCAGCCCGAGCAGATAGCCAAAGTAGGCCACGTTGCCGGCCCAGGTGCCCGCCAGGGCCGTACTAACCGAGTTGCGGGTCAGGGTAAAGGCCAGAAAGGCGCCGCCCAGCGTGGCCAGCACCGACAGCACTTCGGCCGGACCGTAGCGCCGCAGCCATTCCCGGACGTTCCACTTCATCGGTCCGCAGTTGGTTTATGGCCCTTCCTACGTGGCACCGTTGCGGCCGGACGAGGCTTCATACTTCGCCTTAGTTGGGCAACAGGGCCAGCTCCTGCAGAATCTGCTCGGCAATAATCTGGCGGCCGGTGATGAATTTCTCGTCGGCGGGCTTGCCATCCTTGGGTTCGGCGTTCAGGGCAAACAGGTACACATTGCCACCCTGCTCGAGCCAGCCCACAAACCAGCCGTTGGTGAGCTTGGCGCGCTGGGTCCAGCCGCTGGCCCCGTAGAGCTTGTACTGGGGCGTCGACTTGAGCAAGAACAGCCGTTTGGTCAGGGCCTGGTTGCGGGGTGCGGGGGGCAGTTTTTCGGCGTAGAGGTGCCGCAGGAAAGTCACCATCTGAAACTGGGAAATGCGCGAAATTCCGCCCATCCAAAAGGTTTGAAGCACCTCGGGCGTCACCACCATCTGCCCAAACTTGAGCCGCAGCAACGCTTGCTGGTAGCGGGGCACGCCTACTTCCTGGGCTATCTGCTGCATGCAGGGCTGGCAATTCTGGCGCAGGGCCGCGCCCAGACGCACCGCCGGAGCCAGCTTCCCGTCGTCACGCTTCTGGTCCTGGGCCGGAAACACGAAGCTGGTATCGGGCAGCACCCCGGTTTCGAGGCCAATCAGCACGTTGGGAATGTTGAAGGTGGCACCCGGCAGGTAGCCCTGGTTGCAGCGGGCCACGTCGTAGGCCGTGTAGCGGTTGGCTTTCTGGTCGTACAACAAAAACGAGCCCCGCAGGCCGTAGCTGTCGAAGTACTTTTTGAAGTCGCGCTCGGTCAGCGCCTGCCCGCGGGCACTAAGGCCGCTGAGCAGCAAAAGAAATAAGGCCAGAAAACGCATCGGGCAACAAGCTGGAAAGGGTGGAGCCACGCAGGCAGAAGGAGCGCCCCGGCAAGCTTTGTGCCCAAATACGGCAATTACCGGCCCCGGCCCAAATGTTGTTGAGCTCCGTCCTCCGTTTCGACCAGCCGCCGCGGCCTAAGGTCGTCGGCCCAGCTCCTGTTTTTCCCAGGGGTAAATTTCCATTGTCAGGCTGCCAGCCTGCACGGCGGGGTCGGCCTGGGTCAGGCGCCGGGCTTCCTCCATACTACTGGCACTCAGAATGTACATGCCCCCCAGGGCACTGTCGGGGCCGGGACAGCGCCCGGCCAAGGTGAGCCGGCCTTCCCGGGTGAGCTGCTGCAAATGGGCCGCGTGCCCGGCCCGGATGGTGGACAGCCTTTCGACATCGGCCTGCCGCTGGGCTACATTTTTGAGCAGCACCAAATAATACGTCTTGGCCGGAGTAGCCGCGGGGCTGCTGGCTTTGCGGGACTGGGCCGCCCCGGGCCGCGCGCCCAGACTCACCATCAGGGCCAGGAGGAAGAAAGTCTGCTTGTTCATGGGAAAGACGTTCGGTGAAGCGTAGCCACGAGGAAATTGTACGGCGAATACCAGGCCGGAGGAGGGAGTAAAACCCGATTTCTGCCCTGCCAACGGTGTTATAAGCTGGCTTCGAATCAGTTATAACCCGGCAATTGGAACTCGGCAAAACAATTTACCCCGCTACCAGTACTACTACGCTGCTGCCCCTGGCAGCGGATTGCTCTTCACCTCTGCTCTTTCCCTCTACCATGTCTTCTACCCGCACCTTGGGTCGTTCCGACCTTTCTATTACGCCGCTCGTGCTGGGCGGCAACGTTTTCGGCTGGACGGCCGACCAAGCTACTTCCTTCCGCATCCTGGACGCCTTCGTGGCCGGGGGCGGCAACGCCATTGATACCGCCGACGGTTACTCGGTGTGGGTGCCCGGCCACGTGGGCGGCGAGTCGGAAACCATTATCGGGCAGTGGCTCAAGCAACGCGGCCGCCGCGACGACGTCATCATTGCCACCAAAGTAGGCTGGGAAGTAAACGCCGAGAACAAGGGCCTGGCCAAGGACTACATCCTGCGGGCCGTGGAAGGCTCCCTCCAGCGCCTGCAAACCGATTATATCGACCTGTACCAGTCGCACAAGGACGACCCGACGGTGCCCGTGGAAGAAACCCTGGCAGCCTACGCCCAGCTCGTGCAGCAGGGCAAGGTGCGCGTTATCGGGGCCAGCAACTTCACGGCCGAGCGGCTGCGCGAGTCCCTGGCCGCCAGTGAGCGGCACGGCTTTCCGCGCTACGAAACCCTGCAGCCGCTCTACAACCTCTACGACCGGGCCGACTTCGAGCAGAACCTGCGGCCCCTGTTGCAGGAGCAAAATATTGGTGTAATTCCCTACTACGGCCTGGCCGCGGGCTTCCTCACCGGCAAGTACCGCTCTGAGGCCGACCTGCAGAAAAGCGCCCGGGGCGGTGGCGTGGGCCAGAAATACCTTAACGACAAAGGCCTACGCATCCTTTCAGCCCTTGACGCGGTGGCCGCCCGCCAGCAGGCCACGCCCGCCCAGGTGGCCCTGGCCTGGATAATTGCTCAGCCCGGTCTGACGGCTCCCATTGCCTCGGCTACCAGCCCCGAGCAAGTTACCGAGCTGCTGAAGGCCACCGAGCTTCAGCTCAGCCCCGACGACCTGACCCAGCTGGGCGAGGCTAGCTCGTAAGCTGGTATTCAGCCGGATAGTAGCGCGAACTTTGTGGTTAGCGTACCTGAATGACCATCGTGCTGGCCCGCGGACTACAACCAAAGGTTGGCCTACCCAAAGTTCGCGCTACTGCCCAGAGCTCCTTATGCAAAAGTCCCGGCCCTAATCTGGCCGGGACTTTTTTGTGGGCGGCAACCTTTAAAATAGCTCGGCAGGCAGCCACGAGCGGGTTCTGTGCGTAGGAAAAAGCCCGTTTCCTTCAGCCCCAACCTCTGCCTGTCATGCCCCGCATTGAATCGTCCGCCCTGGCCTTTTTGGCGCTGCGCTGCCCGCGCTGCCACGAAGGGTCCTTGTTTACTAGCCGGGCCCTGAGCACCAAGTTTGCCCGGATGCCCGAGCACTGCCCCGTGTGCGGACAAGCCTACGAGCCCGAGCCGGGCTTTTATTGGGGCGCCATGTTCGTGAGCTACGGCTTTTCGGTGGCTATTTTTGCCATCAGCGGGGTGCTGTGCTATTACGTGCTCGGCGACCCGGCCGTGTGGGTCTACGTGCTGACGGTGGCCGTGGCCAGCCTCTTGCTCATGCCGCTGGTGTTCCGGTATTCGCGGGCCATTATGCTCTACCTGTTTGGCGGCGTGCGGTATAACCCGAACGCCACCTCCCGCACCCCGCTCAACCAACCGTCGGCTTCCTGACAGTAGGCAAGCAAGTTGCCCACGACTCCCAAACGGTCTTTTGCTCTGGCAGAAGGCCGTTTTTTTGGGCCTTAGCTAGGGCGTAGCCGTCGAAAAACTTTACTTGCCCGCATGCTCCACCGTCCTTTTGCCGCTTTGCTCGGTGCCGGCCTGCTGCTGGCCGCCTGCTCCTCCCCTTCTGCCGACACCACAGCCACCACGTGCGCCGACATTCCGGCCAAGTTCGCGGTGCGACACCCGGAGTGGGCCCAGAACGCCAGCATCTACGAGGTCAATATCCGGCAGTACACGCCCGAGGGCACCGTTAAGGCCTTCGAAGCCCACTTGCCCCGCCTGCAGAAAATGGGCGTGGGAATTCTGTGGCTGATGCCGATTCAGCCCATCGGTCAACAAAACCGGAAGGGCCAGCTGGGCAGCCCCTACTCCATCCGCGACTACCGGGCCGTGAATCCCGACCTGGGCACCATGCAGGACGTGCAGCACCTGGTAGCCGAGGCCCACAAGCTGGGCATGCACGTCATTCTGGACTGGGTGGCCAACCATACCAGCTGGGACAGTAAGCTGGCCCGGGAGCACCCCGACTGGTTTACCAGGGACGCCCAAGACCGGTTTCGCCCGCCGGTGGCTGACTGGCAGGACGTCATCGACCTCGACTACGGCCAGCCCGGGCTGCAGCGCTACATGCGGGAAAGTATGGCCTACTGGGTGCGGGAAGCCGGTTTCGACGGATTCCGCTGCGACGTGGCCGGCCTGGTGCCCACCCCGTTCTGGGAGCAAACCCGGGCCGAGCTGGCGAAAATCAAGCCCGTATTTCTGCTGGCCGAGTGGGACGAGCTGTTTCCGCCGACCTTTCTGAAGCCCGGCGAGTTTGACCCCAACACCCACCTGCTGGAAAAAGCCTTCGACATTACCTACGGCCTGCGCCTGCACGACGTACTCGACAGCGTGGCCCGCCATCAGCGCCCGGCCTACGACCTGAACGCCTACCTGGCCCGGGAGCGGCGAATGTATCCGCCGAGCGTGTACCTAATGAACTTCACCAGCAGCCACGACATCAACAGCTGGGACGGCAGCGAGTATGAGCGCCTGGGCCCCAACGTGCAGCCCATGGCCGTACTGGCCGCCCTGCTGCCCGGCATGCCGATGGTGTACAGCGGCCAGGAAGCCGGCCTAAAAAAGCGCCTCGCCTTCTTCGATAAAGACCTCATCAACTGGGCCAACTACCCGCTGGAAAACTTCTACACCAAGCTGCTCACCCTCAAAAAGCACCACCCGGCCCTGCTCAATGGCGACGCCTGCAGCCAGTTCCAGCCCCTGCCCACCCCCGATTCTACCGATGTCTACGCCTTCGTGCGCCGCAAGAACGGAGCCGCCGTGCTGGTAGCCGTCAACGTGGCCAGCAAGCCCCGGCAGCTGAGTTTGCCGCAGCCCCTCGAAGGCAATTCCCGGGAGCTGTTCAGCGGCAAAGTGCTGCGCCTGTCCGCCGGCACCAAGCTCCCCCTCCCACCCCACGGCTACGTGGTGTATGAGGTGAATGAGTGATTGATTGATTGAGTGAGTGAGTTCTTTGTTCTGTTTTTGCAAGGCGGCCCGACATTCCGGGCCTCACGCAGCGTCACTTCGTCCGCTCAAATGCGCTTAACCTTTTAAGTAAAAAGCCCTTTCTCGTTGCGACGGGAAAGGGCTTTCTGCTAAAAGGGAATTAGCCACTAGCAGAGGACGGATTGCTTCAGCCTTTGGCTTCGCAATGACATGAAAGCACCGTTCGCGCCAGCCGAACAAAGAACTCACTCATTCACTTCTTCCACTGCCCGAATTTGCCGCGGCGGTAGTCGTCGTAGGCCTGGTGGATTTCTTCTTCGGTGTTCATCACGAAGGGGCCCTGGGCTACCACGGGCTCGTTGAAGGGCTGGGCGTGACCGAAGAGCAGCACGCCGCCGGCGGGGCCGGCCTGGAGGTGAAGCGCGTCGCCGTCGTGGTTGAACTCCACCAGGTGCAGGGCCTCAATGGGCTGGCCGCCGGCGGTTATCTGGCCCCGGATGACGTAGAAGAGGATGTTGTGGACGGCCGGCACGGGGATGGTGAGCTGGCCCCCGGGCTGGAAGAAAATCGTGTTCAGCGTCACGTCCGACAGGGTTTCGAAGGCGGCCTGCTGGTCTTCCCAGGCGCCGGAAATCAGGTTGACCGTGACTTTTCCTTCGTCCAGGGTGAGGCTGGGAATGTCCTCTTTCTGCAGGCCGATGTAGCGCGGCTCGGTCATTTTGAGGCGGGCGGGCAGGTTGACCCACAGCTGCAGAATTTCCAGCGGGCCGCCGGTTTGCTTGAACTCCTGGGACGACACCTCGGCGTGAATCAGGCCGCGGCCGGCCGTCATCCACTGCACCCCGCCGGCGGTAATCACGCTTTCGTGGCCGCCGCTGTCCTGGTGCATAATGTCGCCGTCGAGGATGAAGGTGACGGTTTCCATGCCCCGGTGCGGGTGGGGGCCGAAGGGCAGGCCGTTGTTGCGGGGCTTGTACACCTGCGGGCCGTGGTGATTCAGAAACAGGAACGGGTCGACCTGATCGAGGGTGCGCGAGGGCAGCGGCGAGTAGGTAATCAGGTCGGCAATGGGCGAATACCCGGCCCGGTGAATTTTGTGGATGGAGCGCATGAAAAGCGGAAGTCAGAAGTTGCGGCTACTAAACCGGCGGCCGGCCGTTTTGTCGCCGGCCGCTCGGCTTTACCCGATAATTTCTGCTCTTACGCACCGTTTTGCCCGGAAGATGCTGCCTACTGCTTTGCCAGCCCGGTGGCCGCCACCATATCGAAGGCGAGCTGGAAGTCGTTGCGGATGGCATGGTCGCCCAGGTTCTGGAAAAAGGAGCTGGAGTTGAACTGCACCCCGAACTGGGTCCGGTCCACCGAGGCCGTGCCCTGCACCCGCAGCGTGCCGCCCGCCCGCGTGATACGTACTGGGAAGCGCAGGGGCCGGGTGATGCCCTTCACCGTGAGCTGACCCACGGCCTCAGTGCCCACTACTTCGCGCAGCTCGAATACGGCCGTTGGAAACTGCTCCACGGCAAAGAAATCAGTGCCGCGCAGGTGGTTTTGCAAGTCCGGGTTGGGGTGGGCAATGGTGCGCATATCTATTTCAAAACGGCCGTTGCGGAGGGTGTTGCCGCCGTATTCCAGTTGGCCCTGGCGCAGCTGCACCGTGCCCGAGGGCGCCCAGCTGCCCACTTCGGCGTAGCCGGTCCAGGTCAGCTTGCTGGCGGCGGTATCCACGCGGTACACTACGGGCGCCGGCCGGAAAGCCAGGCAAGAGAACAGGAGCAGGAAAAAGAACAGCGTTTTCATAATGAGGAATGCGGAATGAGGAAATGGCGGAGTGAGATGTTACAGAAAGGGCCGTCAGAGCGGCCCTGCTTGCCTTACTTGCCTAGCACGTCGGCTTCGGTTTCAATCAGGCCCAGGCCTTTGTAGAGCTTGCCGCTGGCGTCTTTGGCCAGGATGTACCAGAGCGCGTCGCCGCCGTAGAGGCTGCGGGCACTGCTGGCGTAGCGGTAGTTTTTGGCGAAGGTGTAGGTAGCGCCCGGCTTGAGGCGGCCCCGGGGGCAGTTGAAGAGCTCGGCAAACTCGGCGGGCGTTTCGGTCAGGTTGGCCTGCCAGCCGGCCTCGCTGTACCAGATAAAGCTGCCGCAGGCCACGATTTCGAGCTCCTGCCCGGTGTCGTTGCGCACCATCGTGCTGTGCTTCCACAGAAAATGCCCGGGCTGGGCGGGGTCGGGCTCGGGGTAGTTGGGATTGGGCGTGTGCCAAAGCTGCAGGCCCACCGGCACCCGGCGCAGCGGGTCGGGCAGGGCCCGGCGGTGGTCGGTCCAGACGGTAGCAGCCGGGGCGGCCGACTGGGCAATGGCGGGAATGGTGGCGCCGAGCAGCAGCGCCGGGAGGAGCATGTTCATGACCGTATTCGTGGGGGTTGAAGTACGGTCCAAAGGTGGGCGGCCCGGCGGCCTGAAGCGCCCCAGATTAGCCGGTGGGACGTCCCAAATCCGGATCTGGCACCAGGTTACTCCCGTCGGCCGGCGGCGTACTCGCTCGGTGCAACCCCGGCAAACTGCTTGAAAATGCGGTTAAACGTCGTTTTGGAGTTGAACCCGGACTCGAAGGCAATGCCCAACAGCGTGAGGCGGGCCGCATCGTCGGTGGTAGCCAGGCGGCGTTGCACTTCGGCCACCCGCAGCCCGTTCACGAGGTCGTTGAAGGACTGGCCGAAGCCCTGGTTGACGGTAAACGAAATCAGCCGGGGCGGCAGCCCGGTGTGGGCCGACAGCTCGGCCAGGGTCAGGGTGGGGTTGCGGAACAGCTGCTCGTCTTCCAGGGCCCGCCGGATTCGCTCCTGCACCGCCGCATCTACCACGGCCGGCTCCCGCGCGGCTAGGGTCGTGGGGGCCGCCGGGTCGGCTGCCAGTTCTAGTGCGCCACCCGGGCTGGCCGGCGGAGTAGTTTCGGCCAACGCCTCCTCTTCGGCAGCTTCGGGCACAAACTGCACAGCCTGCATATTGGCCTGCCGCAGCCCGACGGCCCCGATTACGAACACCACGATGCCCAGCAGCTCGGTGGAATAGTCGTAGCGGTAGTACAGGCCGAAAAACTCGCGCAGCACCAGCTCCACCAGCCACTGCAGGCTTACCAGGGCCAGGGCCAGCAGCAGGCCGCGCAGCCACTGCAGCCGCAGCTGGGAGGTTTCGGAAAAATGTTCGGGCAACCAGCGCCGGTACTGTTGCAGCCGCCGCAAGCTCAGCATCAGGTAGATAATCAGCGAAACCCAAGTACCGAGAAACTCCAGCCGGTAGGTGTAGGGCTGGTGCACGTGCTGCCAAAACCAGTTGCGGAAGCTGTAAGGCTGCAGGCTGAGTCCGCAGTACAGGGCGGCCTGCAGCAGCACCGGCAGGAAATGCCCGAGCTGCCGCGGCCGAAACCGAAATTCGTGGTTTATCAGGCTCTGCACGTAGAAATACAGCAGCGGGCCAAAGGCGAAGGAGTAGTAAATCGGCAGAAAATACCACGCCGGCCGCTGGGAGTACACGCCGGCCACCCGGAAAAACCCGTCGAGCAGCCACAGGGCAATGGCCAGCATGAGCAGGGCCAGAAACCGGTTGGGCACTCGGTTGGCCCGCCCAAACCAGAGCAGGCCCGCCGCAAAGCCCGCCTGCGCAATAACGGCAAACAGCAAAGCGGCCAGGGGCGTGAAGGTGAGCGGCATAGGTGGGAAAGATAGTAAACCAAAATGCCCGCGCAACGCTGCCCCACCCAGCCGGGGCCCCTGCTCCCGCCCCACTCGGGTAGCTTCAGCCCCCGCTGCCGCGGCAGTTTGGGCCCGCACAAGCCCGCAGCCGGGGTAAACCAGGCATTTTTTGCCGCTGGGCCTCAGCGCAATAATAGAAATATCCGAATGAATTAATGGTCCCGGCTGAACCTTCGCCGTTGAGCTCCGTTAAAGGCAGCTCGGAGCCGGTCCTCTCTCCTGGGCCGGTTCAATGGTTCAACGAAACTTTTGCTCCCATGAAGAAGCTGTTTGTTTTCGCCGCCTTGCTCGCCACGGGTGCATACTCGGCCCAGGCGCAGTCCTCCACCACGACTACGACCAAGCAAACGACCGTAACGCCGGCTACTCCGGCCGTTCCGGCTACTCCCGCCACGCCGGCCTCTCCCGCCACCACGACCGTCGAATCGACGACCACCACCGTGGAGCCGGCTACGACCGTAACTCAGGCGCCGCCGGTGCAGACCGTACCCAGCGACGTGAAGGTGAAGGACAAGCGCCGCAAGGATAAAATCAAGCCCAAAGACTAGGTTTTCGCCTGTTCCGTAAGCGTACCAACGCCCGGCCGCACTCGTTGCGGCCGGGCGTTGTGCTTTTACCCCGGTTGGTCTTAAGTATTTTCCGGGCGGCGCAGCTGGGTTAGCAGCCAGCGGAGCAACGCCTGGTCGACCTGCTCCCGGCATTCGTCCAGGCCGTGGCGGCAGCCGGGGTAAAGCACCAGTTCCTTGGGCTGCCGGGCCCGGGCATAAATCGTTTCGGAGCAGGCCGCGGGCAGGATTTCGTCGGCGGTGCCGTGCAGCAGCAGCAGCGGCCTCGGGCTCACCTGCGGGGCCAGGTCGGTGCCGTAGGTCTGGCTGCTCATGGCCACCACGGCTGCCACGTCCGGACTCAGGGCCCCGGCCGAAATCACGACGGCCCCGCCGAAGGAATGCCCCACCAGCGCAATGCGGCGGTATTGCCGCTGCTGCACCAGATACTGCACGGCCAGCAGGGTATCGGCCACGCACTCTTCCAGGTAGTTGGGGTGGCGGTAATGAATCCGCAGGGAGGCCATACCGTGGCCGCGGAGCTGCCCCGCCACCCGCGGATACAAACCCCAGGCCGGGCCGTCGAGGCCGCCGCCCGCACCGCCTACCCACACCACGGCGGCGCTGCCTGCGGCAGCCGGGTGCAGCCGGGCCGGCAGCTCGCCCCCGTTGGTGTGCAGGGTGAGTTCCTCTACCTCGTTTACCACGCCGTGCAGGGTCACGGTTTCCAGAATTAGTTCGAATACATTGCTTTTGCGCGTCATAACTCGGGCCCCACGGAAAATTTGCCTTCCCGGAAGTATACTCCGGACCGCCAATTATGATATAGCCGGGCTTCGGTTCCGCCCAACCGTATCGGCGCTTAATTACTACCAAACCAGCCCGGCAGAACCCGACTAGCTCAACGATACGCCCCGACTCTGCGTTAGCAAGCTCAACTATTCCGTTGTGCTATGCTGCTCGCTACTAAGATTGAGCCCTTCGACTGGCAGCGGCTGCTGCTCTCCGACGATGCCCCGCCCCTGTTTCTGCTGGAAGTAGTGCTGCGCTGCGTGCTGACTTACTTAATGGTCATCGGGGCGCTGCGCGTTACGGGCCGGCGCGGGGTGCGGCAGCTGTCCATCTTCGAGCTGAGCATCATCCTGGCCCTGGGCTCAGCCGCCGGCGACGCCATGCTCTACCACGATACCCCCCTGCTCTACGCGGCCATCGTGTTTGCCGTCGTGTCGGGGCTGTATTTGCTCTTCAACTGGCTCACCGAGAAATTCCCGAAGTTCAGCGACTGGCTGGAAGGCAAACCGGTGCTGCTGGTCGAGGACGGGCAGATTTGCCTGGCGCAGTTTCGCCAGCAGAACCTCACCCAGAAGGAGCTGTTTGGGGAGCTGCGGCAGTTGCAGGTCGAGCACCTGGGCCAGGTACGCCGGGCGTATATCGAGGCCACGGGCATTATCAGCACCTATTTCTACGCCGATGAGGACGTGAAGCCCGGGCTGCCCATCTGGCCCGAGCGCCTCACTCAGCTCCGGCAGCAAGCCGCCGCGGCCGGCCCCCACGCCTGCGCCACCTGCGGACAGGTGCGGGAGCTGCCCCGGGCCGGCGTGGCCCGCTGCCCCGTATGCCACGACGACCAGTGGATTCCGGCCTGCGACGCCAAGCGCATATCGTAGCGCCGCGGAGAATATCTGGGCTGATTCCCGTTTCTTCGCCCCAAAAACCGGCCTATGCTCCCGTTGCTCCACGTCCACCACATTGCTCTTATCTGCACCAACTACGCCGCGTCGAAGCATTTCTACACGGCGGTATTGGGCCTGGAAGTCGTCCGGGAAGTGTACCGGGCCGAGCGGCAGTCCTACAAGCTGGACCTGGCCCTGCGCGGCCACTACATCCTCGAGCTGTTTTCCTTTCCCGCGCCCCCACCCCGCCCCACCCGGCCCGAAGCGGCCGGCCTGCGCCACCTGGCCTTCGCCGTAGCCGACCTCGATGCCACCGTGGCCGGGCTTACCCAGCACGGGGTAGCGGCCGAGCCCATCCGCACCGACGAGTTTACCGGCCGGCGCTTCACCTTCATCCAGGACCCCGACGGACTGCCGGTGGAGTTTTATGAGCAGTAACGGGCCTTATTTAATCGAACGTCGAGCCTAGATGGTCAACCTTACTATTCCACTCCGAAGGCGGGCTCAGGGAGTAGATAACGTCGTCGTCGAGTAGGGAATAGGGCTTGTAGACCTTAGCATACACCGCGGAAACATGGGCCGAGGAATCGAAATGGACCCACAGCATGGGGTAGCGCCCCGCCCACGCCACGGGCCGGGTATAGGTTAAGGTCGAATTCCGGTCATGGGCCCGGGCGTCACCCACGTCACAGATATGCACTACCGAATCAGCCGTGGCCCGGCGCATCCAGGCCGCTATATCCAGGGTGTCGGTTACGGCGGCGGCGTACGAGCCTTCTTGGTCATTGCAGCGCACGTTTAGGGTATGCGTTCCGCTTCCTTTCACTGAAAGCATAGTGTAAGGCCGCCCTAGAATTTGGACTACCTGTGCCACGCTCATCCCGGGGCGCACCCGCCGGATGCGGGCTGCTGTGACCTTGCCGGCTACGTCGCGGCGGGAGAAACATTCCAGGCCAAGGCTGGTGCTCACCACAAAACCCAGGAAGCCCAGCACCACGCCGCCTATAATAAAAAGGCCCTTCAGTAAACGTTTCAGCGGCTGTAGCATGGGTGAAGGAGAGTGGCGAAGGTGTAAAACGCCACTCCGCTTGCAAGTATTGACAACAGGCTTCAAGTTCTGACTTTTCTTGGGCTTCCCAATTACAGCTCAGCTAGCCGAAACGCCAACCCCGCGCGGAATACCTGGGAATAGGCCTCCTCCGTGGTGCCCAGCTCACTTTCCCGGTAGTTCGTCACTCCGTAGGAATAGCCCACCGACAAGCCGACTTTCTGGTAGTAGGCCGTCAGGTTGAGGCGGCCGCGCAGGTCGAAGTCGGGCGCGTCGTGGCCGTGGCTGCTGCTGTAGCGGCCCCCGGCCGGGCTCTGGGCTTGGCCTTCCTCCTGGCTGTGCAGCAACAACCCCAGCTCCGGGCCCGCCGTCAGGTCCAGCTGCAGTTCCGACAGCCGAAAGCGCCGGCCGAAAAACGGGTGCACCGTGGCGAAGGAGTTGGTCAGAATAGTTTTGCCATCAACGGGCACCACCATGTTGGTCCGGTCCACGACGCTGACTAACTGCACCCGGCTGCGCAGCTGTTCGTAGCCGGCCTGCACGCCCAGGAGCGTCTGGCTGGCGGCCAGGCGCTGCACCTGCCCGGCCACGCCATAGGAGAAGGTCAGCCGGGAGCCGTACACGTTGCTGGTATACGGCCCGGTGCCGGCCTGGTGAGGCAAAACAATGGAGGAGTTGGCCGCCGCGGCGGAGCCCCGGAAGTTGGCCGCGCCCGAATTCAGGTGGAACGATACTTCGGTTTGCTGCCCGTAGCCGAGGTGGGCGCCCAGGGCACAAAGGAAAAACAGGGTATACTTCTTCATAATCAGGAATGCATAAAGGCTGGTTAGGGTAAGAGCTTCGGCCCGTTGTAAAGGTTGCCAAACCTGACTCAATATTTCCGCGGCGCATTTTTTCCGGTCCCGAATAAGTTTTGTGCCCGATATTACCGCCACTATGCCCCAACTGACCACCTCGCTGCCCTACCTCATCATCGACTTCGACAGCACCTTTACCCAAGTCGAGGGCCTCGATGAGCTGGCCGACATTGCCCTGCAGGGCCACCCCGACCGCTCAACAGTAGTAAGCCAAATCCGGGCCCTGACCGACCAGGGCATGAGCGGCAGCCTGAGCTTTTCGGAGTCGTTGAAGCAGCGGCTGGCCTTGCTGCCGGCCCGGCGTGAGCATTTGCCCCTTCTGGTGCAGCAGCTCAAGGGCAAAGTTTCGGAGAGCATCGTGCGCAACCGGGGCTTCTTCGAGCGGTTTCCCGGCCGGGTGTATATCGTCAGCAGCGGCTTCCGGGAGTTTATCGAGCCCGTCGTGGCCGACTTCGGCATTCAGGCCGACCACGTGCTGGCCAACACCTTCACCTTCGACGACACCGGCCGCATCACCGGCTTCGACCCCGAAAACGTGCTCAGCCGCGACGGGGGCAAGATTCTGCAGCTGCGGGAGCTCGACCTCGAAGGCGACGTGTACGTGCTCGGCGACGGCTACACCGACTACCAAATCCGGGAAGCCGGCCTGGCCAACCGCTTTTACGCCTTCACCGAAAACGTCAGCCGCGAAGCCGTGGTGGCCCGCGCCGACGAAGTTCTCCCCTCTTTCGACGAGTTTCTCTACCAGAACAAGCTACCCATGACCCTGAGCTACCCCAAAAACCGCATCAAGGTATTGCTGCTCGAAAACCCCGACGCCCGGGCCGCTGAGCTGTTCCGCGCCGAAGGCTACCAGGTGGATTCCGTGCCCGGCGGCCTCGATGAAGACGAGCTGATGGCGCGCATCGAGGGCGTGAGCATCCTCGGTATTCGGTCCAAAACCCAGGTCACGCCGCGGGTACTGGAGCGGGCCAACCGCCTGATTGCCATCGGCGCCTTCTGCATCGGCACCAACCAGATTGACCTGACCGAGGCCATGAAGCGCGGCGTGGCCGTGTTCAACGCGCCCTTTTCGAACACCCGCTCGGTGGTGGAGCTGGCCCTGGGCGAAATCATCGTGCTGGCCCGCCGCATTCCGGAGAAAAACCCCAAGATGCACCAGGGCGAGTGGGACAAGTCGGCCAAGGGCTCGTTTGAAATCCGGGGCAAGAAGCTCGGCATCGTCGGCTACGGCAACATTGGCTCCCAGCTTTCGGTGGTGGCCGAGGCAGTGGGCATGCAGGTGCTCTACTACGACGTGGCCGAGAAGCTGCAGCTGGGCAATGCCGTGCGCTGCCGCACCCTGCAGGAGCTCCTGCAGCAAGCCGACATCGTGACCCTGCACGTGGACGGGCGCAAGGACAACACTAACCTCATCGGCGCCGCCGAGCTGGCCCTGATGAAACCCGGCGCTATTTTGCTCAACAACGCCCGCGGCCACGTCGTGGACGTGCCCGCCCTGGCCGCGGCCCTGCGCAGCGGCCACCTCGGCGGCGCGGCCGTCGACGTGTTTCCCTACGAGCCCAAAACCAACGACGAAGGCTTCGAAAGTGAGCTGCGGGGCCTGCCCAACGTGCTGCTCACGCCCCACATCGGCGGCAGCACGGCCGAGGCCCAGCGCAACATTGCCGAGTTTGTGCCCGAGCGGATTATGCAGTACATCAACACCGGCAACACCCAGCAGAGCGTCAACTTCCCCAACATTCAGCTGCCCACCCAGCAGGCTCACCGCCTGATTCACATTCACGCCAACGTGCCCGGCGTGCTGGCCCGCATCAACAACGTGCTGGCTGCCCACCACGTCAACATCCTGGGGCAGTACCTGAAAACCAACGAGCATATCGGCTACGTCATTACCGACATCAACCAGGAGTACGACCAGGAGGTAATCCAGGCCCTGCGCGAAGTGGAGCACACGATTAAGTTCCGGGTGCTGTACTAGAACTGGCTGGGCTTTCACTGCGAACTTTCCGATTACAGTATTTGCTTCAGCTATGCTCAGCTTCCTTTTTGCACTTAGCCTCCACACTTTGGCAGCCCCGCCCGAGCTGCCGCAGTGGGCCCGGCAGCATTGGCAGACCGCCGGTTTGGACAAAGCTTATTCCCGCACAACCTACGTACAGCCGGGTTTTCTGGTCGCCGACTTCAATGGGGATGGCAAGCAGGATGTTGCCGTTTTGGTGGTGAAGAAGCAGAATCACAGCCGTGGCATCGTTATTCTGCACCAGGGTACGCCCCAGCCTTACGTGCTGGGTACCGGCTCCAACCTCAGCAAGGACATGCTGCAGGGAGATTTTGAGTGGGCTACCTATTGGCACCTCTACCGCAAGCCAACCACGTTTGAAGTTACGTTTGACAAGTCGGGCGACATTGCCGGGGACCGAACGGTACGCCTTCGTCACCCAACCATTGAGCTCGGGCAGGAAGAATCGGGGGGCGGAATGATCTACTGGAACGGGCAAAAGTATATCTGGCTGCATCAAACCTGCTGATACCTACCCCCCCTTTGCCGGTCTTGTACAGATACTCATAATTCACAAAAAAGCGTCTCCCTGCGGGGAGACGCTTTTCATTTTTACCTAAGTAGCCCGGCCGTTAGTTGCTACCCAGCGGCGCCGTGGGCACCGGGTCGGCTTTGGGGTTGCGCAGCTGCAGCTGCTCCCGGGTCGTGACGGTGCCCACGGTCATGCGCAGGTTGTAGTCGCCGGCGGGCAGGCCGGTGAAGTCCAGGGTTTGGTGGTGCGCCCCGGCGGGCTGCCGGCGGTAGTCGGATACGCGGACCGGAGCCCCGTTCTGGTTATAGAGCACCCAGCCCATCGGAATTTCCTCGGGCAGCTGGTAGCGCAGCTGCACCACGCCGTTGCTGGGGTTGGGGTAGATGCTCATCTTGTTGGCGCCTACGCCAGGGCGGCTGGTGGCCATATCCTGGGCCGTAGGTTCCTCCGACTTGGCGGGCTTGAGCTTCCACATCTGGTTTTCCTTGCCCGTGTAGCGCCACTGCTGCACGGTGCCCGCCGCCGAGTCGCGGGCGGTCAGGGCCTTATTGCTGTGCTTGGCCAGCAGCTTGTAGTAGCCGTCTTCGGTGGGCTCGATGCGCCATACCTGGTTGTTGCCGCTGTAGTAGGGCCACAGGTCCATTTCGGCCCCGTTGGAGGTAGAGCTACCCAGCACTTCCAGCACCCGGTTGTTGCCGGGCACCACGAGGCGGTAGTAGCCGTCGGCCAGTCGCTCGATGCGCCACTGCGGGGCCTGGTTGCGGCTGTCGGCGTTTTTGTCCACCCCGCCCACGGCGTCGTAGAGGCGGCTGTTGGGGTGGGAAGGATCCGTAATTTCGAGGGCCTTGCCGCTGGTACGCGAGGTCAGCACGTAAATGCCGGGCTCCAGGGCCGGAGCGGCGGGCGGCGTTTCTTTGGCAGCCTTGGCCGCAGCTTTGTCGGCTTTGGCTTTGTCGGCGGCGGCTTTAGCGGCGGCGACCTTAGCCGCGGCAATGGCCGGGTCTGGCTTAGGGGCGGGGGCGGCTTTGGCCACCTCGGCTTTGGGTTGCTCCACTGGGGCCGGGGCGGCGGGCTTGGCTTCGCGGGGCTTGGGCTCTACCTTGGCTTTGGCCACCACCTTGGCTGGCGCGGGGGCGGGCTTGGGAGCCGCGGGGGCAGCAGCTACGGCGGTGCCGGCCGGGTCGGGCAGGTTAGACGAGCCCTGCGGGTACAGATAAGTGGTCGGAATCACCTGGGGCGCCTGGCCGGGCGGGGCCCACAACATCTGAAACTGCGCATCGCCTTCGCCGGCGGCAAACTCAATCTTAATCGTGGTTTTCTCGCCGGCAGCCAAGCCTACGCCGCTACTGCCGGTAGCGCCGATTTTGCTGCCGTTGAAGGTGTCGATGATCTTCTTGCCATTGACCCACACGCGCACCTCGTCCACGGTTTTGCCGATGAAGCGGTAGCTGCCCGTCGAGGGGGCTGCCAGCAGGCCTTCCCAGCGGATGGAGAAGTTGTCGTCGGACAGGTCGGGGCCGGGGGCACCTTTGCCCCAGTTGAAGTTGATGGATGGGTCGAGGCGCTGCTGCAGGGGCATGCCGGCCAGGCTACCATTGGCAAAATAGCTGCCAGTCAGGCCCGTACCCGCGCCCTGAACAGGTAATGAAACCAGCAGTAGCGACGAGGTGCCTGGGGCGTACCCAAGCGTGGTGGCACCTGGAGCCAATGTTGTTGCGCCGGCCCAAAGACCGGTCACCAGCGAGCAAAGTATCAAGCGACGCACAGCGGAGTAATTTGAGGTTAATACAGTTGACAAACCGGCAGACATGTATCTTTTTCCGTCGGTAAGCAGCAAATGGCGGCCTGAATCTACCGATAATCGGGGAGCCATGCCAACTCGACAATGCTTTACCTTGATAACTAATCTACGGTTCTGGATAAAATGCAAATATCAGACTGCCAGCTGATTCCCCGACCCTGATTTGCCCGCTTTTCGGTTCCTGCCAGAATAGCAGGTAGTGGTGGGCCTGCCGAGCGTAGGTAAACAGCGGTTGGCAGCGGTGCTACTGGTCGCCCGCCCGGGTTGCGTAATCGTAATCAGCGAAGGCAACGCGGCCGAAGTCGCGGGTGGTATGGGCGAAGGATTCCACCTTGTCGGGGTCGGTGGCATGGAAGCTCTCGCCGCCCTCCCGGTGCAGAAACCAGGTGCGCCGGGCCGGGTCGTATTTAAAGGTAGTAATGTGCGTCCAGCGCCAGGCGCTGCCCCCGTAATACTCCAGCGAGAAGTAGCCGTTTTTGATGGTAATGCCCTGGTACGGGTCGCCCATCATGCCCCCGCAGCCGGTGCACATCAGGGCTTTATCGTTGCGGACGGCCAGGGTGTACTGCCCGGTGGCCGTACCCAGCAACAGCAGCAAGGGCCGGGGCACCTCGTCGCCCATCGTCGTAGTGTCGGCGTCGGGCCGGCGCAGCACCACAATTTGGTCGGGGTAAGCATCCCGGTTTAAGTTGCCCTGACTAACGTCTTCGACCCGGTAGCCCGCCGGGGTAAAGCGGGCCAGCTCCCGCAGCGAATCGGCCGGGGCAATACGTGGGCCGGCGGCCGACGATGCCGCAGCAGTTGGGGGCATTGGGGCCGAAGCCGGAGCGGGCTTGGCAGCGAGCGGCTCAGCAATGGCCCGGGCCGCGGCGGACTCCGCCGGGTGGCTGCGGTCGGCCGACTGGCAGGCTCCTAGCCCCCAAAGCCCGATTACCAGCCCCAGGAGTTGTAGGTTATGACGCATAAAGACGAGAGAAAGACAAAAGAAATAGTACAAAACTCTTTCGCGGCTCCTTGCTGGGGAGCCGCCGCCTAGAGCCGCTCCCGGACCTGGGTCAGGATAAGCTCCATTTCCCGGCGCACGGCACTGGTTTCGGCCACGTGGTTGTTGTTCATGAAGCTCACGGCCAGCAGCCGGCCTTTGCGGGTGCGCAGGTAGCCGCTCAGGTTGTGCACGTTGGTGAGCGTGCCGGTCTTGCCCCAAAACCAGGGGCCGCGGGCGTCGTGGTAGCCGCGGCGCAGGCTACCGTGCCCGCCCCCGGCGGCCAGCAAACTCAGCAACCGGGCCTCGGGCACTTCCCGGTGCAGCTTCAGAAGCAGGGCAGTCAGGTCACGGGGCGTAGCCAGGTTCAGGCGCGACAGGCCCGAGCCATCTACCCAGCGCGGGGCGTCGGGCAGGTCGGCCAGCCACTGCTGCCGCACTGCTTTGATGACCCGGGCCGTGTTCAACGAATCAGCGCCCAGACGGCTGGCGCACATAAGCAGCAGCTGCTCGGCCAGGAAATTGTCACTCACCTGCAGCATGCGGCGGTAAAGCGAATCCACGGGCAGGCCCGGCAGCGTCCGGATGCCCTGCGGCGGCTGCGGGCGCCAGGGCAAGGCCAGCACCGGGCGCCGCAGCGTGTCCTGCAGCAGCTTGAGCACTAGCTCGGGGCTGGTCCGGAAGGGCGTTTCATCGGTCCAGCTTTGCGCCGCAGGATACACGACGAAGCGGTTTTCGAGCAACGGCCGCCGCACGTGGTCGGGGCTGGTAGCACCGGGTGGCGCGGGCGTCACCAGGGGCGCGAAGAGGCGGGGCGCCACGCGGGCTGGCTGGCCGGGTGCGGCCCGGAAGCGCACGACGTTGCCGTAGATGGGGAAAGGGCTGCGCTCGGGTGAGAAGTAGTAGTTGTAGTCGTCCCAGCTCCAGCCCGGCCCGAAGGCCTCGACGGTAGGAATAGCGGTGTAAAAAAGCTTTTCGGGTCGGCTTTGCAGAAACGTAAATGCCCGGCGCGAAGGCACGTCGCCGTGCAGCAAGGTTGGGTCGCCGGTGCCCCAGAAGATGAGCGAATCGGCACGCACCACGTAGCGCAGACTGGGCAGGGAGTCGCCAAGCAGGTGCAGGCCCGCGTAAAGGCTGAAGAGCTTCATGGTGCTGGCCGGCTGGAAGTATTCCGCGCTGTTGAGCTCGTACACTACCTCGCCGGTGGCCACGTCGGTGATGCTCAGGCCCGTGTGGTGCTGACGCAGTACGGCCGAGCCCGTCACCAGCCGGTTGAGCCAACGCGGGCCCTGACCACGCTGCAGCGCGGTTTCGGTCCCGGTGGCCGCGGCCCGGTTTTGGGCCCGGGCCGCGGGGCCCGTCAGCAATGCGCAGAGCAATAAAGACAGGAGCAACAGGCGGGACATGCGCAGCGGGTTTGGGGCGCGCAATATGCAAACTCAACCACAACTTTTCCGCTTTTTCGGCCGGGGGCCGGCCCTACCGTTGCGGCCCGTTTAGCTGCCGGGAGTTGAAGTAAAGCCTGAAGCAAAAAACGGCTTGTTTCAAGCATTAGCCAGGCTTTATATAGCCCCGCCTGCGGCGGTATAAACCGGGCCAAAATGGATGCTGTAAACCAGTTCGCTCCCAAACAATTCTGCGCAAGATTCCGGCCGGCGGCGCGGCGCGCCCACATATTTGAGTAGCTTTGCGTCCTGTTATGCCAGACAGAACCCCTCCCCCCGCGACTACCGCCAAGTACATTTTCGTTACCGGCGGCGTGACTTCCTCCCTGGGTAAAGGCATCATTGCCGCCTCCCTCGCCAAGCTGCTGCAAGGCCGCGGCTTTCGGGTCACCATCCAGAAGTTCGACCCCTACATCAACATCGACCCGGGCACGCTGAACCCCTACGAGCACGGCGAATGCTACGTGACCGACGACGGGGCCGAAACCGACCTCGACCTAGGCCACTACGAGCGGTTCCTGAACGTGCCGACCTCCCAGGCCAACAACGTGACGACCGGCCGCATCTACGACCACGTCATCCGGCAGGAGCGCGAAGGCGCCTACCTCGGCAAAACGGTGCAGGTAGTGCCCCACATTACCGACGAAATCAAGCGCCGGATGCTCATGCTGGGCGAAAAAGGCGAGTTCGACATCGTCATCACCGAAATCGGGGGCTGCATCGGCGACATCGAGAGCCTGCCCTTCGTGGAGGCCGTGCGCCAGCTGCGCTGGGAGTTGCCCCCGAACGACTCCATCGTGATTCACCTCACGCTGCTGCCCTACCTGGCCGCCGCCGGGGAGCTCAAAACCAAGCCCACCCAGCACTCGGTGCGCGACCTGCGCGAGGCCGGTCTGCAGCCCGACATCCTGGTGTGCCGCTCCGAGCACCCGATTCCGATGGAGATGCGCAAAAAGATTGCGCTGTTCTGCAACGTGAAAATCAACTCGGTTATCGAGGCCCTCGACGCCGACAGCATCTACTCCGTGCCCCTGCTCATGCTCAAGGAGCACCTCGACGAGCGGGTTATCAAGAAAATGAAGCTCACCGGCGGCAGTGCCCAGCCCGACCTCGAAATCTGGAAAGACTTCCTGGGCCGCCTCAAGAACCCGACCGAGGAAATCACCATTGCCCTGGTCGGCAAGTACGTGGAGTTGCCCGACGCCTACAAGTCCATCAACGAGGCCTTCGTACACGCCGGCGCCCAGAATGAGTGTAAGGTCACGGTGCGCAGCATTCAATCGGACCATATTACCCCGGAAAACATCGGCCAGCTCCTCCACGGCGTCGACGGCGTGCTGGTAGCACCCGGCTTCGGCGAGCGGGGCTTCGAGGGCAAGGTGGCAGCCATCAAGTACGTGCGCGAAAACCGGATTCCGTTCTTCGGCATCTGCCTCGGCATGCAGTGCGCGGTGGTGGAGTTTGCCCGCAACGTGCTGCAGCTGGAAGGCGCGTCGTCCACCGAAATGGACCCCGCCTCGCCCTTCCCCGTCATTGCCATGATGGAAGAGCAGAAGAACATCACCCAGAAGGGCGGCACCATGCGCCTGGGCGCCTACGACTGTGAGCTGCGCCGGGGCTCGAAGGCCGCCAAAGCCTACGGCCGCAACCACATCAGTGAGCGGCACCGCCACCGCTACGAGTTCAACAACGAGTTTTTGAAGCAGTTCGAGGAAGCCGGCATGGTACCCTCGGGCACCAACCCCGACACGGGCCTGGTCGAAGTCATCGAAATTCCGAACCACCCGTGGTTTGTGGCCGGGCAGTTTCACCCCGAGCTCAAGAGCACGGTCCAGAACCCTCACCCGCTGTTCGTGCGCTTCGTGAAAGCCGCCATCCAGCACCACAAGAACGAGTTCTAGTAACGGTCAGTTACAATTGGCTGTCATCCTGCGCTTGCTGCGCATAAATGCCGGCACGAAGCAGAGCGAAGGACCTTGCTCGCCTATGTAACGAAGCGTTTTACTAACGTACAAAAGCCCTTTATTCCAGCCGGAGTAAAGGGCTTTTTCGTTGGGCGCAGCGCACGCGCCGGGTCGTTATTATGTTGTGCCAGCTAGCAGGGCTTGGTGGGTAAAGGCCGGTGGGCACACTTCAGAGGACGGATGGCCGCGCTTCGCTCGCCATGACACCCGTTTAAAATCACTTTCTGCCAAATACGCCGACCCGCGAATATTCTTCTGCCATTCCCGACCTTTGGCCCGGCTAGCCGGATTTTTGAGGCAAGCCCGGCTTTCCCCGTACCTTTGTGTTTCGTGGCGCCCCGCGCCCCTCACTTTTTCCCGTCAGTACCCTCCTTCGATGGACAAAAACCAAGCAACCGGCCTGTTTATAATCTCGGCCTTGCTCCTCGTCTACCTGTTCTTCTTCTCGCCCAAGCCGCCGAAAGAACAACCCGCCGCCAAGGCCACCACCGCCGCCAGCAAAACCGGTCCGGCCGCCCCCGCGGCCCCGCTCGACTCGGCCGCGGCGGCCCGCACCCTGGGTAGCTTTGCCGCCGCCGGCCAGGGCACGGCCCAGCAGGTGCAGCTCCAGAACGCCAACCTGACGGTGACCTTCTCCACGAAGGGCGGCCGGGTGGAAGCCGTGCGTTTGAACAAGTACAAGACCTTCTTCGGCAAGCCCCTCGACCTGCTCGACGCCCAGAGCGCCCAGCTCGATACCCGCTTCCGCACCACCGACGGCCGCACCATCAAGCTCTCGGACCTGTACTTCCAGCCCAGCGCCGCCCAGAGCGTGACGGCCGGGGAGCGGAAAGGCCAGCGCCTGACCTTCACGGCCGCCGTGCCCGGGGGCAGCATCGAGGAGGAATACACCTTGTTTGAGGACTCCTACGAGTTGGGCTACGCCCTGCGCATGCCCGGCGTGGCCTCAACCCTGGCCGCCGAGCCGCTGACCTTCACCTTCGACGACCACGTGCGCCAGACCGAGCAGGATGCCAAGCAGAACCGCAACCACTCGACCATCAACCACTACCTGGCCAAGGACGACCACGGCTCGTTGGCCGAAGCCTCGGAGAAGCCCGAGGAAATGACCATCACCGAGCCCGTGAAGTGGGCCGCCCACAAGCACGACTTCTTCGTGGCCGGCATCATTGCCGACAACCAGTTCACGACCGGCAAGTTCAACTCCAACGTTGACCTGGAAGACTCGACTTTCCTGAAGACGATGAGCACCACGCTCACCATCCCGGTGGCCGACGTGCAGGCTAACAAAGCCAACTTCCGCTACTACTTCGGCCCCAACTCCCTGCCCGTGCTGGAGAAGGTGACCCCCGGCTTTGAGCGCAACGTGTACCTGGGCTGGGGTCTCTTCCGCTGGGTCAACAAGGGCATCATTCTGCCCGTGTTCCACTTCCTGGAGCAATTCATCAGCTCCTACGGCATCATCATCGCCCTGCTGGTGCTGCTCATCAAGCTCGTGACCTGGCCCCTGACCTACAAATCCTACCTGTCGCAGGCCCGCATGAAAGTGCTGAAGCCCGAAATCGACCAGCTCAAGGAAAAGTACGGCGACGACCAGACCAAGATTCAGAGCGAGACGATGAAGCTCTACTCCGCGTTTGGGGTAAGTCCGCTGGGTGGCTGCTTGCCCACGCTGCTCACCATCCCAATTCTGCTGGCCATGTTCCAGTTCTTCCCCAACGCCATTGAGCTGCGCCAGGAGCACTTCCTCTGGGCTAAGGACCTGAGCAGCTACGACGTATTCATCAAGCTGCCCTTCTACATCAAGTGGTACGGCGACCATGTCAGCCTCTTCACCCTGCTCATGACGGCCTCCACCCTGCTCATGACCTGGCAGAGCAACCAGGTCAACACCCAGATGCAGGGCCAGATGAAGGTCATCGGCTACGTGATGCCAGTCGTCTACATGTTCGTGCTCAACAGCTTCTCGGCCGGCCTGACCTGGTACTACTTCGTCTCGAACATGGTCACCTTCGGCCAGCAGTTCATCACCCGCAGCTTCGTGGATGAGACTAAGCTGCGCGCCCAGCTCGAAGCCAACAAGGTCAAGAACAAGGACAAAAAGCCCTCGGGCTTCCAGGCCCGCCTGGCCGAGGCCATGAAAGCCGCCCAGGAGCGCGAGGCCCAGGCCAAGCAGGGCGGCTCGGAGCCCCGGGAGCCCAAGGGCGACAAGCCCCGCAAGCCCACCCGCCGCTCGTAGTAGCCGGTTTCGCTTTACCCGTTCTCCCCCAACGCCCTTTCACCCCCCGGTGGAAGGGCGTTGTTCGTTACGGCCCCCCGCCCACCCATCCCGGCTCCCCTGGCTTATCCCCAATTTATCCTAGTTCCGGCAGCTGGGGAGCTGGCTGCCGGCCCGGGTCTTTCCTAGGCCCTGTGTGGACTTTGATTAGCAGAACTATAGAGGCACTATAGAGCCAGTATAGAAGCAATCCGGAACTAGCCTGGGTCTACCCTATACCTACCAGCCACCGCCCATCCGGGTAAAGCACAACTTCGTAGGTAACTGGCGGCGGGCACCTATTGGTTAGTGGCTCGTTTTTTGGAACTTACGGAGCTGCTCACCTTTCCCCCGCCCCTGCCTTATGCGCCTTTTCCTGCTTTTGCTGCTGGCCACCCTGCTGGGCGCCGGCAGCGCCCCCGCCCAAAACCTGCTCGCCGATAAGAATAAGGCCAAAACCAAGACCGTGCTGCTGGGCCGGGAGCCGGCCAAGGGCAAGCTGAAGGTGGTAACCAAGAAGCCTGCGGCGGCCAAACCCGCCACCAAGAAAGTGGAGGCCGTGCCCGTCATCGTCTTTAAGCGTACGCCCTGCTTCGGCACCTGCCCCCACTACGAGGCCACCATCTTCTCCGACGGCCACGTGACTTACATCGGCTACCGCTACGTGCCACTGACCGGCCCCCACGAGCTCAAACTCCCCGTGGCTACCGTCAACACCATCCTCGACGAGGCCCGCCGGCTCAACTTCGCCACCTACGAGGAGCGCTACTCCCAGGGCTCCACCGATTTGCCGGCCACCATCCTGAGCATTCGGCAGCCCAACGGGCAGCTCAAGACCGTGCAGGCCGAAGAAGGCACCCCGCCCGAGCTCGAAGCCTTTATGAAGTCCGTGGCCGCCGAAATCGAGAAGGTATCCGGTGGCACCACCGCCGCGGATAGGTAGGTAGTTGATAGTTGGTAGTTGATAGTTGATAGTTGTTAGTTGTTAGGCCTGTCATCCTGAGGCGGAGCCGAAGGACCTTCCTTGCCTAGCCCACCACATCCAGTACCAACGCACGAAAGCCCTTTACCACGCAAGTAGTAAAGGGCTTTCGTGCGTTGAAAGGCGCTTGTCACTGAGACGAGGCAGGTCCTTCGCTTTGCTTCGCGTCGCTCAGGATGACAGGCCTAACAACGGACAACGAACAACTGACAACTAACAACTAGCAGACAACTACCCTAAAACTCGACGATAAAGCCGATGGTGGGCGTTACCAGGGCGCTTTCGTTGTCGATGAGGATGGGTAGGGCGTTGGTGCCGTCGGGGCGCAGGGGCTGGCCGTCGGTGGTGACGAAGGCCGAGTTATCCTCCGTGCGCTGGAAGCTGTAGCTGGGCGTGGCCGGCGACTTGGCCAGGAGCACATTCTGCACGTCGAGGTAGAAGTCCAGGGTCAGGCGGCGGAAGTTGTACTTCTTGTCGAGGCGGAAATCAACCTGCTGGAAGGAACCCAGGCGCAGGGTGTTGAGCCGACTGTAGTCGAGAATACCGGTGCCGATGGCCGAATAGTTCTGGCGGGAGGCCTCCAAGTCGAAGGGCGTGTAGGGTGAGCCGGCGGCAAAGCGGTACTTGAGACCCAGCTCCCAGTTGCGGCCCAGCTTGCGCCCCAGCAGCCCCGAGACGAGGTGGCGGGAGTCCCAGGCCGAGGGCCGGTAGCGCCCGTCCAGGCCGCTAAACTCGCTGCGGAACACGGTGTACGACACCACGGCGAAGGTTTTGCGGGTCAGCTTCTGCTGGAAGAAGAACTCGGCCCCGTAGGTGCGGCCCCGGCCGGTGCTGGTCACAGCCTCGTTGCCGAGGGCCGTGAAGTCGCCGCCCAGGTTGGCCAGCGAAATACCGTCGCGCACACTCACCGGGTAGTGGCTGTACTTTTTGTAGAAGCCTTCCAGAGTGAAGCGGGTGTTGGGCCGGGGCAGCAGCTCCAGGCCCGCTACGTAGTGGTCGGCGCGGATGTAGCGGTTGCCCTGGTTGACGAGCGTGCCGGCGTTGTCGCGGAAGCCCAGGATGGTGGAGGGCGGAATCTTGTAGTAGCGGCCCACCGAGGCGGTCAGGTTCAGCTTATCGGTCAGGGCGTAGGCGGCCGACACCCGGGGCGAGAGGGTGCGCAGCAGGTTGGCCCCGCCGGTGGTGAAGGAGTTGCCATCGGCCCGTACTCCGGCCGAGAGGGTGAGCCGGCCCGAGGGCAGCAGGGTGCGGGTGGCCTGGGCAAAGAGGCCGAAGCGCACGAAGTCCAGGTCGGAGGCAAACCGCACCGTGACTTCCGGGCTCAGCACCTGGCCCTGCCCGTCCCAGACCTCGTTGCGCAGGCGGCGCTGGAAGCGGTTGTCGTAGTGAATCAGCTGGCCGCTGGCCCCGTAGGCGTATTGCCAGCGGCCCACGGCGTGGTTTAGGTCGAGGCGCAGCTTGTTCTCGGTTTCGCCCGAGCGGGTCAGCAGCACCCGGTTGGCTTCGTCCTTACTTTTACCGGCCTCAAACAAATCGAGCTTGTTTTCGAGCTGGGTCCGGCTCAGGGCCACGTTCAGGTAGCCGTTGGGCAGCAAGTGGCGCAGGGCCAGGCCGGTGGTGTAGTTCCACTGGTCGTAGGTGGGTGTGGAGCGCAGCACGTACTCCTTATCGGGCGAGGAGTTGCGCGGGACGGCCAGCTCGAAGTGGTCCAGGGCGCCCAGCCCCAGGGCCGTCAGCGTGGTTTTGTCGGAGAGCTTGGTGGTCACCTTGAATTGCGAGTCCCAGTAGTTGGGCCGGATGGGCAGGTCGAGGGCCTGGAAAAGCAGCTGCAGATACGAGCGGCGCAAGGACACCAGGAAGGTGGTATTCTTCGCCAGCGGACCTTCCAGGGTGCCGGCTACCTCCGTCCCGCTCAGGCGCACGTTGCCCTGCACCCGCTCGGGGTTGCCGTCGCGCTGCCGGAACTGCAGCACGCTGCTTAGGGCGTTGTCGTAGCGGGCCTCGAAAGCCGAGGAGCTCAGCGTCACGTCCTCAATAAACGACACGTTAAGAATACCGGCCGGGCCGCCGGTGCTGCCCTGGGTGGCAAAGTGGTTGATGACGGGCACCTCGATACCGTCGAGGTAGTACACGTTTTCGTTGGGCGCCCCACCCCGGATGATGATGTCGTTGCGGAAGCCGGCCGTGCCGCCGGTGCCGCCCCCACCCACGCCGGGCAGGCTCTGCACCACCTTGGAGATGTCGAAGTTGCCGCCGGGAAAGGTCTTGATTTCCTCGGTGTTGAGGCGCTGCACGCTGAGCGGAGTTTCGGCCGTGGCCACCCGAATGGCCCGGCTGGCCGTCACCGTAACCTCGCCCAGCTGCTTGGCCCCGGCGCTGAGCTCCAGGTTGATGATGTTAGCGTTGCCGCTGGTCACGCTCACGTTGCTGCGCAGCAGGGCTTCGTAGCCCACAAACGAAGCCCGCAGGTTGTAGGAGCCCGTGGGCACGCCGGCCAGCTTGTAGCGGCCCTGCTCGTCGGTGGCGGTGCCGAAGTCAGTGCCTTCCAGCACTACCGTCACGCCGGGCAAGGCTTCCTGGGTGGCCCGGTCGCGCACCGTCCCGCTGATTTGCCCGGTGGTTTGGGCCCGGAGCGGCAGGGTGAGCCAAAAAAAGAAAAGCAGGAGCAACCAGTAGCGGTGGGGCATGCAAAATAGGGCTGGGTGAATATAGCAACAACCGTTAGCCGGCGGTTGGGTTCAGCGCGCGGCTGAATTCGGCCCACGGAAAGCCCCTGGGAATCCTACTCCTTACGCCCCCGCTCCAGCCCTCCTCCCCCCGCTGGCTACCTAGGCCCCGACATTGGCCGGGTCAGTTAATGTTTCCCCAACGCGCTTCTGCGCAGTGAGAATATACTTCCACCAGTTGCTCGATTATCAAAAATGGTAAATCAAGTAAAAGATATACTGAACCTGCGCGTAGGTCCCGCGAATAGCCGGGTTGGTGTAATTAAATTTTACTCTTTTTACGGCCCGTTATATTTGACATACTGATGCAATGCTAAATAAGAAAATAAGGTTTATTTAGCAGATTGAATTATGCGTTGCTTGAAACTATACTATTCTTTAGATACCTCATTTTCTTTTTTATTTATCCATCCTTAATTATTATCCCTGTATGATTACCAAAGTAAGAGAAACAGTATCCAATCTGCGGTTTATTGCGCCCGTGGCCGCGCACTTTCTGCTGGTTAGCTGCAACAGTGATGTTGTGGCTCCGAAGGGCGCTCCGCGTACCGAAACCAGCACGAAAGCAGCCACTTCGGTAAGCTTTTCGGGCGAGGACCTGTTCCGCGGTATTTTCCTCTTCCAAGGTCCCGTCGCCGAGCGGCTGCCGATTCTGGCCGAAACCCTGCACGCTTACGGTGCCAACAGCGAGGCTGACGGCAACGAAGAGGCCAAGGAATTCAGCAATGAAATGGTGCAGAGCGTAAATAAGCTGGACGAGACCTACTTCGCCCGCCTCAAGAAAGCCGTCGACTCGAAAGACCCCTTCATTGTGCATTCGGCCCTGGAAGAGGGTATGGTGTTGTTCCAGAAAGCGGGGCAGGCCTCGGAAAAATACGGCCCCACCTTTGCCGCCGCCGCCAAAGCTTATGAGTCGCTAGACCTGTCGAAGTACGACACGACCACGCCCGAAGGCCGGGAGCAGCTGTCGACCGACATCAAAAACAACATGGGCGACCAACTGCGCCGGCCCAGCTGGCTTTACATCGAGACGGCCGTTGTGGCCGTTGTGGCCATTGGGGTCTACATTCTGGTGGTGTTCGTTATCGTGGCCCGTCAGGACAAAAACCTGTGGGGCGACGGCCTGGAGAGCGAACAGTTTGTGGCGCAAATAATCGAGAACCTGGCCTCGTAAGGTTCGCCTGTCCGGTCTGCACTATTAGCAAGGCTATAGCTATTCCGTTATAGCCTTGCTACCACCCGGCCTGCTCATTTTATAGTATCCGTTTCGGCTATTATCAGCTACTAATGAATAAGACTCTATACCTAACGCTGTGTTTAGCGCTAAATGCGTTCCTGATATTCTGCGTGGCCGCCAGTACAACGAATACCAGCATTGGTAAAAAATCAATTCTGAATTCGGAAATTAAAATGCTGGTACCCGAGGGCTGGGGCTTTTTCACAAAAAATCCGCAGGAAGATATTGTCGACATTTATCTGGTCGACAATAAGAATCTGCACCGGGTAGTGTACCAAAGCGGCAGCTACCACAATGTATTTGGCCTGAGCCGCAAATACCGGCGCTTGGAGGCCGAACGAGAAATACTCCAAAGCCAGATTACCAAGGACAAATGGACGTACACCAAACCCGTGTCCGCCTCCGATATCCGCCAGCACACCACAATAGTTAGCGCCACCGCGGCCGTCAGAAATCTGCGCGGCACTTATTTACTCTGCAAGACCAAGCGCATTCCCTGGGCCTGGGCTTCCCTGAAAGCGAATTGCCATACCCTGACGCAGTACACCTACGTGACTGTAAAAGGCTGATTATCCTATACTTCCACACGCTACAGCCTGCTGGTGTCGTTATGTTTATCCTGGATAAGATTACCCGCTTACGGACCCGCTTTGAGCGCAACAGCCCTTTCGGGCTCACTTTTGCGCTGGCCCGGGCCCTGCTCGCGCTGAGCACCCTGCTGACGCTGGCGGTCAACACCACCGATACCCTGTTCCCGGCCAGCCTGCTCAAGGCTACCCCGCGCAGCTACGTCGATTCCATTACGCTTTATCACACGCTGTTCTACCAAAACCTGGTAGGCTATAAACTATTCGCCCTGCTGATTCTGGCGGCCGTTATCAGCGGCTGGCGCCCCCGCATCACCGGCGTTTTGCACTGGTGGGTATCCTACACCTTTTTCATGACCAGTGACTTGGTGGATGGCGGTGACCAGATCAATGCTATTCTGTGCCTGATCCTGGTACCGCTAACCTTGCTGGACAGCCGCCCCAACCACTGGAATTTCTCCGTTTTGGCCCAGCAAGCCACGCCCTACAAGAATATAGTGGGCAACAGTCTCATCAGCCTGGCCGGCGTGCAAATGTGCTACCTATACTTCCAGGCTGCCGTCGATAAACTCAAGGTCAGCCAGTGGGTTGACGGCACCTCGCTCTACTACTGGACGACGCACAACGTGTTTGGGGCTCCCGATTGGTTACAGACGATTCTGCATCCCATCACCCACAATGGCGTAACGCTGCTGCTCACCACCTGGCTGGTTTTGGTGCTGGAAGCCCTGCTGGCAGCGGCTATCGTAATGGGCAAATCCCGTAAGCTTTCTTTGCTGGCGGTGGGCATCGTTTTCCACCTTGGCATTGCCCTCACGCACGGCCTGATCAGCTTTTTCTTTTCCATGAGTGGCGGCCTGGTGCTGTATTTGCTGCCCCGCCACAAAAAATACAACGTGCGCTTTACCGAGGTGCGCGGCTGGCTAGTCGAGCTGCTCGCCGCCCTCACTGGCAGCCTGCGAAACTGGAAACTCCAGGGCGCCTCGCTGCTGACTGAGCCGAGCTTACTCAAACGCTTTGGCGCTGCCCTGGCCAAGCCGAAAAAGGCCCTGCCCCGCTAGCCCGGCCCCTATTCCTTGCGCACCCGCTCCAGCACCAGCTGGTTCATGGGGTTGGGCGTGAGGCCCCGGACGTTGTTCTGAGTCAGGCGCACTACCTGGTCGTAATACAGCGGAATGACCGGCGCCTGGGCCACCACCATCCGGTCCATCTGCTGGTAGAGGGCGTAGCGCCGGGCCACGTCCTGCTCCCGGATAGCCTGCTCGTAGAGCCGGTCGTACTCGGCGCTCTTGAAGTGGGTTTTGTTGGGCCCGGCCGGGGCGAAGTTCTTGCTGTAGAACAGGGCCAGGTAGTTTTCCGCGTCGGGGTAGTCGCCCAGCCAGCTTTTGGTGAAGAAGGCCGCCCGACCGTTGTCGACCATTTCCTGCTGGGCCGCCGACTGGTTCACCTCGATACTGACCTGCACGCCCACCTCGGCCCACTTCTTCTGCAGGTACTCGCACACTTCCTTGCGCTCGGCCACCGTGCCCAGCCGCAGCTTCAGGGGGTTCTGGGGCCCGAAACCGGCGGCCCGCAGCAGCTCCCGGGCTTTCTGGGGCTGGTAGGTGTAGCCCGGCACCAGCTGTTCACTGTACGAGGGCAGCGACGAGGGCACGAAGCCCGAATGACCCGGCACGCCCACGTTATTGAGGAAATAGGCCAGCAGCTCGGGCTTGTTGAGGGCGTAGCTCAACGCCTGCCGCACCCGCACGTCGCGCAGGGCCGGGCTGGCCGCGTCCCCGCGCAGGTTGGCCGGGTCCAGCTGGAAGCCCAGGTACTCGGTGTTCAGGTAGGGTGCCTTTTGCAGGCGAAACTTGCCCCGGAAGTCTTCTCGCACGGTGCCGTCGGGGTGCATGATAAGGTCCCGCGAGCCAGCCCGGATGCCCGAGAGAAAGTCGAGCTTGCCCTGCATAAAGGTCAGGAACTCGGTTTTGCGGTCCTGGATAAAGCTGATCTGCACGGCATCGACGTAGGGCAGCTGCCGGCCCTGCTCGTCCTTTTTCCAGTAGGTCGGGTTGCGGTGGTAGATAATGGCGTTGCCCTCGTCCCACTCCTTGAACCGGAACGGGCCCGTCCCCACCGGGTGCTCCCGGAAGTCCTTACCGTACTTGGCCACCGCCTCCCGGGGCACCACGTAGGCGTAGGGCATGGCCAGAATCCCGAGAAACGGAATAAACGGCGCCTGCAAATGAATGCGCAGCGTGGAGTCGTTCACGGCCACGAAGCAGGTATCCGACGGCTCCCCACCCGCTGTTGAAAGCACCTTGCCCCGGAAAATCCAGCCGCCGGGGCTGGCCGTGGGCGCGTCGAGCAACCGTTTGAAGCTATACACGAAGTCCTGGGCTACCACCGCCCGGCCCTTACCGCCGGCGAAGACTTCCGCGTCGTGAAACCGTACGCCCGGCCGCAGGTGGAAGGTGTAGTGCCGGCCGTCGGCCGATATTTCGTAGCGCCGGGCCAGGGAGGGCACCGGCTGTAAAGTCGAGTCCAGCTCCACCAAGCCGTTGTAGAGCTGGGTCACGGCCCAGATGTTGGCCTGCTTGTTGGAAAAAGCCGGGTCCAGGGAAGTCAGCGCCTCGGGCTGGTTGTAGCGGAAAACCCGCCGCGCGTCGGTAGCTTGGTCGCTACGGCCGCAGCCGGCTAACGCCGTGAGCAACGGGACAACATAACCGGCAAAACGGCGGACAGACAACAGCATGGGAACGGGGGAAACGCTTATATTTGTGCAAAACTAAGCGTATAGCTACTAGCTTTCGGCTATTAGTTGTTCTCTTTCCGTCCGGGGTTGCTTTTTACGGCCGCTTTGCTTGCAAAGCTGTTTCCTTAGCCGCTCCCGACCAACCGCTCCTCTATGAACCTGACGTACTACGGCCACGCAAGCTTCCTGCTCGAAACCGGTGGCAGTAAAATCCTCTTCGACCCCTTCATCCGGCCTAACCCGCTGGCCAAGGACATCGACGTAGCCGCCATTCAGGCCGACTACATCTTCCTCAGCCACGGCCACGGCGACCATGTGGCCGACACCGTCGAAATTGCCCAGAACACCGGCGCCGAGCTGCTGGGTATGGTGGAGCTGCTGAGCTGGTTTGGGGAGAAAGGCCTCAAGGCGACCTACCAGATGAACCTGGGCGGCTCCATCAAGCTGCCTTTCGGGACGGTGAAGCTGGTGGCTGCGGCCCACAGCTCCTCCCTGCCCGACGGCTCCTACGCCGGTCTGGCCGCGGGTTTCATCATCGAGTCGGAAGGCAAGACCCTGTACTTTGCCGGCGACACGGCCCTGACCTACGACATGAAGCTCATCGGCGAGCGGTACCAGCTCGACGCGGCCCTGCTGCCCATCGGTGACCATTTCACGATGGGCATCGACGACGCGCTAGTAGCGGCCGACTGGACCGGCACGAGCAAAATCATTGGCATGCACTTCGACACCTTCCCCCCCATTGCCATCGACCACGCCAGCGCCAAGGCCAAGGCCGAAGCCGCCGGTAAGGAGCTGGTGCTGATGCGGGTTGGTGAAACGATTACTTTATAGTTGAATGATGGGAGTTGATTGTTGATTGTTAATCGTTGCCAAGGCTAACAATCAACAACTGACAATCAACAACTAACAATCAACAACTAACAATCAACCATCACCCCTCATGGGAAAAATCATTGCGGTAGCCAATCAGAAGGGCGGAGTAGGCAAAACCACTTCGGCCATCAACCTGGCGGCCAGTCTGGCGGCGCTGGAGTACCGGACGCTCCTGGTGGATGCCGATCCGCAGGCTAACGCCACCTCGGGCGTGGGCTTCGACCCGAAGGACATCGAGAACAGCATCTACGAGTGCATGGTGGATGGCATCAATGCCCAGGACATTATCCTGAACACCAACATTCTGCCCCACCTCGACCTGATGCCCTCCCACATCGACCTCGTCGGGGCCGAAGTGGAGATGATCAACCTGCCCAACCGCGAGGAGAAGATGAAGGACGCCCTGCGCCCCCTCATCGACCAGTACGACTTCATCATCATCGACTGCTCCCCATCCCTGGGCCTGATTACGGTGAATGCCCTCACGGCCGCCCACTCGGTGATTGTGCCCGTGCAGTGCGAGTATTTCGCCCTCGAAGGCCTGGGCAAGCTGCTCAACACCATCAAGATCATCCAGAGCCGCCTCAACGAAGAGCTGGAAATTGAGGGTATCCTGCTCACGATGTACGACGTGCGCCTGCGCCTCTCCAACCAGGTAGTGGAGGAAGTAAAGCTCCACTTCCAGCAGCTCGTCTTCGATACTATCATTCCGCGCAACGTGAAGCTCTCGGAGTCGCCCTCGTTCGGCATTCCCGTTATCCTGCACGACGCCGAAAGCAAAGGCAGCATCAGCTACCTCAATCTGGCCCGCGAAATCGTGGAAAAGAACGTGGAAGCCGCCGGCGCCCCCGAAGCTACCGAAGGCGAAGCGGCGTAACGTTTTGTACCTCTTAAGTAAAACAAGAAAGGCCGGCGAGATTCGCCGGCCTTTCTTGTTTTATGCTTCCCTGGCTTTTTCAGCCATAGTTAAACCAAACTGTCGTGGCTCCTTTGCTTTGTGCATAGTTTAAATGCCGGCTGAAATTTCGCAGGTCCTGCCCAAAGTTATTCCCAATATAGCCTTCGCCCTTATCTACTTTAAAGTCCGAGAAGTAGACTTCGTTATCCAGGGAATCAAAGTCCGTTGGTCGTAACAAAGCCGGCAGACTTGGAATGGTCTCCAGCTTTTCAATTAAGTGGAGCAACATCTGTTTGACCGTATATATATTCCCCGTCAGCCGCTCTTTGTCAGCTTCAGCTTCGGCAATAATCGTGGCTCTCTCTTCTTCTGACTCCGCCACTCCGAGCTGAAACTCCAGAAACTCTTCGCTGGGGTAACTTTCCATATCATATAAGGGTGCAATATCCACTCCTGTTATCCGGCCGATTTGGTCAAGCTCCGTCTCGTGCTCCACTACATTTCTCCTACCCATAAAATGGCAGAACGTCCGGCTTAAGCTGTGCTCGTTAAAATAGTCATCCGCCTCATCCGCATACAGTTCTTCATCCTTATCGGTACTTACACCAATATCTAGGCCCATCTTTTTATTAGTTAGCGTGGTGGTATATCCAAACTTATTTTTCAACGAAGGTACATTGTGCCACTACGTCGGCGGCACCAACTAGTCATCATTTAGCAATCCCAGGCAGTCGCTCGGCTGTGCCGAGTGACCACCTACCCCTGAGCAGCTCCGCTGCGAATCCGTCAGCGACACATGCCCGGTCACTTCGAATTGACGCGAGGTCAGCGGCCATTGACACCTCGTCACGAGGCGTTGTCACCCGGTCACGGTCCCATGACGCCTCGACAGAACGCCTTGTCACGAGGGCAGAACGTAATGACGCCTGGTCAGCATCCATTGTCACCTCGTCACGGGTCATCGTCACGAGGTCAGCAGTCATTGTCACCCGATTACCGCACATTGTGCCTCGGTCATTACGCATTGCGCGACGGTCAGCGGCCATTGCGCGCCGGTCACCAGCCGTTGTGAACCGGACAGAATGTATTGTGAACAAGCCACGAGGCATTGTGAGCCGGTCAACGGTCATTGTGAAGAGGGCAGAAGCCATTATGAACAAGTCACAGGGCATTGTGAGCCGGTCAATGCCTCTTGCTACCCCAACCCGAACCGCCAGCCCCTACTTCCCCACTGCCTCCTTCACCGCCCGCAAGGACGAGCCCCGAATCAATAAATCGGGCTGGAGCACAATGCGGCGGGGCGAAAACAGGGCGCTGCGCTCCTCCAGCATTTCCAGAAACAGCCGCACGGCTGCCTGCCCCATCTGCTCACAGCGCTGATCCACGGTAGTCAGCATGGGTTCCGTCATGGAGGTGAACGTCTCGTTGCTGAACCCGGACAGCGCAATGTCCTGAGGTACCCGCAGCCCCTGCCGCTTCAACTCCTGCAAGGCGCCCACAATGGAAAAGTCACTGGCGGAAAAAATGGCGTCCGGGCGCTTCTTCAGTTGCAGCATGCGCTGCATACCCGTGACGCCGTCTTCCTGGGTCATGTCGCAGTGGTAAATCAGCTCCTCGTCCACGGGCAGGCCGGCCTCCAGCAGCGCGTCGATATAGCCCAGGCGCCGGTTTTTGTAGATATTCAGGTGCAGCGGACCGCCAAAATGCGCAATCCGGCGGCAGCCCTGGGCCAGCAGGTGCTTCGTCGACTGGTACCCCCCTTCCCGGTCGTCAATCACCACCGCGCTGACGTCGAGCCCGTCGAGCACCCGGTCGAAGAATACCAGGGGTATTTCCTGCTTGCGCACCTTGTCGAAATGCCGGGAGTCAAGCGTGTTGCGCGCCAACGACACCAGAATACCCTCGACCTGGGCACTGAGCAAGGACTCGATGTTTTTCTGCTCGTGCTTCACATCCTCATTCGACTGGCAGATCATCACGTTGAAACCCGCCTTGGTGGCTACGGTTTCAATGCCCTTGACGACCATGGTAAAGAAATGACCATCGATATGGGGCACAATTACGCCGAGCAGGTTGCTGCGGCCTTTGCGGAGGCCCGCCGCCATGTGGTTGGGCTGGTAGTGCAGCTCCTGAGCCAGCTTCCAAACCTTTTTCTTGGTGGCCGCACTGATGGTGGGATGGTCGCTCAGGGCCCGGGAAACGGTAGAAACCGAAACTCCCAGCTGCTTCGCCAGATCTGAAATAGAAGCTTTTGTGCGGGCCACAACCGTAATAAATTGAAAATGAAAAAACAGCTCGGGGTACAGGATGCGCAACGTTTTACGCAAATAGCTGGCCAAGCAACGCAAATTTTGCGGAAAGGATGCGCTTTTGTTTCGGGCGGAAGACCCTGCTTACTGACCCTCGGTGCCCAGGCGCGGCCCGCACCGACCTAGGGTAGCGGCTGGGGCGTGTAGGTAGGTCCCTGGCAGCGAGGCCCCTGGGCTGTCCAGGCCAGCTTGTCGATGCAAAGCTGCCGCTCCTTCATGGCCTTGTCCCAGGCATGGTAAACCAGGTACTCCGTTTTACCGTCCGGGCTTAAAACGTGGGAATGATGCCCCGGCCCGCGCACGTGTCCTGCCACGGCGTGCAACACCCGGGGTCCTTTTTCAGCGCCGGCATCCGAGTACGGGCCCATAATAGAATCGGCCACGCAGTAGTCGACTCCGTAGCGGGGCGTCAGGAAGTTAGCCCCGCTGTAGAAGCAGTAGTACTTGCCGGCGTGTTTGCGCACGAAAGGACCTTCCAGGGTGTGCCACTCGGCAAAGGTGCGGTTGCCGTAGAGCGGCATAAGGCGGTTTTTTTCGAACACCGTCCAGTCGTGGCGGGCGCGCATCACCGTACGGCTTTCCCCGGCCAGGCGGGTCATATCGACGAGGCGGTCGACGACCAGGCCAGTACCGGGGCGGTAGCCATTAGCAGAATCAATAAAGTCGCGGGCGTAGAACATATACCACTGCCCGTCCGTGTCCTGAAACGGGTGAGCATCAATGGTAAACTTGCTGTCGGGCACGTCGAGTAGGGCAACTTGCGCGTAGGGACCCTGCGGGGTTTTGCTGGTTGCCACGTGCAGCCGGTGCCCTACGGAGGCACCGATAGCGCCGCCACCCACGGAATAGTACATGTAGAAAGTACCCTGGTGGTAGAGCACTTCCGGAGCCCAGAAATCGGCTCCGGTGGCTCCTTCGGGCGGGGTAAGAGCTCCTCCCACCGGCTTCCAGTCGACCAGATTGGCCGAGGTAAGGACCGTGAAAATGCGCCCATCAGTTGTCCGCCCTTGCCCGGTAGTGCCAAAAGCATAGTAGCGCCCCTGATGACGCAGCACGAAAGGGTCGGGAAACTGCCCCGCGTATACTGGGTTGGTATACGTCCGGGCCGCGGCGCGCGCTAAGGCCTGGCTGTGCAGGGCCAGAGCTGCCAGGCCACTACCGGCTTGCTGAAGGAAATGACGACGGGAGGGCATGTGAGAAAGGTAGGTAGGAAGTGCAGAAAACAGGTTGGGCAACCAAATCAAGCTTTGATCAGACTAGCTAAACAATATGCAAACGTTTGCGTTAATACTTCCGTACACGGGCAATGCTGAGCTAATTCATCATTCTGATAATAAGCCGGGCGCTGGATGCTACTCAGGCAACAAACCTTAAACAGCGGAGCAATGGCAATAATATAGAATATATCTTAGAAAGATAAGAACTATATTCTTGCCACTGGACCACTTCAAAACTCCGAGCAGTTCTCAATCCAATTCGTTACACCCTTACTGTCCGCACGCAAACGTTTGAAATTCCACCCGTTTATTGTATGACGAAGCTGCTACTGTTTATTTCCCTGCTACTGACCTGTGGCAGTGCTTATGCGCAAACGCCCAAGGCCCGGACTAAGAGCCCGGCCAGTAGCGCGGCTCAGGCCGTTGGGCAGCGCTGGACGGCGGAAAAGGCGCAGGCATGGTACAAGGCGCACACCTGGATAAGCGGCGCCAACTTTACGCCCAGCACGGCTATCAACCAGCTCGAAATGTGGCAGGCCGATACTTTCGACCCGGCCACCATTGACCGGGAGCTGGGCCTGGCCGAAGGAATTGGCTTCAACACGATGCGGGTTTTTCTGCACAGTCTGGCCTGGAAACAAGACCCCAAAGGATTCAAGGCGCGTATCAACGCCTATTTGGCCCTGGCCGACAAGCACCACATCCAGACGATGTTCGTCTTCTTCGACGACTGCTGGAACAAGCAGGCCAACACAGGAGCTCAGCCGGTGCCGAAACCCGGAATTCACAATTCTGGTTGGCTGCAGGACCCCGGCGACCCGGCTTCGCGGGACTCGGCCACCTTTATGGCGCTGAAACCCTACGTGCAGGATGTGCTCAGCACCTTCAAGCACGACAAGCGAATCTTACTCTGGGACTTATACAACGAGCCGGGTAACTCGGGCAAGCTCACTACTTCCCTGCCCCTGTTGCGCAACGTGTTTGCCTGGGCCCGGGCCGTAAATCCCGACCAGCCGCTGAGCGTGGGCCTGTGGGCCTGGGACTTTCAGGCTCTGAACACCTATCAGGCGCAGCACTCCGACGTCATCACCTACCACAGCTATGATGAAGTTGCTATTCATCAGCGGCTTATCGAGCTGCTGGAAACCCACGGCCGCCCCCTTATCTGCACTGAGTACATGGCGCGCCCCCGCAACTCGCGCTTTGCCACCATCATGCCCATGCTCAAAACCCAGAACGTGGGGGCCATCAACTGGGGGCTAGTGGATGGCAAAACGAATACTAAATACCAGTGGGACACACCCTTGCCCGACGGCAGCGAGCCAGCAGAGTGGTTTCACGAAGTATTTCGGCGTGACGGTACCCCATACCGCAAAGAGGAAACCGAGCTTATCCAGAAGCTAAACGGGAAGTAACCCAGCAATAGATGGACGGCCCTCCTGACTAGGTTGATTTTTTTACGACCAGACCACACAAAGCTGTGCAAAAGGCAGAGCGACTACTTAAAGCAGTACTCATCTGATTACTACCCTCATCCGTACGGGCTTACTTACAATTGCTCCCTCTAAGCAACTCACACCACCAATGCTTGATTGCAAACGTTTGCGAAAGAAACTGCCGCGGCTAAACACCCGGTGTAACAGCCAATAGTATTCCGATTCGGCCTGAGTAGCAGGACGCACGTACTTGCCGGATCAAGCGCAACAATTGGTTTTTGTTATAAATACTTTATATAATTTCTTGACATTGCTTAAATTAGTCTCTATAGTTACGCAGAAACCCGGGTAGTATTGAGTTGGCCCTACCAATCCCACCCACCTTACCAGGGCCCGTAAAAGTGTCTGATTTCCCCTGCTGAACAGGGACTTTTTCAACTTCTCCACGCAAACGTTTGCAATTGACAATTTCCCTGCAAACGTTTGTAGCAGAATTCGCCTCTTTCCCCTCCATTCCTTCCACTCCTACCCACTCCAGTTATGAAGGACTCCTTACTCAGCTTACGCAGGCTGACTGTACCCGCCGCTACGCTTTGCGGTTTGCTCCTGCTTCCGGCAGTATCCGCCGACGCGGCTGCCTTCGCCCTGCCCCCCACCGGCGCAGCCCCGACCTCCCAGCCGATTGCTACCCCCGTGACTGGGCGCGTGCTTGATGAGAAAGGACAGCCCATGCCCGGGGTGACGGTACTTGAAAAAGGCACCACCAACGGCGTCACCACCGACCCGGATGGCCGCTACTCGCTCACCGTGGGCGACAATGCCACTCTAACATTTTCCTTTGTCGGCTACCTGAGCCAGGATGTGCCCGTCAGTGGGCGCAGTGAGGTGAATGTGGCTTTGGCCGTGGATGCCAAGCAACTCAGCGAAGTCGTAGTGGTGGGGTATCTGACCCAGAACCGCCAGGACGTAACCGGCTCGGTGGCCAGCGTCAGCGCCCAGGAAGTGCGCCGGGCCCCGGTAGCCTCCGTTGGCGAAGCCATTCAGGGCCGGCTGCCGGGCGTGCAGGTAACCAACTCCGGGCAGCCCGGGCAGGCTCCCAACATCAACATTCGCGGTTTGGGCACCATTGCCAGCGGCAGCGGGCCACTCTACGTTATCGACGGGCTGTGGGTGCAGGGCCAGGGTGGCCAGCGCGACTTCAACCCGGCCGACGTCGAATCGGTGCAGGTGCTCAAAGATGCCGCCGCCCTGGCGCCCTACGGAGCCTCGGGCGCCAACGGCGTCATCATCATTACGACCAAGAAAGGCAAGGCGGGTACGACGGCCATCAATTTCAGCGCCACCGGCGGGGTCCAGAACCTGGTCAAACGCCTCGACCTGATGAATGCCTCGCAGTGGGCGGCCGTCAACAACCAGGCGTATGACAATGCCGGGCTGCCCCGCCAGCCCTACGCGGCCAATCTGCCGGCCGGCATCGACACCGACTGGCAGGAGGAATTCTTCAAGCAAGGCTCGATTCAGGATTACAACCTGGGCTTTTCCGGTGGCGGGCCCAACTCGACCTTCAACGTATCGGGGGGCTACTTCAACCAGAAGGGCACCGTGCAAGGGCCCGAGTTTGAGCGCTACAGCTTCCGCGTCAACACCGGCTTTAACCGGGGCCGGTTCCGCTTCGGCGAAAACGCCATGCTTTCCCGCACTAACCAGATCCGCCTGAACGTTATTCCCTTCTATGGCTCGCCCTTTTATAACGTAGTGCAGATGCTGCCGGTAAACCCCGTGTACGACCCCACGGTACCGGGCGGCTACGGCATCGGCAACGCCAATGCCAGCACCTTCGGCCTCAACCCCATTGCCTCCCAAAACCTGCTTAACGACACCGGCACCTCCAACCGCCTGCAGGGCAACGTGTACGGGGAGGTATCCATCTTCGACTTCCTGCGCTACCGCCTCAACCTGGCCACCGAGTTTCACGCCTTCCACGACCAGCAGAAGCGCCAGTACGGCATCTGGCGGCAAAACGACATCACCCAGCTGTCGAATTTTGGCGAAAACCAGGGCACCGAGCTTTTCGGCATGGCCGAGCACACCCTGACCTTCGACAAGAGCTTCGGTAACCACAACCTGACCTTGGTGGGCGGCTACAGCCAGCAGCGCTTCCAGCAGGACTTTACCCGCGGCGTCAACTTTGGCTACGGTACTGGCCCCACCTACTACTGGGCCCTGGACGCGGGCAGTCAGACTCCGCAGGCCATCGGCTCGTCGTATGTATGGGCCAAGCAGTCGTTTTTTGGCCAGGCCACCTACGATTACGACCAGCGCTACCTGCTGACGGCCGCCTTCCGCCGCGACGGTTCGTCGCGCTTTGAGCCGGGCAAGCGCTGGGGCAACTTCGGGGCGGCTTCGGTAGGCTGGCGCGTGTCGAAGGAAGCCTTCTTTGAGGGCATCACCGCCGTTTCCGACCTCAAGCTGCGGGCCTCGTACGGCCGCCTGGGCAACGATTTGCTGGTTGGCGCTTACGGGGGTTCCTACCTGTCGCAGGGCTTTATTAACACCAACGCTAACTACGCGCTTAATGGCAGCGTGCAGAACGGCAACGGCGCCATCCAGACGGCCTACGCCAGCACCGGTATCCGGTGGGAAGACCGCCGCACCACCAACGTGGGCTTTGATGCGGGCTTCGTATCGAACCGCCTGACGCTGTCGGCGGACTACTACGTGTCGCAGACCTACAATGCGCTGATTAACCCCACCTTGCCCCTGACCTTTGGCAACGCCGGGCCGAACCCCTTCCGCAACCTGGGCAAGCTCGAAAACAAGGGCGTTGAGTTTCAGCTGGGCTACACCGACGACCGTAACCCGCTGCGCTACGGCGCCACGGCCAACCTGACGACCATTAAGAACACGGTGCTCGACCTGGGCCGGGCCGGCGGCGAAGGCAGCGGGGCCGCCAACTTCTTCAATGGCGGCCCGCGCGACATCACCCGTACCGAAGTGGGCTACGAAGTGGGCTCCTTCTACCTCTACCAGTTCGACGGCATTTACCAGACCGGCGACGCTAAAATCCCGGCTGGCCTGGCCCCCGGCGACGTGCGCTACAAGGATATCGACAACAACGGCATCATCAACGACAAGGACCGGGCCCACGTGGGCCGGGTGTTTCCCAAGCTGCAGTACGGCCTGAACCTGAACCTGGGCTACGGCGGCTTCGACCTGACGGCCTTCCTGCAGGGCGTGCAGGGCAACGACGTGATGAACCTGTCGAAATTCCTGACCGACAACACGGCCGACAACAGCAACTACCGCGCGGACTTCAGCCCCTGGACGCCCGCCAACCCCTCGTCCACCACACCCCGGGCCATCAAATCGGGTGGGCCGAAGAACGGCGATGCCGCCGGCAACAACGCCCGGTTTAACACCACGCGCTGGCTGGAAGACGGTTCGTACCTGCGCCTGAAAAACCTGCAGCTGGGCTACACCGTGCCCAAGACGCTGCTGGAAAGCACCAAGTACGTGACTTCGCTGCGGGTGGTGGCCACGGCCCAAAACCTGTTTACGGTGACCGACTACACCGGCTACGACCCTGAAACCGTGGGCAGCGGTGGCTTCAACACCCTGGGCAACAACCTGGCCCGCGGCGTGGACGAAGGCTCCTACCCCAACCTGCGCTCCTTCACGCTGGGCATTCAGGCCGGCTTCTAGGCCCTTTCCACTCTCTGTAAAAAATCAGCCTCTGATATGAAAGCTTCCTTTTTAACCCGGCTGGGCCTGGCTAGTGCCTTGCTGCTGAGTGCTACGGCCTGCGAGAAGAATATTCTTGACCAAGTGAACCCCAACCTACCTACCACGGAGGTGTTTTTCAAGACCGGCGACGATGCGGTGAAGGCCGCCAACGCCTGCTACGCCGGCCTGCAAGGCCTGGGCATGTACCGGCGCTGGCTCAACTTTGCCTTCGACTTGCGCGACGACACCGGCTTCAGCCAAAGCCCCTGGGGCGAGCTGGCCGACTTCACGCACTTCATCCAGACGAACTACGACTTTGAAGTGTCGAACAATATCTGGCGCGACCATTACCGCACCATTTACCGCTGCAATCAGGTCCTCGACAAAGTGCCCGGCATTCAGGGCATGGACGCCACCCTGCAAAAGCGGGTGCTGGCCGAAGCCCGCTTTCTGCGCGCCCTGTGCTACTTCAACCTAGTGTCGCTCTACGGCAACGTGCCGCTGGTGCTGGCCACCGCCACCGACCTGAACACCGTGCCCCCGCAAGGCAACGAGACCCAGATATGGAACCAGGTTATCAGCGACCTGCAGGCCGCCCAGGCCGACTTGCCGACTTCCTACACCGGCAACGACGTGGGCCGGGCTACCAAGGGCGCGGCCCAGACCCTGCTGGGCAAGGCCTACATGCAAAACAAGCGCTGGGCCGATGCCCAGGCCCAGTTCGCGCAGGTTATCAGCTCGGGCAAATACCAGCTGGTGCCCAACTACTCCGACAACTTCCGCCACACCACGGAAAACAATGCGGAGTCCATCTTCGAAGTACAGTTTACGGACGAGAAGAAGGGCGGCAACGACGCCGGTGGCGGACCCGATGCTACTTCCTCCCAAGGCGGGCAACGCTCCCAGTTCTGGGGCGTGCCCGGCTATGGCTTCAACGACGGCGAGGTGCGGCCCTGGGTGGTGCGCGAGTTTTTGCAGGAACCCACCACGACCGGGCAGCGCGACCCGCGCCTGGCCGCTACCGTGTTCTACAACCGCAAGGACCAAACCCAGTTCCCCACGGCCCTGGCTTCTGATGCCGATACGCTGGTCTACGGCGTGGGCTTCCTGACCCGCTACGGCAAAGACACTCGCAACCGCTCCCGCGTGTACTGGCGCAAGTACCAGACTGACTACTACCGCGACTTCGAGGACTTCGACTCGCCCATCAACCAGCGGGTGATGCGCTACGCCGACGTGCTGCTGCTCCAGGCCGAGGCCATCAACGAGCAAGGCAACCCCGGGGCGGCCATTCCGCTGGTCAACCAGGTGCGGCAGCGGGCCGGACTGGCCCCCTTAGCCACCACGCTGACCAAGGAAGCGCTGCGCACCCAGCTGATGCACGAACGGGTAACTGAGCTCACGGGGGAAGGAGTCCGCTGGTTTGACCTGCAGCGCTGGGGCCTGCTCACGGATGCTACCAACGTGAACCTGCTCAAGGCCCGCGACCCGGACTTCAACAACTTCATCGTGGGCAAGTCGCGCCTGCTGCCCTTGCTGCAAACCGAAGTTGACCTGAACCGCCTCCAGCAGAACCCGCAGTGGTAGCCAGGATTCCACGTACGCAATGAAAGAGCCGCTCCGGGCCCGTACCGGAGCGGCCCTTTCGTTTTCTATCTTCAGCAGCGCAGCTGCTGCTCAGCCAATGCGCTGCCCTGCTTTGTTCCGCTCCTTATCCCCTTTTCTATGTTCGCCCTTTCCCGCCTGCTGCCCCTGAGCCTGCTGGCCCTCACGCTGGCCTGCCAGAAGGCCGCCGCCCCGGCAGCCCCCGCGGTTACGCCCCCCACGACCACGACCTTTACCAATCCGCTGCTGACGGCCGGCCCCGACCCCTGGGTGATTCGCCGGGGCGACGTGTACTACTACATGCACACCACGGGCAACAGCCTGGCCATTCGCAAAACGGCGAAAATGTCGGACCTGGGCTCCTCGGTCAGCACCGTGGTCTGGACCCCGCAGCTGGCCGGCGTTAATCAGCGCGACATCTGGGCCCCGGAGCTGCATTTCTTCGATGGCAAGTGGTACATCTACTACTCCGCCGACCCCATGTGCTGCGACGGGCACCGCATCAACGTGCTGGAAAACGCCAGCGCCGACCCCACCACCGGCACCTGGGTCGACAAAGGCCGCCTTGCCGTGCCCGGCCAGGACTTGTGGGCCATCGACGGCACGGTGCTGGAGCAGAATGGCAAACGCTACCTGCTCTGGTCGGGCCACGAAGTAGCCAGCAGCCAGGTGCAGCGCCTCTACATTGCCGAAATGAGCAACCCCTGGACGCTCGTTGGGCCGCGCGTCGAGCTTTCCCATCCCGAATACAGCTGGGAGCAGAATGGCAGCCCGGCCGTGAATGAAGGCCCCGAAGTGCTCAAGCACGCCGACAAAACCTTTATCATCTACTCGGCCAGCCACTGCAGTACCGACGACTACGCCCTGGGCATGCTCACGGCCCCGGCCACCGCCGACCCGCTGAAGCCCGCTTCCTGGAGTAAATCAGCTCTGCCGGTTTTCGTAAAAAACCCGGCCGCCCATGCGTACGGCCCCGGCCACAACAGCTTTTTCCAAAGCAAGGACGGCACCGAGGACTGGATTCTCTACCACGCCAACCCGCAATCCGGCCAGGGCTGCGGCGACAACCGGAGCCCGCGCATGCAGAAGTTTTCCTGGAATGCCGACGGCACGCCTAATTTCGGCACGCCCGTCGCCACGGGTACGGCCCTGCCCAAACCGGCCGGCGAATAACGCGTAGCTGACCATCTGTTCTAAGCTTCCAACCTGACTGCTTCCTCCTTTCATGGTTCTACTTCCTAAAACCTCGTCCGCCCCCCTGCTGCTCGGCCTGGGCCTGCTGCTCGGCGCCTGCCAGAGCGCCACCACCAGCGTGAGCACGCCCACCGCTACCACGGCCGAAACTATTGCCGAAGCCGACCTGCCCGCTATTTCCATCGTCAACCCGGTGCTGCCCGGCGACTTTCCCGACCCCTCCATCACCAAGGTCGGTGATACGTACTGGGCCACGGCCACGTCGTCCAACTGGGGCCCGGCCTTTCCATTGCTGCAATCCACGAACCTGACCGACTGGAAGCTGGTGGGCCACGTGTTTCCGGGGGAGCTGCCGGCCTGGGCCGACTACTACTTCTGGGCCCCCGAAATCAGCCAGGAAGGCAACAAGACCTATATCTACTACACGGCCCACAAAAAAGGCGGCAACCTGGCCGTGGGCATTGCCAGCGCCGACCGGCCCGAGGGCCCCTACACCGACCACGGCCCCCTGGTGGCTCAGCCCGACGGCTCCATCGACGCCTTTCCGATGCGGGACGAAAACGGGCAGCTCTACCTGATCTGGAAGGAAGACGGCAACAGCGTGCAGCAGCCCACCCCCATCTGGGCCCAGCGCCTCAACGAGGAACACACCGCCCTGCTAGGCGAGAAAAAGGAGCTGTTTCGTAATACCGCCGCCTGGGAAGGCAACCTGGTGGAAGGCGTGTGCATGATCAAGCGCAACGACTACTTCTACGCCTTTTATGCCGGCAACGGCTGCTGTGGTCATACCTGCACCTACGGCATCGGGGTGGCCCGGGCCAAAAGCCTGCTCGGCCCCTGGGAGAAGTACGACAAGAACCCCATCCTGACCAAAAACGAGAAGTGGGCCTGCCCCGGCCACGGCACCATCTTCAACCGCGGCAAGCGCTGGTACATGCTCCACCACGCCTACGACACGCGCAGCTTTGAATTCGTGGGCCGCCAGGGCGTCATCAGCGAGTTTAGCTGGACCGCCAACGACTGGCCCGATTTCAAGAACGGCAATTCCATTCCCACCAAGGAAGCCCCCCTGGCCCCCCGCAACTTCAAGGACGAATTCGACCAGCCCACCCTGCTGCCGTCCTGGCAGTGGCCCATCGAGGAGCGGCCCACCGTGGCCGTGCAGGGCGGCAAACTCCTGCTCACCGCCCGCCCCCAGCACAGCGGGGCCGTCCTGGGCCAGCACACCACCACCGCCGACTACACCGCTACCACCACCCTGCTCAACCCGTCGAAACTACCGGCCGGCACCGTAGCGGGCATTGCCGCCCACGGCGACCCGGAAAATACCGTAGCCCTGACGGCCGGCAACGGCAAGCTCCAGCTTTGGCAGCTGGAGAAAGGCCAGCAGAAGACGCTGAGCGAAGTAAAGCTGCCCGCTGCCGCCACTGCCCTGACCCTGCGCTTGCAGGCCCAGAACGGCAACCTGTTCCGCTTCTCCTGGAGCTCAGACAACGGCCGCACCTGGCAAAATTTGCCAGGCGTCACGGCCCCCATCAACGGCACCTACCTCCCGCCCTGGGACCGGGGCGTGCGGGCCGGCATCCTGGCCAAAGGCCCCGCATCTGCCACCGTCGCGTTTGAGAATTTTAGCCTCGTAAATCAGCCCACCGTAGCTCGGACTACAGATAACTAAACGAAAAAGGCCGGCGGGATTCGCCGGCCTTTTTCGCGCCTCGGTACCGCGAGGTTTCACCGCGCGAGGTGGTCGCGCCGTCCCGATGCCTAGTCACGTTGTCCTTACCCAATCTTTAAAAGCGTTTCACTCTTAAGCTGAAACGCTTTTTCTGTTCTTGCTGGCAGTTTCTAAGAAGGCAGAAACCATAGCACGTTAAGCGGTATGTGCGCACTGCTTGTGTCAATATCAACGACCGTTTGATTAAACCGTGGACAGCCCGAAGTACTTCATTCACGCTAATTAAGAAGTTGAATCAAGGGAGCATAGGCACTACTGGTAGTGGATATTTCTCAATACCCTTTTTGAATCACGCTCCCGAATCATTTTTCCATTCGCCCATTCTTTCTTAATGTTACCCCAAAGCCCTTTACGGGTCACACTGTTGAGCTTACCTTTTTCATCCCAGCGATGTCGTATCTCGGTGTGAGGAAGACGATTAACAACTATTTGGCGCTTCCCATTTGGGTAGTAGAACACCCATTTTGCTGTGAGACGGCCTATGACGAGGGGCCATCGGGTTTTTCGTTTTAAATGGCCAGTGGAATCATATGAATAGTTTGTGGCCACGAGCAGCCTGTATACATCTCGTCCCACCAACTGGCCAGCATCGCCGTACCTAGTTACTGTCCTAATCGGGTAGAATGGTCCCCATCGCTCAGATAGAAAACCAGAGGGAAGCCTTTGAACCTTCTTCTGAGCCCTAACGCTAGAAATGCCCCCAGGCAGCAACCCCACTATGAGGACAAAAATCAGACAGCAGGTGTAGCAGCGGAGGCTCATGCCGCCAAGGTACGAGGGAAACCCTCCTTTGTCTGAACTGCTGCCCATGCATCTTTCCCGACGTGGCAAAGTGGTCTTGCAGACAATATTGAGTTCAAGAGACTCTTCACTTTTCAACGTTCAGAAAATTCAGCTTTACGATGAGTTTCCTGAATTGCCACGAGGTCAGCAGCTATTGTCACCCCGTCACTATGCATTGTCGCCTGGGCATTGCCAATTGACACCTCACCACTACGCATTGCCACAAGGTCAGCAGCCAATGACACCTCGCCTCTACGCGTTGTCACGAGGTTACCTCGCCTTGTCACCTGGGCAGAGCTGATTGTCACGAGGGCAACAGGCGTTGTCACCTAGGCCGTGGTCATCGACACCCGGTCAACGGCCGTTGCCATCGTTTCGCACTTACTCACGGCAGGGCTTCGGATAGTTCCAGTAAAACCTTGACGGCCAGCTGTCGGCGCCGATGTTCCACGAATATTTCCGGTCCGTGGAACATTTTTTCCGCCGCTTCCCCCGGGTTTGTGTATTTTTGACTCCGCCTTTCACCTGGTACTGGGTGGGGGTTGAATGTCGGTATGTCAGAGAAGAACGAAGAGAAAAACGCTCCGGCGGCAGTTCCCGCAGCAGCCAAACGCAAAATCGGGGGCCTGGGCCGCGGCCTCAATGCCCTGATTGAAGGAAGCTACGAGAAGAAGAGTGAGCGGACGGGCCTCGTGCCCCACCCCATGAACTCGGTGGGCTTTATTCCCGTCGGGCAGATCGAGGCCAACCCCTACCAGCCCCGCACCCACTTCGACCAGGAGGCCCTGCAGGAACTGGCCGAATCCATCAAGATTCAGGGCATCATCCAGCCCGTCACGGTTCGCCAGACCGGCACCAACGCCTACCAGCTCATCTCCGGGGAGCGGCGTTTGCAGGCCTCCAAGCTGGCCGGCCTCGACTCGATTCCCGCTTACATTCGCAAGGCCGATGACCAGCAGATGCTGGAAATGGCCCTGATTGAGAACATTCAGCGCGAAAACCTCAACGCCATTGAAATTGCCCTCAGCTACCAGCGCCTGGTCAGCGAGTGCAACCTCAAGCAGGAAGAGCTCGGCGACCGGGTCGGCAAAAACCGCTCGACCGTCACCAACTACCTGCGCCTGCTCAAGCTGCCGCCCGATATCCAGATTGGCCTGCGCGACACGGTTATCAGCATGGGCCACGCCCGGGCCCTGATCAACATCGACGACGCCGAGCAGCAGCTGGCCCTGTTTCACCGCATCGTGGCCGAGGAACTCTCGGTACGCAAGGTGGAGCAGCTGGTGCGCGCCGGCCTGGCCGCCCCCAAGAAAGCCGACGCCCCCAATGCTCAATCGGTACAGGAAACTCAGGTGCACATTCCCGTGGCCGAGCTGCGCCGCACCGAGCGGTTCCTCTCCGACCGGTTTGGCAGCAAAGTCCTGGTTAAGCCCGGCCCCCAGGGCAATGGGGAAATCAAAATTGCGTTTGACTCGGTAGAAGACATGCAGCGCATTCTGCATATTCTACAACCCGCTTAAACCTCTGTATTTGATGACCGGCAATCGGAGCCAACTCACCGCGGGAGCTACGCTGCTCGCCACCCTGTTGGCCGCCGCGGCTCCCGCCCGGGCCCAGGTCGTGACGGCCGGCCCCGACTCGGCCGTGGTCAGCACGCCGCCCGTCACGGATGCGTCCCGGCGCACGGCCAAGCTCTTTGGCATCGCCATGACCGAGCCCTCCAAGGCGGGCCTGTTGGCGGTTATGCTGCCCGGCGCGGGTCAGATTTACAACCGCAAGTTCTGGAAGCTGCCCCTGGTGTATGGCGCCATCGGGGGCACGCTCTACGGCGAATTTTTCTACCAGAGCCGCTACAAGGAATACCTCACGGCCCTGGACGACTTCGCCAACAAGCGCAAGCCCTCCGGCCCGAATGCGGCCCAGATTCGGGACAGCTCCTACGCCGTGCGCGGCCTGCGGGTGTACCGCACCCAGCGCGACGTATTCATTGCCTACTCGGCTCTGGCCTACTCCCTGACCGTGCTCGACGCCGTCGTCGATGCCCACCTCAAGGACTTCGACATCAGCGACGACCTGGGCCTGCAGTGGCAGCCCACCCTGATCTGGATGCCCACGGCGGCCGTCACGCCGGGCCTCTCCCTTACCCTTACCTTGAATAATACGCGCTCCAGGCGCCCCCTGAAATGAAGCTGCTCCTGATTGGCTACGGCAAAATGGGCCAGGCCATCGAAGCCCAAGCGGTGGCCCGCGGCCACCAGATTGCTGGTATCGTCGACCCCACCCACCCCGAAGCGCGCATCACCGACTTCGACTCCTCGACCGTGGATGCGGCCATCGAGTTTACCCACCCCGACGCGGCTTTTGCCAACGTGATGAGCTGCCTGCAGCAGGGCATTCCGGTGGTGTGCGGCTCCACGGGCTGGCTCCACCACTTCGCCGAGGCCCAGGCTTTGTGCCAGCAGCAGAATGGGGCCCTGTTTTACGCTTCCAACTACAGCGTGGGCGTCAACCTGTTTTTCCACTTCAACGAGTACGTCGCGGCTAAAATGCACCAGTTTGGCGGCTACGACGTGCAGGTTCGCGAAATTCACCATACCCAGAAAGTGGACCAGCCCAGCGGTACGGCCCTAACGGCGGCCGAAGGTATTCTGCGCAATTTTCCCGAGAAGAAAACCTGGCGCAACGAAGCCACCCAGAACCCGAGCGAGCTGGCCATTATTTCGGAGCGCGAAGGCCAGGTAGTGGGTACCCACATTGTGACCTATACCTCCGGCGTCGACCAAATTGAGCTGTCCCACGAGGCGTACTCCCGCGAAGGGTTTGTGCTGGGCGCCCTACTGGCCGCCGAGTGGCTGCCGGGTCACCAGGGCGTATTTGGAATGAAAGATTTGCTGGGATTGTAGTACGAAGGTCGACCCGGACGCCAGCCCAGCGGGCACCCCGAGCGGCGGGGGAGTTATATGCTTCCCACGTAATTATTCAGATATTACAGCGTTTTAATGCCGCCTGACCGGGTGGCAGCTTCGCTTTCATCTTTGCCGACATATGGCTGTTCAATCCTGGGAGGAGCGCCTTGCCGCTGCCAACGCCGCTGCTACTACCCCTACCGACACCTCAAAGCCCCTCAAAAAGCCCAAGGGCTTCTTCCGGGAGTGGGGCGACGCCATCCTGTTCGCCGTGGTGGCCGCCACGCTGATTCGCTGGGCCACGTTTGAGGCCTACACCATCCCCACGCCGTCGATGGAGCACTCGTTGCTGGTGGGCGACTACTTGTTTGTGAGCAAGCTGCACTACGGGCCGCGCACCCCGCAAACCCCGCTGCAGGTGCCCCTGACCCACCAGACGATGTGGGGCACCAGCTGGAAAAGCTATTCCGACGCTATTCAGCTGCCCTCCTACCGCCTGCCCGGCTTCTCGGAAGTGAAGCGCAACGACGTGGTGGTGTTCAACGTGCCCTTCGAAGACCAGCACCCCGCCGACCTGCGCACCAACTACATCAAGCGCTGCGTGGCCGTAGCCGGCGACGTACTCGAAATCAAGGACATGCAGGTGTACGTAAATGGCAAACCGGCCGTGAATCCGGCCCAGAGCCAGAACCGCTACTTCCTGCAGGTGAATGAGCCCGTGCGCGACAAAATCTTCCAGGAGCAGGGTATTTCCGACTTCAACAGCCCCACCGGCGTGCCCCAGGCCCAGATGACCCAGATGGGCCCGGCCTACGTGGTGGACGCCACACCCCAGACGGCCGACTACTTCAAGCAGCAGTCCTTTATCAAGGGAGTGGTGCTGGATAAAGCCCCGGCCGGCCAGGGTGAAGCCGAGGTATTCCCCAATAACCCCGACTACCCGCACAGCACCCCGGCGCTGACCGGCGTTGCCAAAACCTGGAACAAGGACAACTACGGGCCGCTGCAGCTACCCAAGGAAGGCCAGACGGTGCAGCTCACGCCCGAGAATACGCCCATCTACCAGAAAATCATCATGCGCTACGAGCACAACGAGGGCGTGACGATGCAGAACGGCGTACTGGTGCAGAACGGCAAGCCCCTAACCAGCTACACCTTCAAGCAGAACTACTACTTCATGATGGGCGACAACCGCCACGACTCCTTGGACTCGCGCTACTGGGGCTTCGTGCCCGAAGACCACATCGTGGGCAAAGCCGTGCTGATCTGGATGTCGGTTGACCCCTACGCCGACGCCTTCCACAAAATTCGCTGGAGCCGCCTGTTCAACTTCATCCACTAGCCCAAAGCCGGGTCATTGCTTCGGCTGCGCCTCGCAATGACCCGGGATTTTACCACTCAATCGGCGGCTCACCGTGCTGCTGGAGGTAGGCGTTGGTTTTGCTGAAGGGTCGGGAGCCGAAAAAGCCCCGGTCGGCGGCGTAGGGCGAGGGGTGGGCCGAGCGGATGACCAGGTGTTTCTTCTCGTCGATGACTTCGCCCTTCTTCTGGGCATAAGCCCCCCACAGGATAAAGACGACGTGCTCCTTCTGCTGGGAAATGCGTTGAATCACGGCATCGGTAAACTGTTCCCAGCCTTTTTTCTGGTGGGAGCCGGGTTCCTTGGCCCGCACCGTGAGCGTGGCGTTGAGCAGCAGCACACCCTGCCGGGCCCAGCGGTCCAGGTTGCCGTTGGCGGGCGGCGTGCTGGTCGGAATATCGTCCTGCAACTCCTTGAAAATGTTTTGTAGGGAAGGCGGCGTCCGGACCCCATCGGCCACGGAGAAGGAAAGCCCGTTGGCCTGGCCCTTGCCGTGGTAGGGGTCCTGGCCCAGGATTACGACCTTCACCTGGTCGAAGGGGCAGGCGTCGAAGGCGTGGAAAATGGCCGGGCCGGGCGGGTACACGGTGGCCGTGGCGTATTCACCGCGCACGAAATTCAGCAGATGCTGAAAATATGGTTTTTCGAACTCATCGGCGAGTACCTTGCGCCAGCTTTCTTCTATCTTTACGGACATAAGGGGAAAGTTTTTTGCGGATTGGCCGTCCATTTCGGAGTGCCGCTGCGTAGATAAACCAAATTCCGGACACGGTTGTTAGTCCTTCACAGAACCGCACAGGAGCCATGAATACGACGACTACGCAGGGCGTTACCGTTAGCGTTACGACCAATTATTTGCCGGACTATTCCAGCCCGGCCCAGGAACACTACGTGTTTGCCTACAAGATTGATATTCTCAACGGCAGCGAATATACCGTTAAGCTCCTGCGCCGCCATTGGTACATCTACGATGCCAACGGCGTGGTGCGCGAAGTGGAAGGCGAAGGTGTGGTAGGCCAGCAGCCCGTGCTGGAGCCCGGCGAGTCCCACCAGTACGTGTCGGGCTGCAACCTGAAGTCGGGCCTGGGCAAGATGTGCGGCTCTTACCAGATGGAGCGCCTCGTGGACGGCCGCGAGTTTAGCGTTGAAATCCCGGAGTTCACGCTCGTCGTCCCCTACCGTCTGAATTAAGCTTTTCAGTGTTCCGAGCGTAGTGCCTGGCGCTAGGCTCGCACGGTGATTCTACCTCACCAGGCACTATACTCCAGGCACTAAGCACCCGTTCTTGCTTTTCCAGGCTTTCAGTTACATCCGCTTCTTGTTCCGCTCGGGGAATGCACATGGGTTGCATTCCCCGTTCGTTTTTGGGCTCTATGCCCACGTCATCCACCACGACGGCACTTTTGCGGCCTACGCCCCCATCGAGAAGCGCCGGGAGCAGCTGCGCCAGGATAACACGCTCATTACGGTGCGCGACTTTGGGGCTGGCTCCCACACCGGCGCGGGCCGGCAACGGAGTTTGAGCAGCATCGTGCGGGCAGCGGCCAAGCCCCGCCCCTTCGGGCAGCTGCTGTTTCGGCTCGTCAACCACTTTCAGCCCCGCACCATTCTGGAGCTGGGCACGTCGTTGGGCATCACCACGGCCTACCTGGCCTCCCCCGATTCCCGGGCCCGGGTAGTCACCTTCGAAGGCTGCCCGCAGACGGCCGCCGTGGCCCGGCAAACTTTCGAGCAGCTGAACTTGCACAATATCGAGGTAGTCGAAGGCAACCTGGACCAGACGCTGGCCCCGGCCCTGGCTGCTTTGCCCGGCCCACTGGACTTCGCCTTTTTCGACGGCAACCACCGCTACGAGCCCACGGTGCGCTATTTCGAGCAGTGCCTGCCCTACCGCACCGAGCGCAGCGTGTTCGTGCTGGACGATATCCACTGGTCGGCGGAAATGGAGCGGGCCTGGACTACCATCCAGCAGCACCCCGACGTGCGCCTCACCATCGACCTGTTCTTTATCGGCCTAGTGTTTTTCCGCACCAATCAGCCCAAGCAACACTTTGTCCTGCGCTTCGACAACGCCGTGGACAAGCTCCTGAACCGCGTCAAGCAGCTGGCCCCTTAGGTTAGTAGTTGCTCGTTGTCAGTTGTCAGTTGTCAGTTGTTAGTTGTTAGTTGTTAGAACGACCTAACAACTGACAACTAACAACCAACAACTAAACCAAACCCTTACCGCACGGCTTCCCGCACCCGGGTGAGCTTTACCAGCAAGGCCTCCAGCTGGTCGAGGGCCAGCATGTTGGCGCCGTCCGACTTGGCCGTGGCCGGCGTGGGGTGGGTTTCGATGAACAGGCCGTCGGCGCCCACGGCAATGGCGGCTTTGGCAATGGTTTCAATCAGGGCGGGCTGGCCGCCGGTAACGCCGCTGGCCTGGTTGGGGCGCTGTAAGGAGTGGGTTACGTCCATGACCACCGGCACGCCGAAGCTGCGCATGGCGGGCAGGTTGCGGAAGTCCACGACCAGGTCGGAATAGCCGAAGGAGTTGCCACGGTCGGTGAGAATCACGTGCTCATTGCCCGACTGCTTGATCTTATCGACGGCAAACTGCATGGACTCGCCGTTGAGAAACTGGCCCTTTTTCACGTTGACCACCTTGCCCGTCTTGGCGGCGGCAATCAGCAAATCCGTTTGCCGGCAGAGGAAAGCCGGAATCTGGAGCACGTCCACGTACTCGGCCGCCAGGGCCGCCTCGTCGGATTCGTGGATGTCGGTAACGGTGGGCACCCCAATTTCGCGGCCGACTTTCTGCAGAATGCGCAGGGCCGTTTCGTCGCCGATGCCGGTGAAGGAATCGAGGCGGGAGCGGTTGGCCTTGCGGTAGGAGCCCTTGAAGATATAGGGAATCTGGAGCTTGTCGGTCATGTGCTTGACCTTTTCGGCGATGCGCAGGGCCATATCTTCACCCTCAATCACGCAGGGCCCGGCCATCAGAAAAAACTGGCCGGAGTTGGTATTGCGAAAATGGGGCAGCGCGGTGGCGAGGGATTCTATCATGGCAGAAAGCAGAAATGCGGATGTGGTGAGCAACAAGCGGCAGCTGAAAAGTAGCTGACAGCGGCGCCGCAAAGGCCCCGCAAAGATGGGACAAAACCAGCTAGCGAGTTTTACGCCGGAGCCTGGTAACATAGAGCCGGTAGGCCGAAACCAACAAGAGCAGGGTCAGCACCCCACACAGCAACGCCAAGCCGCCCGCCACCGCCACGATATCCTGGCTGTAGCGAATCCCGGTGCGGGGGCTGAGGTAGTTGCCGGCCGCATCATAGGGCAGCACCCGCCGCGCCAGATACAGTTGGGTGGCCCATACCGTCGCCGCTCCGCAGACCAGCAGCAATACCCCATTCAGAACTTTGCCTAACCAGGTAATAAAGGACGGAACGGGTTGGGGACGGGGCATGGCAATCTTATTTTTTTCGCAAGCAGATAAAAAGCTCCTTACCCTGCCGGGGCTTGATGGAATTGTAGGCCGACGCGAAATGCAGGAAGTCGAAGTAGGGCGCAAAGTAGGATTCGTACTCGGGGCGGCTGCCGCCAAACGGTGGGCCGGCCGTGGCAAACTCGGTGTCGAAGAGCAGGCCCATGAGCGTGCCGCCGGGTTGGAGCAGCGCGGCGCACTGCCGGGCGTAGGCAGGTCGCAAGCCAGGGCTCAAGGCGCAGAAAAAAGTTTGCTCCACGATTAAATCATAGGCGGGCGCGGAAGGCAGCGCGAAAAAATCCTGTTCCAACAGGTGAGCAACTGGAAATGAGGGAACCCGCTGGTGCAAGGCACGTAAGGCTTCGGGAGCAATATCGGCCACAAAAACATTCTCAAAACCGGCAGCATGCAGATATTCAGCCTCATAGCCTCGCCCTGCCCCCGGAATCAGGATGCGGGCGGAACCGGGCAGGCTCATTTGCTGAAAATAATCCCGCAGCGGCGGCGTTATCGCGCCAGTGTCTCAGCCGGTTTGGCCGGTGACGTAGCGCCCATTCCAGTAGGCGGCGTCAAGCTCTGAATCCGAATGCATGCGGATGTAGTATTTATTCGCGAAACTTGCCTAGGTAGGCAATCCCTTTATTTTTGTGCATAAAGGTAACCCACCGTCCGGACTGTCCGGGCTTCATTTAACCCTTTCCCGCAATGGAACAAGACCAAAGCACCGAGCCCAAGAACAACAACCGCGTCCTGCTGATAGTGGCCCTGATCCTGGTTCTGCTGGGTATTAACGGCGTGCTGTTTTACATGAACCAGCAAAAGGGCAAACAAAATGAACAGCTCACGGCCGACATCAAAGTCAAGGATGCCAAGCTCGAAGAGCAGATCAAGCAGTACGAAGCCCTGAAAGCCGATTTCGAGCGCCAGAGCCAGGAAGTGCAGGGCATGGGCCTGGCCAATGACTCCTTGGAAGCCAAAATTGCGTCCATCAACGCCGATTTGCTCAAGCTGCGCTCCTTCAAGGCCGGCAGCTTCTCCATTGCCGAGCAACGCCGCTTCAAGCAGCGCGCCGCCAACTTCGAAAGCCAGCTGCGGAAGAAAGACGAGGAAATTGCCCAGCTCAAGAGCGACAACGAAGCTCTCTACACTGAAACCAACACCCTGAAAGAGCGCCAGAACCGCCTCACGGACACCATTACGACGGTGGTGCGCTCCAACCAGGAGCTGACCGAGAAGGTGAATATTGCCTCGCGTCTGCAGGCCGAGAACATCCGCGTGGGCGTGATTAATGCCCGCAACAAGGAAAAGGACGACGACGACAACGAGTTTAAGGCCAAGCGCGTGGAGAAGGTGAAAGTGACCTTCAACCTGGCCCGCAACGACGTGTCGCCGAAGGAAACCAAGGAAATCATGATGCGCCTGATTGAGCCCGACGGCGCGGCCCTCTACAACCTGAGCACCGGCGGCGGCACGTTCATGATTGACGGCTCGGAGGCCTTCTACACGGCCAAGCAGGACATCGTGTTCGACAACACCCGCCAGCCCGTGCAGTTTCTCTACGCCAAAGGGGCGCCCTACAAAACCGGCCTGCACACCGTGGAGCTGTACTCCGGCGGCGTTATGATTGGCAAATCGACCTTCACGCTCAAGTAGGACCACGGATTCCGGCGGCTTCCTTCCCTGACTTAGGATATGCCTCCGCCTCCCCTTGATACCAATAAAAAAGCCCCGACCTGCGTCGGGGCTTTTTTTATTGGCTGCTGCCTTCCTCAGGAGGCTAGCTCCGCCGGAATCTTGGATTCGTACTCATCCAGCTTCTGCAGCGTGGCCTTGATGTTCTCCGTGAACAGCACGATAACTGAGCCCGGCTTGGCCGTCTGCATCACGTGGTCAATGGCGTCCATCTCATCCTCGATGTAGGTGATGGGCAGCTCGGGCTTGTCAAGCTTTAGGCCCCGGATCATAATATCCTTGAGTTCCTCCTTGGTTTTGCCGCGTAAGTCCCGGTCCTGGCGCAGAATTATCTCGTCGAAGATCCGTCCCGCCACCCGTGAGAAGCTGAGTGTGTCCTCGTCGCGCCGGTCGCCCAGACCCGACACCACCCCTACTTTGTGAGTCGCCTCGGTAGCGTCCAGGAACTCGGCAAATTTCTCGATGCCGTGGGTGTTGTGGGCGTAGTCGACGATGACCTCGAAGGTCGGGAACTTGTAGACGTTCATCCGGCCCGGGGTTTTGGCTGCTGAGGGCACAAATGTGCGCAAAGCCACTTTGATGTCGTCCTTGTCGAAGCCGTAGCAGTAGCAGGCTAGGGCCGCGGCCAAGCAGTTTTCGATATTGAACGTAGCCCGGCCGCCAAACGTGATGGGAAACTCGGCCGCCCGGTCGATGCGCAGCTTGTAGCTATTCTTGTAGATGGTGATGTAGCCTTCCTCGTGCACGGCAGCCAGGCCCCCATTTTCGACGTGCTCCCGAATGCGGGGGCTGTGCTCGTTCATGCTGAAGAGCGCCACCCGGCATTCCAGCTTCTCGCGCATGGCGTAGGTGTAGTCGTTGTCGGCGTTGAGCACGGCCCAGCCGTTTTTGCGCACGGTGCGGGGTAGTACGCCCTTCACCTGGGCCATTTCCTCTACCGTGTAGATGTCGCGCATACCCAGGTGGTCGGCCGCCACGTTGGTCACAATGGCCACGTCGCAGGTGTGGAAGCCCAGGCCCGAGCGCAGCATACCGCCGCGGGCCGTTTCGAGCACCGCAAAGTTAACGGTTGGGTCTTTGAGCACAAACTCGGCACTTTGCCCGCCGGTACAGTCGCCGCTCTGCAACTGCACACCCTGAATGTAGATGCCGCTGGTGGTAGTATGCCCTACTTTATAGCCTTTAGAAGCCACAATGTGCGACAACAGGTGGGTCGTCGTCGTTTTACCGTTGGTACCGGTCACGGCAAAAATTGGAATCCGGGCATTGGCGCCGGGCGGAAACAGCATGTCGACCACCGGCTCGGCCACGTTGCGGGGCAGGCCGTCGGCCGGGGAAATGTGCATCCGGAAGCCGGGCGCCGCATTTACCTCGATAACCGCGCCCCGGGTTTCGTTCAACGGAATGGCAATGTCGGAGGTCAGCACATCGATGCCGCAGATGTCGAGGCCCACGATGCCGGCCACGCGCTGGGCCATGAGCACGTTGTAGGGGTGCACCAAATCCGTCACGTCGGTGGCCGTACCGCCGGTGCTGATGTTGGCCGTGCTTTTCAAATACAGCTGTTTACCCTCCGGCAACACCGATTCCAGGGTTAGGTCCTGGGCCTTGAGAATGTCCAGCGTGTGCTGGTCGGCCTTGATGCTGGTCAGCACCTTTTCGTGGCCGATACCGCGGCGCGGATCCTTGTTGACCTCGTCAATGAGCTCCTGGATGGTATTGGTGCCGTTGCCGGTAACGGCGGCCGGGGTGCGCCGGGCGGCAGCAATGAGCTTGCCGTTCACCACGAGCAACCGATGGTCGTCGCCCTCGATGAACTGCTCCACAATAACGGCCCGGGAATACACCTGCGCTGCTTTGAGTCCTTCCACGGCGTCGTCCCAGTTCATGATGCGGATGGTTGCGCCCTTGCCGTGGTTGCCGTCGAGCGGCTTGGTCACGATGGGGAAACCCAGCTCTTCCACCGCGTCGCGCAGGCCGGCTTCCGAGTACACGGTGGTACCGTTGGGCACGGGTACCCCGGAGTCGCGGAGCATGGCCTTGGTGCGGTTCTTATTGCCGGCCACTTCCACCCCCGCGTGGGAGGTGTAGCTGGTTGTGGTGGCCCAGATGCGCTTTTGGTTCACGCCGTAGCCCAGCTGGATGATGCTGCTGTTTTTGAGCTGGATATAGGGAATGTTGCGCGAGGCCGCCTCTGAAACGATACTCCAGGTGCTGGGGCCCACAAACTCGTCTTCCCGGATTTCGTGCAACTCATCCACAATGGCCTTTACATCCACCGTTTTACCCTTGCACAAATCCTCCACGAGTTGCACGGCGGCTTCGGCGGCTACGCGGCCGGCCCGTTCCTCCTGGTAGGCAAACACGACGAATTCCACGCCCGCCTGATGGGCCGGGTACGACTTGCCCCAGTACACGGGCATGCCCGCCATCCGTTGCAGGGCCAGAGCCACGTGCTGAATTACGTGGCCCAGCGGCTCGCCGTCGAGCAGTTGCTCCGTAGTCAAGGGCGGGTGTTTATGAACTGATTTCTCGGTTTCGGTGGCCGGCACCTGGCCCAGCTCGGGCAGCAACGTCGGCAATTGCTCGGCCAAAGCCGGGAAGTGGTTCGACCACACATCGGCCTGCTCGCCCAGGTCGACTTTCATTACAATCAGCTTGTAATGCTTGACGGACCAGTAGCTTGGGCCGCGCATCGTGCGGAGGTCAATGATTTTCATAGGTTGAAAAGGGAGGGAAAGAATAGTTGCGTGCCCGCTTTTACGCGGGAATGAAATGTAGGGATAATGATTTAGGAAACCCTAGTTGAGCTGTTTTTATACCTTCCCCGCAAACCCTTTCAGTTTCAGCCTATCAGCGAGCCGAGCTCCGTATAAATCCCCGAAAAAATATGTATAGTTCGCTATATCAGGTCCCTGGAAAGCAAAAAACCCCGGTCGGGGCTAATCGACCGGGGCACAGAGCTACTGAAAACAGGAACTAAAAAAGAGAGGTGACGAGCGGATTCGAACCGCTGTAGGAGGTTTTGCAGACCTCTACCTAGCCACTCGGTCACGTCACCGGGTGTGGATTGGGTTGCAAAGCTACGGCATATTCTTCCTTTTCCAAATCACCGGGGCGTTTTTCGTTGCTGATATCGGTAAGGCACTGGCTTTCTGGCAAAAGAAATGCCCCGGGACTAACCCCAGCAAGCTGCACTGAAAACCCGGCGCGGCCGGGGCATAAAAAAGGCTCCGACTTGCGCCGGAGCCTCTTCTATTGTCGACTAGTCGAAAGCTTAGGCTTTCTCTTCGTCTTTCTTGTCAGCAGCGTCGTCGCCGGCCAACAGGTCTTTGGCACGGTCAACTACGTCGCCGGCCACTTCCTTGGCTTTCTCGAAAGCGGCGGAGTGGGTAGCAGCGTCGATGGCGTCGCCGGCTACTTCCGATACTTTATCGAAAGCGGCCGAAGCAGCACCGGTTACGGCGGCAAGGATACCACCTTCGGCGGGAGCCTCAGCAGCAGCGGGAGCTTCAGCCTTGGGAGCTTTGGTCTCGGCCGTAGCCTGCAGCTTCTGCTCGCCAGCCTGACGCTCGGTGCCCATCATCTTGTCGCGCAGAGCGGACAGAGCATCCAGGTCACCCAGGGTCGACTTCTCACCAGCGGCGGGCTTCTTCAGGTCGCTCAGCTTGCCTTCACCCTGAGCAGCAGCACCGGCACCGCCGGCGGGCTTCTTCTTGGTGAATTTCGAAGCGCGGCTTTCCTCTTCAGCCTGCTGGTTGTAAGCAGCCGTGTGCGAGAGAACGATACGACGGTCGTCTTTCGAGAATTCAACTACGCGGAAGTCCAGCGATTCGCCGTTCTCAGCCTGCGAGCCATCTTCTTTCTGCAGCGACTTGGGATAAGCGAAGCCTTCGATGCCGTAGGGCAGCTCGAGCACGGCACCCCGGTCGTTCTTTTCGGTGATGGTAGCCTTGTGAACCGAGCCGGGGGTGAATACCGTCTGGAACGTATCCCAGGGGTTTTCTTCCAGCTGCTTGTGGCCCAGGGCCAGACGACGGTTGGCTACGTCGAGCTCCAGAACCTGCACGTCCAGACGGTCGCCCACCTTCACCATTTCGGAGGGGTGCTTGATCTTCTTGGTCCACGACAGGTCGGAAACGTGCACCAGGCCGTCTACGCCTTCTTCCAGCTCTACGAACAGGCCGAAGTTGGTCAGGTTGCGCACCAGACCGTTGTGCTTGGAACCTACGGCGTACTTCGTGCCGAAGTCAGCGCGGGTCCATGGGTCCTCGGTCAGTTGCTTGATACCCAGGCTCATCTTACGGTCGTCGCGGTCGAGGGTCAGGATCTGAGCCTCTACTACGTCGCCCTGCTTGATGAAGTCCTGCGGGTTGCGCAGGTGCTGGCTCCAGCTCATTTCCGAAACGTGGATCAGACCTTCCACGCCGGGGATGATTTCCATGAACGCGCCGTAGTCGGCTACGTTCACGATACGGCCTTTCACCTTCGAGCCTACGCCCATTTCGGCAACCAGCGAATCCCATGGGTGGGGAGTCAGCTGCTTGAGGCCGAGCGAGATACGCTTCTTGGCTTCGTCGAAGTCCAGAACAACCACGTTGAGCTTCTGGTCGAGCTGCAGAACTTCCGAGGGGTGCGCGATGCGGCCCCACGAGATGTCCGTGATGTGCAGCAGACCGTCGACACCACCAAGGTCGATGAACACACCGAAGTTGGTCATGTTCTTGATAACGCCTTCGAGGATCTGGCCTTTCTCCAGGTTGTTGAGGATAGCTTCGCGCTGCTTCTCGAGGTCTTTCTCGATCAGGACTTTGTGCGATACTACTACGTTGTCGAAAGCGGCGTTGATTTTCACAACCTTCACTTCCATACGACGGCCGACATAAATGTCGAAGTCACGGATGGGCTTCACGTCAATCTGCGAGCCGGGCAGGAAGGCTTCTACGCCGTCCAGATCCATGATCAGACCACCTTTGGTCCGACGCTTTACCACGCCTTCGAGAATGGTGTCATTCTCCAGAGCGTCGTAGATAGACTTCCACGCCTGCTTGATCTTCGCCTTCTTGCGGCTCAGGATCAGCTGACCGTTGGAGTCTTCCTGGTCTTCAATGAATACCTCCACCTGGTCACCGATTTTGAGGTCGGTCAGGTCGCGGAATTCCGACAGGGGCACCAAGCCGTCCGACTTGAAGCCGATGTTCAGGATGACGTCGCGGTCGGTGATACCAACTACGGTACCTTTTACCACTTCTTCTTCCTGCACAGTCGTCAGCGTGTCGCCGTACATCTGCTCCATCTCGGCGCGCTGCTCAGCGGTATAGTTACCACCGAACTGCGAAGCTCCGACGTTGTCCCAATCGAAGTTGTCAACTACTTCTACTGCCATAATACTGGTTGATCCTACTATACACGGCCGGCTTAGGATCAAATCCGGGTCCGCGTTATGAGTAACTTCCTGAAGCACAGCCCCAGACCCCGCCACCCTGGCGGGGCGGCAAAGATACGGAGTTTACGGGAAGTTTACTAGAGGCCGAAGCACTTGAAAAGCACTACTTTGACGGCATGAAGAACGGGCTGCTTCTGGGGGTGTTGGTCGTACTGCTCGGGGCTTGCACGAAAGCGCCCGATATCCACTCCCCGGAATCGGAGTACTACCGCCAGCAGGAAGCGCAGGTGTTGTTAGACGTATTTGACGAGGTTGTTGCAGAGGGCGCCGTACTGCTAGTGCCACATAACTTCGAGCGCAACGCAGAGGTTGACACAATTCAATTCTCACTCTACCTGAACGACTCTTTGGTAGTAGCCAAGGCCATACATGATGATCTACCGCTTGGCGTGTCTGCTTCAGCCGTAGAAAACAGCATTCTGACGAAGCTCAACGACTCAATTCCAACTGCTGCTTCTATTCCTAAAAAGCTACTGCCGCTTATTAGGCAGCATAATTTTCGGTTGCTTTCAGGATCTGCATCCATTAAATCTCTTCCTGAAGACGAAGGCAAGCCTAATGCTAAGCTGACTATCTCCCGGATAAGTTTCAACGAAAACTTTACTCAGGCTTGCTTTATAAGGAGTTATGGGTGTGGCAGATATTGTGGTTCAGGCACGCTGCTATTTGCCCGCAAACAAAAAGGCCGCTGGGTGATTACCCAGCGGCACGGTCTGTGGATGGCCTGACGAAGCCCTTGGATTGGGCCCGCGGGGTGCGGCTAATCGTGGTGGCGCACGTCGAGAATCATCACGCCGCTGGACTCGACCTGGTACACGCGCCAGCCCAGGCTGTCGGCGTAGGGCTGGTTCTGGGTCCGGAAAGAGCCCAGGAAATAGCGGTTCTTATTGGAAGGCGTGACCGTAAACCGAGCGCGCTGCTCGGGCTTGAGGATGCCCAGATTGTTATCGAGCAGCAGCGTGTTGGGGGCATAAATCCGAATGGGCGTATTGGGCTCATTTTTCAGTAGCCACTCCAGCCCTTGCCGGTACGAGAGGCCCCAGTAGTCGCGCTCAAACAGCTGCTCAGTAGTGGCTGGGGGTAGAAAGGAGAAGTACACCTGCTGCTGGGGGTGGGAACGGACCATGCGCACCAGCGTATACACCACTTCGGCCCCGAACACCAACCCTAACACCAGGGCCACGCCTTTCAGCCAGACGTTGCGCTGCCCGGCCTGCGCTACGGCCACTATGCCGCGCACGGCCAGCAGCAGAAACCCAGGGTAGATAAAGTAGAGGTGGCGCCACCCGTCGTAAATGACCGAATCGAGGAAGATAATCATCAGCACGGGCAGAAAGAACCAGCCCATAAACAGGATGTCCAGGCGGCGCTCAAAGCTCCACAAGCCGGCAAACCGGCGTTGCACCAGGGCCACTATGGCGATGAGCGTACCAATGACCAGCGCCAGCGTGTAGGTCACGGGCGTAGTTATTAGAATCCAGACGGTGGCGTAGTGCCAGGGCAATTCTGGAGCGGGCATAATCTGCCCCATGTAGAGTACTTCACCGCTCCAGCGGTAATGCTTCAGGTTGTTGTAGGCGTGCACAAAATTGCCGATTGGGTTATCCCAGAGGTAAGGCCAGCCCACCACCGTTACCAGGGCCGTAGCAACCAAGTAGACGCCAAATAGCAGCAGCAATTTCCGCCAGGTTGCTCTTTCTTCCCGGCCAAACAAAGCCTCCAGCACCAGCATGCCGAAGGTGAGCCCAATGAGCAGAATGCCCAGAATACGCAGGTCGATGGCAACGGCGGTGGCTACGGCGTGCACCAGCGCCCGGCCCAGCGTAGGGCGTTGCAGCAGACGCACCAGCGTATAAATTCCTACGGTAAATAACACCAGGAAGCCTATATCCTTCACGTTGTAAAAGGACTCGGCAAAAAGCCGGGGCGAGAGCAGCAGCAGCGTCACCACGGCCAGCCCGATACGCCAGTCGCTGAAACGGATACGGCCGATATTATACAGGGCCCAGCACCCGAACATAAAGAGCAGGAAAATGCCCAGGTGGCGCAGCATGTAATAGTCGTGCAGCTCGGTTACGCCCAGGTTGAGCTTGACGATGGCCAGGGTCATTTCCAGAATTGCGCCGTGGTCGTTGTCGTCGAAGCTGTAGAGGTCGGGCACGTCCTTAAAGCTGTCCTGCTCCCTAATCCAGTTCGGAAAAAAGCGGCCACCGGCATACTTGGTGCTCACCATGCCGTTGAGGTGGTCCAGGGGTTCGTCCCACGCTACGCCGTAGTCTTTGTGCAGCACTAGTCCCAACAGCAGCAACAGCAGGAAGTAAGCCCCGACAAACCACCGGCGGCGGGAAGGAGTAACTGGGCTGCTGCCGGATTGGGGCGAACGTGAAAAAAGCATAGTAGGGTATTAACAAGCAACGGTTTTGAGGAGGTAGTACTAAGGGAGTGGCAACAGAGCAAACCACGCTACAAAGTAGGCAGTCCGGTTTGGTAATTCCGCATGCCGGCCCTAATCGGCCAATTAGCCCCGGGGGTTAAGCTGGGGTGGACGGCCGAAATACTCGGAGCCTTCCTCGGCCAGGTCCGTATCGTCGATGATGTAGAGGGGGCGCTGCCGGGAATTAGCCCCCAGCCGCGCGATATACTCGCCGATGATACCAATGGCCATGAGCTGTACGCCGCCCAGAAACAGCACGCTCACCATTAAAGAAGGCCAGCCCACGCCGTAGTTTTGCATAAAAAAGCGGGCGTACACGGCGTACAGCATCACGGCGAAGGCCACTCCCGACACGGCAAAACCGCCAATTGAGGCAATGCGTAGCGGCAGGTCGGAGAACGAGGTAATGCCATCCATAGCCAGCCGAATCAGCTTGCTGTAGGTGTAGCCCGGCGTACCCCCGGCCCGCTCCGACCGGTCGAATTCCAGGAAGGTCTGACGGTAGCCAATCCAGGAAATCTGGCCCCGGATAAACTTGTTCTGCTCCGGCATCTGCTTGAGGGCCCGCACCACTTTGCGCGAAACAATGCGAAAGTCCCCGGTATCGAGCGGGATATTGACGGATGTAATACGAGCCAGCAGGCGGTAGAAAAACTTGGCCGTCAGCTTTTTTACGGCACTTTCGCCCTGCCGGGAGCGGCGCTTGGCGTACACCACCTCATAGCCCTCCTGCAACTTGGCGTAAAGCTCGGGAATCAGCTCGGGCGGGTCCTGCAGGTCGCCATCCATTACCACAACTGCCGCGCCCGAGCAGATATCCAGACCGGCGGTAATGGCAATCTGGTGCCCGAAGTTGCGACTGAAGTTCACGTAATGCACGCGCGGGTCGTGGGCGGCCAAGTGGCGCATCAGTTCCAGGGACTTATCCTGCGACCCATCGTTGACGTAGATAATTTCCGCCTGCAGGGGCAGGGTATTCAGTACGGCCGTCAGGCGGGTATTCAGGGCAGACAGGTTCGTTTCCTCGTTGTAAATCGGAATGACGACGGATAGATCCACAGTAGTGCGAAATGGAGTGATTAGGCAGCCGGCAGCTTGCGAGCCAGGGCAAATACGCTCACGCCAACGGGGGCATTGAGGCGTTGCAGTAGCTGATTTTCGGCCGTGATAAAGCCGCTGAGCAGCTTGTTGAGCAAAGGCGGAGTGGCAAAAAAGTCATCCTTGGCGGGCTTGTTGTCGGCGGGCAGCACTCGTTTGAGCAGGCGCACGGCGGCCGTAGGAAAAAACAGTCCCACGTTCCAGTAAGAGCCCCGCTCTACCCGCAGGCCGGCCCCCACCAGCCCCTGCGCCAGCTGGCTTTTCGTGTAGCGCCGGAAGTGTTGATTAACTTCGTCGTGCTTGCCCCACAAGAAAGGAAAGGCCGGCACAAATACCAGCAGCTGGCCGCCGGGGCGTAGCACCCGCGCCCATTCGCGCAGGGCCTGGGCCTCATCCTCGATATGCTCGAGCACGTCGGAGGCAATAACTAGGTCGAAGGAGGCATCGGCAAAACCGAGTTGGGCGCCATCCATGCAGGAAACGTTGGGAATGCCACGCTGCTGAGCCACGGCAATGCCGGCTTCGCTAACATCAATGCCGGTAAGGGCAGAGTAGCCGGCTCCCCGCAGGCGCTGCAGCAAAGGACCGCCCGAGCAGCCAATTTCCAGAATGGCCGCCGAAGTGGGCAGGTGTAAATCCTGAATCAAGCGAAAAACCATGTCCCGCCGCGCCTGAAACCACCAGTAGTTTTCTTCGATCTGGTGATACTTTAATTCGTATTCAAGATTCATGGGGGCGCAAAAAACCGGACATTTCACCTGGGTGAGCAGCCCCGGCCAAGCTCCGGACAACTGCCCAATGCGGGTGTTGCAGCTTGGCCAAAAAGGTAGTTTAGAAATACTGCCTCCGCCTGCGGGGCCGGAGAAATAGCAAAGATAAGCTCTTGCCTGAGGATTGCATGCGTTGGCCGGACGTGGACGGCCGTGGCAGCAGTGGCGCGGGTAGCCTAACAAGGGCCCGGCCAGTGCTGCCAATGGATGATTTCTTGCCTAACGTAATGGCGGGACGGTGTGTAAAATTTTGTCCAGCACATTTTATTTCGCCCGCCCTACGGCTGGGTTTAACGCCCTCCCCACGGGGTTGGTCTGAAAACGGGGCTTGCGGCCTGCTCAGCGCCGAATTGGCGTAATAACCCGGCCGCAGCAGAAGTAGTATCTGACTACTCTAATCCTTTATTGCACTTCCCTAATTTTTCGCCCCATGAGCTACATTACCGCCGGCAAAGATGCCAATGGCCACGACGTTAAACTTCACTACACCGACCAGGGCCAGGGTAACCCCGTGGTTTTGATTCACGGCTGGCCCGCCTCCCACGAAATGTGGGAATACCAACTGGCCGAACTGCCCAAGCACGGCAACCGCGTTATTGCCTACACCCGCCGCGGCTTCGGTAACTCGTCCAAAACCTGGGAAGGCAACGAGTACGACACCCTGGCCGACGACCTGAAGGCCGTGCTCGACGAGCTGGACCTGCAGGACGTGACGCTGGTGGGCTTCTCGATGGGTGGCGGCGAAGTAGCCCGCTACATGAGCCGCCACGGTGGGGCCCGCGTCGGCCGTGTGGCCTTCGTGGCCGCCGTAACGCCCTTCCTGCTCAAAACCGACGACAACCCCGACGGCGCTCCGAAGGAAAACTTTGACAAGATGATTGAGGGCCTGCGCAAAGACCGGTTCGATTTCCTCTCCACGTTTGGCAAGCAGTTCTTCGGCGTGGGCACCCTGAGCCACCCCGTAAGTCAGGCCACGCTCGACTGGATGCAGGCTATGTGCCAGATTGCCTCGCCCCGGGCCACGGAGCAGGACGTGTACGCCTTTGCCGCTACCGATTTCCGCCAGGATCTGCAGAGTATCAAGGTGCCGACCTTAGTTATTCACGGCAGCAACGACGAAACCGTACCGGCCAAAGTAAGCGGGCAGCGCATGACCCAGTACCTGCCCCACGCCCAGTACATCGAGTATGACGGAGCGCCGCACGGCCTGTTCGTCACCGAAAAGGACCGCCTGAATCAGGACCTGCTCAACTTTATCGGCGTGCAGTCGAAGGTAGGCACGGCTGGCAACCGGTCTTTTTAAAAGTCAATTGTAATCATAGGTAATTAAAAAAGGCCCGCTCTGTGAGCGGGCCTTTTTTGGTAGCGTAAGCCGGCAGCCGAAGCTTAAGCCGCCCGTCCCATCTGGCGCAGGAAGGAGACGTGGGAGGCCACGGCGTAGCGCATCTTGGGATACTCGATGTACTCAATGTTGAACTCCTGGCACATCTGCTTGATGATCTTGCTGATGGCCGGGTAGTGCACGTGCGAAATCTTGGGAAACAAGTGGTGCTCGACCTGGAAGTTCAGCCCGCCCACCAGCCAGCTGATGACCTTGTTGTCGGTGGCGAAGTTGGCCGTCGTCTTGATCTGGTGAATGGCCCACTCGTCTTCCATTTTACCGGTGGTTTCGTGGGGTACCGGGAAAGCCGTATGCTCCACGGTGTGGGCCAATTGAAACACCAAACTCAGCACCAAGCCCGCAAAGCAGGTGGTAACGGCAAAGCCCGCCAGCCAGCCCAGGAAGCCGACCGTGTAGATGGGCAGGGCAATGTAGAGGAAGAGGTTGAGCACTTTGAAGCCCCAGAAAATGAGGTGGTCGGCCGTGTCCATCTTCTTGAGCGGCATGGCCCCGATTTTCTTGGTGAAGTACTTCTGGTAATCCATCACGAAAATCCAGGAAATGTACAGCATGCAGTACAAGAACCAGAAGTACAGGTGTTGAAAGCGGTGCAGCTTGTGGCGGGGCTGCCCCACGCTCATCCGCATCCAGGGTTGGATGTCAATGTCGTCGTCGGCACCTTCGATGTTGGTGTACATGTGGTGCACCACGTTGTGCTTGGCGTTCCACATATAGCTGCTACCACCCAAGATGTTCAGAGTAAAGGCCGCAAAGTGGTTGAGCCACTTGTTGTTGCTGAACGAACCGTGGGCGCCGTCGTGCATTACGTTGAAGCCGATGGCGGAAATGACGCCGCCCATCAGCACGCACTCCAGCAGGGCCCAGGCCGTGGCGGGCGTGAAAAACACCAGGTGCACGTACAGCAGCACGAAGGCCGAAGTCAGCAGCAGGGCTTTGCCGGCAATGCGGAAGCCACCAGTGCTGGACTTACCGGCTTCTTCGAAATATTGGTTGGTACGGGCTCGTAACTCGGCGTAAAAGTTACGCGGAGGAGCAAACTTGGGAAGCGACATCAACAAGGGAAATGGGTTGTGCAACCCGGCTCAGAGCCTGGGTCAGCGGCGCGGCAAGAGGCCGGCGGCGCTTATTCTGACGTCCACACCTTGCGGATATCTATTCTGCTTTTGACCCGAAAGTCAACAATACCAACGCAAAAGCCCGGCTTTTGCACTTTTTTTCGACCAGCTTAGGCCCGTCCCATCTGGCGCAGGAAAGAGACGTGGGAGGCCACGGCGTAGCGCATCTTGGGATACTCGATGTACTCAATGTTGAACTCCTGGCACATCTGCTTGATGATCTTGCTGATGGCCGGGTAGTGCACGTGCGAAATCTTGGGAAACAAGTGGTGCTCGACCTGGAAGTTCAGCCCGCCCACCAGCCAGCTGATGACCTTGTTGTCGGTGGCGAAGTTGGCCGTCGTCTTAATCTGGTGAATCGCCCACTCGTCTTCGAGCTTGTTAGTCGTCTCGTGCGGCACGGGGAAGGCGGCGTGCTCCACGGTGTGGGCCAGCTGGAACACGAGGCTCAGGCAGAAGCCGGCCACGCAGCCAAACACGACAAAACCTACCAGCCAAGCCCAAAAGCCGACCAGGTAAATCGGCATAGCCATGAACAGAAACAGGTGCAGCACCTTGAAGCCCCAGAACACGCCCTGGTCGGTGGCCGTCATTTTCTTAATCGGCACCTCCCCTATCTTGCCCTTGAAGTACTTCTGGTAGTCCATGAAGAAAATCCAGGCAATGAAGAGCAGGGCGTAGAAAAACCAGAAGTACAGGTGCTGAAACCGGTGAAAGCGGTGCCGGGGCTGGGTGGCACTCAGGCGCAGCCAAGGCTGGGCATCGATGTCGTCGTCGAAGCCGTCCACGTTGGTGTACATGTGGTGAATCAGGTTGTGCTTCATGTTCCACATAAAGCTGTTGCCGCCCATCACGTTGAGGGTAAAGGCGGCAAACTGATTGATCCACTTCGACTTGCTAAACGAGCCGTGGGCCCCGTCGTGCATCACGTTGAAGCCAATGGCCGAGCCCACGGCGCCCATCAGGGCACATTCGACCACGGCCAGCAGCGCCGTTGGAGTAAAGAATACGACGTGCACGTACAGGGCCACAAAGGCCACGGTCAGCACAATAGCCTTGACAAACAGGCTGGCAGTGCCCGTCTGCTCCTTGCCCGATTCCTCGAAGTAGGCGTTGATGCGGTTTTTTAACTCGGTATGAAAAGAGCGGGAAGCCGCAAACTTGGGTACTGCTGACATGAACTGATGCTGGGTGGATTGCTGCAAAGATACCGCTCTTAACAGCAGCTGCACCGTAATTGGTGCGCCACGCCCACATTTTGTACAATTCCGCCCTGCAGCCCAAGCATTGCCAGCTTCAGCTTCCGCCTGCAAATCTGGTAGTTAGCCAGCCCGCGCCAGTATTCAACCTACCTACTATATACGGCCTACAACACGCCCTTTCGGCCACTACGGGAAACCCCGCGGGCAAAAAAAAGCCGGAAGCTGCTGCTCCCGGCGTTAGTTAGTAAGATAGGCATGCCAATTTTGGTCGATGGTGCCGGCACTGAGCCTGAGGAAACCCGACAGCGTCGGTTTCTTGGGCACCTGCCTGATGGTGAGCCCGGCTTCCGAGGGCGTGCGGTGACCCTTGGCGTGGTTGCAGCGGGCACAGGCCGTCAGCAAATTGGTCCACGACGACTCGCCGCCGCGGGACCGGGGCAGCACGTGGTCCAGGGTGAGGTTTTTGGTGGAGCCGCAGTACTGGCACTCGAAATGGTCCCGCTTCATAATGTTATGCCGGCTTAGGGCAATGCCCTTGTAGGGCACGCGCACGTAGCGCTGCAGGCGAATGATACTGGGCTTGGGATAGGCAGAAGAAATGGTACGCAGCACCCCGTGGTCCGACTTGGCTATCATCTCGGCTTTGTCGAGGAAGAGTAGCACGAAAGCCTTCTGCACGCTGCACAGCGTAATGGCGGTGTAGTCGCCATTGAGAACTAGCACTTTTTGGTCCATACGCTCGGTGAAAAGATCATCTGATACAGCGAAAGCTAGATGATTCTAAGCGTATTAACAATACCCGCCAGCTTAAGTTTCCTCCGGCGAAAGAGGGATTAATGTGCGAATGTGGAGAATGTGCTAAATGTGGAAAATGTGTCCTTGCGAGGCGTGAGCCGTGGCAATCGGTCCGCTGAAATGTGCCGAACTCTCTAAACCGAAAAGCCCCTTACTACCGCGTGTAGTAAAGAGCTTTCTGATAAAAGGAAGTTTGTCACTAGCAGAGGACGGATGGCTTCGCTACGCTCGCAATGACACATTCTATACATTCAACCACATCAGCTACATTCAACCACATTCGCACATTAATCCAGGATGCGCTTGATGAGGCGGAGCTTGTGGGTGTACTTCTGGGTTTTGCGGTTGAAGATGCCGTTGTGGTCGAGGGGGTCGATGCGGACCTCGCCGCTGGCGTGCAGAATCTGCTGGTCGTCGAGAAGCAGGCCCACGTGGATGATGTTGCCGTCGGCGTTGTCGAAGAAGGCCAGGTCGCCGGGCTGGGTCTGGGACACGAAGTGCACGGTGCGGCCGTGGTCAATCTGCTGGCGGGCGTCGCGGGGGAGCTGCACCCCAATCAGGCCGTAGAGCTGCTGCATCAGGCCCGAGCAGTCGACGCCAAACAGGCTGCGGCCGCCCCAGAGGTAGGGCGCCTTGAGGAAAATCTGGCCGGCTTTGAGCAGTAGGGCCAGGCGCTTGTCGGTGGGGCCCTGCAGGCCGTGGCCGTTCTGAGGGTTGGTGGCGGCCCCATTGTAGAAGTACGTCTCCTCCCCTACCCGCAGCGTCATACCGTCGAAAAAGGGCAGCCGGGCCCCGATGGTGACCGGGATGCGGACCTGGGCGTTGCTCACCACCTGCACCACGTCGAGGCTGCGGGGGTGGTCCTGGGCGCTCCAGGCGGCCAGGTACTCGCTGGTCACGGGCTGGTGCTGCTTGGGGTCCATCCAGCCCACGTAGTTGTCGGCCGTGGTCCGGATTTGCTGCCAGTTGCCCTGGGTGATGAGCACGGTGTAACAGTCGCCGAAAATCAGCTGGGTGACAATTTCGGCTTTATCCGCAGGCTCGGCCCGCACCGGCACGACGCTCAGCGCGCAGATTCCGTGGTTCAAGGGGGAATGAGTGAATGAGTGAATGAGTGAGTTGTCGTTCTGGTATTTCACCCACGTAAATTTCTATTTCGGCGAGCCGTACGCGAAGCTCTCCTTTAAATATCAGTCAGGCAAACAAGCGCTGCAAAAACTGCCTTCACTCCTTCACCACTTCGCTCATTCGCCTAGTATTCCCGGGCGCGGTCCATTTCGCGCTTCTGGTCTTTGGCCTTGATGTCGTCGCGCTTGTCGAAGAGCTTTTTGCCCTTGGCCAGGGCTATTTCGAGCTTGGCAAAGCCCCGGTCGTTGACGAAGAGGCGCACGGGAATAATGGTGACGCCCTGCTCCTGGGTTTTATTGGCCAGCTGGCGCAATTCCTTTTTGTTGAGCAGCAGCTTCCGCTCCCGCTTGGGCTCGTGGTTGTTGTAGGTGCCCAGGGTGTACTGCGAAATGCTCAGGTTGTGGACCCACAGCGAGCCGTCGGGGTGGAAGGTGCAGAAGCCGTCCTGCATGTTGACGTTGCCTTCCCGGATGCTTTTGATTTCGGTGCCCTGTAGCATCATGCCCGCGTCGTATTTGGCCAGGAAGCTGTATTCGTAGCTGGCGCGGCGGTTCAGGATGTTCACGCGCTTGGGCGTATCGTCTTTTTGTTTGGCCATGATGGGGTGCAAAAGCCGCCGCGCAGCCGGAGCCGCGCGGCGGGTACTATATAGAGTAGCGTAGGTACGCAAATTAGCCGGCTTGGGCCATTAGAACGTGGTGGAGACGCCAACTTGCGGCTCGCCGTTGAACGATGGACAATGCATAATACGGCAGTACTGAGCAACTTCAGCAACGATTGAGGCGCAACTATGCGGCTTTACGTGAGCTTCAGGCGCGGGTCGGGGCTGACAAGCGGGCTGGCAAAGTCCTGGGCCTGGTACTGAAAATGGGCCGTCATGGCCACCATGCCGGCGTTGTCGGTGCAGAACTCGAAGTCGGGAATAAAGACCTCCCAGCCTTTTTCGGCGGCCAGCTCGGTCAGGGCGGCGCGCAGGCCGGAGTTGGCCGCTACGCCCCCGGCCAGAGCCAGCTGGGTCAGGCCATTATCCTGGGCGGCCCGCACAAACTGGCGCAGCAGGGTTTGGATAATCGTGTGCTGAATACTGGCGCAGAGGTCGGCCAGGTTTTCCTGCACGAAGTTGGGGTTCTGGGCCGTTTGCTGGCGCAAAAAGTAGAGCACCGACGTTTTCAAGCCGCTGAAGGAAAAGTCGTAGCCGGGCATGGCGCCCACCGGAAACGGAAAGCGCGTGGGGTTGCCCAGCTTGGCCTGCCGGTCGAGGTGGGGGCCGCCGGGATAGGGCAAGCCCAGCAGCTTGGCGGTTTTATCGAAGGCCTCCCCGGCCGCGTCGTCGATAGTTTGCCCGATGACCTGCATGTCCATCGGGCTGCGCACGATGACGAGCTGGGTGTGGCCGCCGCTGACGGTCAGGCACAAAAACGGAAACGCCGGCCGCGGGGCCCGGATAAAGTGGGCCAGGATGTGGGCCCGCATGTGGTTGACGGCAATCAGGGGCTTATCCAGGGCCTGGGCGAAGGTTTTGGCGAACATACTGCCCACCAGCAAGGAGCCCAGCAGGCCCGGCCCCTGGGTGAAAGCCACCGCGTCGAGGGCGGATTTGTCTACCTTTGCCCGGCGCAGCGCCTCCTGCACCACCGGAATCAGGTGCTGCTGGTGGGCGCGCGAGGCCAACTCGGGCACCACGCCGCCGTATTGTTCGTGCACTTGCTGCGTGGCTACCACGTTGGCCAGGATTTCACCGCCGGCCATAACGGCGGCTGACGTATCATCACAGGAAGACTCGATGGCCAGAATGACGGGGGAATGCATGCGTATCGGAAAGGTTAGAAGCGGCCCGGCCAGCCAGTTGACGGCGGCGGGCTGCATAATTTTACTACAAAGGTCGTTTAAAACACGTAACCCCGCTGTTTGTCCCGGATTCGGTTCCTAGTAATGAGCGAAGGCCGCCGCCGACGCGGTTTTTGAAAACTACGCCGCGGCCCAGGCAGCCATTGACTTAAAACCCGCATCTTCGTACGCAAGCCCAACATTTTCCAGTTCCCATTCCGTGCCCCGGTTCGTCTCCATCACGCTTAAAATTCTGCTGAGCCTGCTCCTGCTCCTGGGGCTGGTGGTGGGCGGCGCGTTAGTGGCCCTGCGGATTCCGAGCGTGCAAACCAACCTGGCCCACCGCGCCGCCGCCATGCTCACCGAAAAGCTCGGGCAGCGCGTCATCGTGGGCCGCGTGGACGTGCGACCCTTTACGCGGGTGGTGCTCGAAGGCGTGCGGGTGCTGGACCGGCAGGGCGGGGAGCTGTTCAACATTGGCAAGGCCGACGCCGACATCGAGCTGTTTTCCATCTTCGACCCCAGCCACCTGCACGTGGGCAAGCTCACGCTGGAAGAGCCCCGCTTTGCCCAGATAACCTACGCCAACCAGCCCGATTCTACCAACCTGTCGCAGTTTCTGGCCTCGGTCAAGCGCCTGATTGGGCCTTCCGACACAACCAAGGTTTCCAAGCCCTTCGACTTTCAGATCAAGGAAATCGGGCTGCGCAACGGCCGCTTCGTACTCGATAGGCGCAACCGGCCCCGGGCCGCCACCTACGGCCGCAGCATCGACTACGACCACATGTACATCGACAGCATCTACGGCGACGTGTCGCAGCTGTGGTTGCGGGCCGACACGATTCACGCCCAGATTGACGGGCTGCGGGCCGTGGACACGCCGTCGAAAACCCGGCTCAAGGAGCTGACGGCCAACATGACCTATGCTGACAAGTTCTGGGAATTTGCCGGCCTGGATTTGCGGGTGGGCAACAGCCGCCTGAAGCCCTACGTCAAGTTCGACTTCAAGCACTTCCTCAACTTCGTCGACTTCAACGACTCGGTGAAAGTCACGGCCCGCCTGGATTCGTCGCGGGTGTACTCCGACGATATTGCCCTGTTTGCGCCCCAGCCCTTTATGCGGGAGCTCAAGGAAACGGTGCTGATTTCGGGCGAGGCCAAGGGCTACGTCAAGAATTTCACGACCAAGAACCTGGACGTCGTCTACGGCCGCAACACCCGGGTGCGGGGCAACATCAACGTGCAGGGCCTGCCCAACCTGAAGGAAAGCTTCGTGGAAATGCGCCTCAAACCCTCCGTTATTGACGGGCGCGACATCCGGCGCTACATTCCGGCCTCGGGCTGGCCCTACGTGGCCCGTCTGGGCACGGTACGGCTCAACGGGCAGTTTCTGGGCTTCTACAACGACTTTGTGGCCAACGGCGCCTTCCGCACGGCCCTCGGTGACGTCGTCTCCGACGTGAATATCAAGTTCAAAAATGACCCGGCCTACTCCACCTACGAAGGCGAGGTCAAGACCACCGCTTTCCAGCTGGGCAAGCTGCTCGGCGACGAAACGATGGTGCGCGACATTACCATGAACGGCCGGGTCGAAGGCGTGGGCTTTACGCCCGAGCGGGCCCGGCTCAAGGCCAATGCCAGCGTGCAAAGCATCTGGCTCAACGGCTACCGCTTCCGCAACATCACCACCAACGGGCAGTTCAGCCGCCAGTCGTTTGCTGGCAAGCTGGCCGTGAATGACCCTAACCTGCAGATTGACGCCAACGGCACCATCGACCTGAACAAGGCCCGGCAAGCTTTCGACGTGAAGGCCCGGGTGCGGCGCGCCGACCTGCGGGCCCTGGGCCTGACCAAGCAAAGCGTGGTGGTGGCTACCACCGCCGACGTGAAATTCGAGGGCCTCAAGCTCGACGACCTGATTGGGCGCATCATTCTGCGCAACTCCCGCCTGAGCTTCGCCGGCCGCACCGTGCCCATCGACACGCTGGACGTGGTGAGCCAGCGCACCGGAGCCCAGCGCCGCGTGACGGTCCGCTCGGAAGTGCTCAACCTGACGGCCGACGGCAACTTCCACTTCAGCACCGTGGCCCGCGACGTGCAAACCCTGCTGACCGAGTACCAGCTCAACTTTGAAAGCAACGACGCGGCCATTGCCAGCTACTACCGCCGCAAGCAGCAGCGCCCCATTGCCGACTACCAGATTGCCCTGGACTTGTACCTGAAGCAGGCCAACCCGGTGCTCCAGCTGTTTGTGCCCAGCCTCACGCTGTCCGACTTCTCCCGCATCGAGGGCTCCTTCCGCAACGGCCCAACGTCGATTTTCTCCCTGGCCGGCCACTTCAATGGCATTCAGTACGACAGTGTGCGGGCCGTGAATACCGACTTCGAATTCAACACCAGCAAGCTGCCCTATAAGCCCGAGGTGCTGGCCCAGGCCAACATTACCTCCGAGCGGCAGGTGCTGCCGGGCCTGGGCAACACCGAGAAGTTCTATGTGGAAGGCGTCTGGGACCAGGAGCGCATCAACTTCTCCACTTCCCTGGCCCAAACCAACACCACCAACAAGGCCGCCATCAACGGTTCGTTGGCCTTTTTGCCCGAAGCCGTGCAGATTGTCTTCCGGCAGTCGGGCGTGAACCTGCTGGGAAAGGACTGGAACATTGCCGCCGACAACTCGGTCATCATTTCGGGCGGGGGCAAGGAATTCAACATCCAGAACTTCACGCTCAGCAACGGCCCGCAGAGCATCAGCGCCCAGGGCTTTCTGTCGACCGACCCCAGCAAGCAGCTGCAGTTGGCCGTCAAGGATCTGGACCTGACCACGCTCAACTCCCTGACCAACCAGGATATTGCCGGCCGGGTAAATGCCGCCGGTACCATCAGCGGGGTGTACGGCCCCCTGAAAATCAACAGCACCCTGGGCATCGACTCCCTGCAGTTTGATAAGGTGCTGATTGGCAACGTGCGCGGCAGCAGCGAGTGGAACAACCGCAACGGGCAGCTGCTGGTGGATGCCGACGTGCTGCGCGACCAGCAGCGGGTGGTGCGCGTGGCCGGTACTTACGCGCCCCAGGCCAAGGAGCAGCAGCTCAACCTGACCGCCGTGCTCGACAATGCCCCCGTGAAGCTGGCCGAGCCCCTGCTCAACTTCCTCTTCAAGGACATGGGCGGCACGGCCGCGGGCACCCTGCGCCTGACCGGCCGCCTGGCCGCGCCCAACCTGATTGGCAACGTGGACGTGACCAACGGCAAGCTCACCTTTATCTACCTGGGCACCACCTACACCTTCTCCGACCGGATCCGCTTCGGTGAGGACCGCATCAACTTCCGGGAAATCAAGCTGCGCGACCCGCTGGGCAATACCGGCGTGCTCGACGGCAACATTTTCCACCAGGGCTTTAAGAACATGCGCCTGGGCTTGCGGGCCGACTTCACCCGCCTGCTGGTGCTCAACACGACCCGCAAAGACAACGAGCTGTACTTCGGCACGGCCTATGCCACCGGCAACGCGGTAATCTTCGGGCCCTCCGACAACCTGGTGGTGAACGTACGGGCCCGCAGCGACGCCGGCACCCGCCTGTCCTTGCCGCTCGATAACGCCGCCAAAGCCGAGCAGGCTAACTACATCAAGTTTGTGAACCGCAACCTGCGCGACACCACGACGACCGTGAAAGTGCCCACGGCCTCGGAGGGCAAGATTGACTTGTCGGGCCTGCGCCTGAACATGAACCTGGACGTGACGCCCGACGCCTACGTGGAAATTCTGCTCGACGAAAGCACCGGCGACATTATCCGGGGCTCGGCGGCCGGGCAGCTGCGCCTCAACATCGACACCCGCGGCGACTTCAACATGTTCGGACAGATTGAGATTGTGCGCGGGGCCTACAACTTCACCCTTCAGGGTCTCATCAACAAGGAATTCGTGGTGCGGCCCGGGGGCACTATTTCCTGGAACGGCGACCCGCTGGCCGGCGAGATGAACGTCACGGCGGCCTACACCCAGCGCACGTCCCTGGCCCCGATTCTGGGCCAGGCCGCCCTCAACAGCCGGGCCGTGGTGCCGGTGACGGCCGTAATGAACCTGACCGGCCCGCTGCTGCTGCCCGTAATTCGCCTGAGCCTGGAGTTCAACGACGCGCCCTCGTCCCTGGAAGGCGACCTGACGGCCTTTACTTCCTCGCTTCGCAACGACGAGCAGGAGCTCAACCGTCAGGTATTCAGCCTGCTGGTATTCAAGCAGCTTTCCCCGCCCGGCCAGTTTACCCAGATCAGCCTGCGCGGCAACGACAACACGGTCCAAAATAGTCTGGGCCAGATTCTGAGCACCCAGCTGGGCTTGCTCACCTCCCAGATTGACCAGAACCTGGAAATCGACTTCAACATCAACGGCTTGTCGGCCGAGCAGCTCCAGGCTCTGCAGGTACGCCTGAGCTACAGCTTCCTCAACGGCCGCCTGCGCGTGACTCGGGAAGGTGGTTTCAACAACGGCGCCGCCACGAATGGCACCGGCACCGGTACGGGCACGGGCACTGGTAATACGACTGGCCAGGCCTCCCTGCTCGGCGACCTGAGCCTGGAATACTACCTGCGGCCCGACGGGAAATTCCGGGCCAAACTGCGCTACGAAACCACGCCCCGCGACTTCAGCGCCGACGAGTCGGCGCTGACCAACCAGGCCCGGGCCGGCGTCAGCTTGGTCAACACCGAGCAGTTCGACTCCTTCCGGGAGCTGTTTTCGCGCAAGCGCCTAAGCCGCCGCGCCGCCGCCGCCCGCAAGGCCCGCGAGGTGCTCAACGTGGACGACGACCCGCGCACGGTCCTGTAATTCTGAGGCTGCTTGTTGATTGATGCTTGTTGGACATCGAACAATAACAATCAACTCCCAACAATCACCAATCAACCTTACCTTTGCCGCATGGCCCAAAACCGCCCGACTCGTAAGAAAAAGCTTGGTAGCTACCCGCACCTGATGGTGGTGTTCAGCATCACGCTGTCCTTACTGGTCATCGGTTTGTTTGGCCTGTTGCTGATTCACGCCCACAAGCTGAGCAACCTGGTCAAGGAAAACATTGAAATGCAGGTCTACCTCGACCGGGACCTGCCGGAAACCCAGCTGCTGCGCCTGCAGCAGGATTTGAGCCGCAAAAAGTACGTGGCCTACAAGAATGACCAGCCCCAGGTGCGGTTCCTGTCGAAGGAAGAAGGCGCCAAGCAGTTTCTGGACCAGACCGGCGAAGACGCCGTGCAGTTCCTGGGTGATAATCCGCTGCGGGACGCTTACCTACTGAAAATCAGCGCCGAGTATACCGATTCGACCCAGATGCGGCGCATCGTGCAGGAGCTGCGGGCCGAGCCGGGCGTGTACGAGGTGGAATACGTGCAGAGCTTTATCGACTCGGTCAACAAGAATCTGCGCAAAATTAGTCTGGTGCTGCTGGGCTTTGCCCTGGTTCTGACGCTGGTGGTAACGGTGCTCATCAACAACACCATCAAGCTGGCCCTGTTCTCGCAGCGCTTCCTGATTCGGAGCATGCAACTGGTGGGCGCCACCTCGTTTTTCATCCAACGGCCCTTTCTGCGGCGGGCTACCTGGCAGGGCTTTGCCAGCGGCACCATTGCCGCGCTGCTGCTGCTGGCCCTGCTCCAATACGCCTACCTGCAGCTGGAAGAGCTGCGCCTGCTGCGCGACGAGCGCCTGATTGCCGGCCTGATGGTGGGCATGGTGCTGCTGGGCTGTGGCATTGGCTTTCTGAGTTCCTACCGCGCCGTGCGCAAGTACCTGGGCATGTCGCTCGACGATTTATATTGATTTTTCTAGTTGTTAGTTGCTGGTTGTCAGTTGTTAGAACAGAGCCGACCAGCAAAACAACCTAACAACTGACAACCAGCAACTAACAACTAACCATGGAACCCACGCAAACTCCCCGCTTTGCCTTCGGCAAGCGCAACTACCGCCTGATGTGGCTCGGGCTGGCTATTCTGGCCGCCGGCTTCATCACCATGACCCTGGACTCAGCCGATTACGGCGAAGGGTTCCTGGGCATCACCCTGGGCCCGATTCTGCTGGCCGTGGGCTTTATTATCGAGTTCTGGGCCATTATGGCCAAGCCCGGCGACGCCGCGCCCGTGGCTACCGACACCGTTACCCGCGCCGAAACCACGCCGCAGCCGAGTGCTCCCGCCGCACCGGTGGCTCCCGCTCCCACGGCTCCTACCTACAAGCGTTCCTAAATGAACTACTGGCACGCCCTGATTCTGGCTATTGTCGAAGGCTTAACCGAGTTTTTACCCGTTTCCAGCACCGGCCACATGATTATCGTGGCCAACCTGTTGGGTATCGGCCAATTGCCCTTTACTGAAACCTACATTACCTCCATTCAATTCGGCGCTATTCTGTCGGTGGTGGTGCTCTACTGGCGCCGCTTCCTGCAGAGCTTCGACTTCTACGTGAAGCTGGCCGTGGCCTTCGTGCCCTTTGGCCTGCTGGGCTTTCTGCTCAAGGACGTCATTGCCGAGCTGCTCAAAAGCGTGACGGTGGTGGCTTCCTCACTGGTGGTGGGCGGCATCGTGCTCTTGTTCGTGGACCGCTGGTTTAGTGAGTCGCGCAAGCAGGTAACCACGCCGAGCACGCTGCAGGCTCTCAAAATCGGCTTGTTTCAGTGCCTGGCCCTGGTGCCCGGCGTGTCGCGCTCGGCGGCTACCATCGTGGGTGGTCTGGCCCAGGGCTTCGACCGCCGCTCGGCCGCCGACTTTTCCTTTTTGCTGGCCGTGCCTACCATGTTCGTGATTACGGCCTACGAGATGTACAAAACCTACAAGGTCAACGCCCCCGTGGCCGGCGACCTGAAAGTGCTGGCCTTCGGCAACGTGGTAGCCTTTATCGTGGCCCTGCTGGCCGTGAAGTCGTTCGTGAACTTCGTGTCGAAGTTTGGCTTCCGCGCCTTTGGCCTCTACCGCATCATCGTGGGCATCACCATTCTGGTAATGATTGCCTTGGGCATTAATCTGCAATTAATATGAGCTCGGAAGAGACGCCCCAACAACGCCGGTTCGACTTCGAAGCCGGTGAGGTGCTGCTGCTCGACAAGCCCCTGACCTGGACCTCGTTCGACGTGGTGCGCAAGGTCAAGAACACGCTGCGCATCAAGAAAATTGGCCACGCCGGCACCCTCGACCCGCTGGCTACCGGCCTGCTGATCTTGTGCACGGGCAAGAAAACCAAGCAGATTGACTTGATTCAGGCCCATGAAAAAGAGTACACCGGCACCTTCCGCCTGGGCCAGACCACGCCCTCGTTCGACCTGGAAACCCCGGTGGATGCCGAGCTGCCCTACGCGCATATCACGCCCGAACAGCTCCAGGAAGCCGCCCGGGCCTTTACCGGCCCGATTCAGCAGACGCCGCCGCTGTACTCGGCCGTCAAAATCAACGGGGAGCGGGCCTACGAGGTGGCTCGCCGCGGCGACACGGCCGAAATAAAGTCCAAGGAAGTCACCATCAAGGAGTTTGAGCTGACCGGCATAGCGCTGCCCGACGTGCACTTCCGGGTGGTGTGCACCAAGGGCACCTACATCCGCAGCCTGGCCCGCGACTTTGGCCAGCACCTGGGCTGCGGGGCCCACCTGACCAAGCTCGTGCGCACCCGCATCGGGGAATACCGCGTGGAAGATGCCCTGACGATGGAAACCCTGGAAGCCCTGCGCCCACCGCGGCCCGAGGGTGAGGCCAGCCGCCCACCGCGCCCGGCCAAAGCCCGCCGCCCCGAGCCCCGCGCCGGCCTGGAGTATTATCAGGCCCAGACCAATCCGGCGCCCGACTCAGACCCGGCCGCCCCGGCTTCGTAAACAGCTACCCGGGCGAGACTTTGCTCATTCACCGCTTCACTCATTCACCGCAGATGGAAGTCTTTCACGACCCGGCGCAGTTTCCTCACCTCGGCAATGCCACCGTTACTACCGGCACTTTCGACGGCGTGCACCTGGGCCACCAGAAGATTTTGCGCCGCCTGCTGGAAGTAGCCCGGCACACCGGCGGCCCTTCGGTGGTCATTACCTACTGGCCCCACCCCCGCCTGGTGCTCGAGCCGCCCCTGACTCACCCCCAGCCCCTGAACATTCAGCTGCTTTCCTCGCTGGAAGAGCGCACCCAGCAACTGGCCGACTTCGGGGTGGATTACCTGCTCATCGTGCCCTTTACTAAGGAATTTTCGGAGCTGACCTCGGAGCAGTACATCCAGCAGATTCTACTCGACACCGTCGGGGCTCGTAAGCTGGTGATTGGCTACGACCACCGCTTCGGCAAAAACCGGGAGGGCAGCTTTGAGCACCTGCGCCAGCACGCCGACCGCTACGGCCTGGAAGTAGAGGAAATTCCGCGCGAGGACGTGGACGCCCTGGCCGTGAGCAGCACCCGCATCCGCCGGGCCCTGCAGGCCGGCGACGTGCTGACGGCCAACCGCTACCTGGGCTACAGCTACCCGCTCACCGGCACCGTGGTGCGGGGCAAGCAGCTGGGCCGCACCATCGGCTTCCCCACGGCCAACATGCAAGTGGAGGAACCCTTGAAGCTGGTGCCCGCCCGGGGCGTGTACGCCGTCATGGCCACCACGGCCGCCGGCACCCACCACCAGGCCATGCTCAACATCGGGGTGCGCCCCACCGTGGCCGGCAACCTCGACCAGACCATCGAAACTCACCTGCTCGACTTCGACGGCGACTTGTACGACCAGCCCCTGACCGTGCAGCTGGTAGCCCGCCTGCGCGACGAGCAGAAGTTCAACGGCCTCGACGAGCTCAAAGCCCAGCTGGCCAAAGACGCCGAGGATGCCCGCCAGCACTTGGTCGGCGGCTGACCTTGTTTATTCTGTCATCCTGAGCAAAGCACAGGACCTTCCTCACCTAGCCCAAGACGGCCTGCTTAAATGCCAAATCCCTTTCCCGCGCCGCCCGGAAAGGGATTTGGCATTTAAGCAGGCTTGTCACTCAGACGAGAAAGGACCTTCGCCTCCGCTTCATGCGCGGAATGTGCAGGATGATAGATAGGAATGCCGGCCTAGTTTGCTTCTCAGCGGACCGGGCGGCTTCAGTTCCCGGGCATCTTGCTATTTTCGACCCGCAAACCCTCCTTTCCCACCCCATGATCAACAAAGTAGTAGCCGATGCCCAGGCGGCCCTGCACGGCCTCACCGACGGCATGACCCTGATGCTCGGCGGCTTCGGCCTGTGCGGCATTCCCGAAAACTCGATTCAGGAAATCCTGCGCCGGGGCGTCAAAAATCTGACCTGCATCAGCAACAACGCCGGCGTCGACGACTTCGGCATTGGCCTGATGCTGCAAACCAAGCAAGTCCGCAAGATGATTTCGAGCTACGTGGGCGAGAATGCCGAGTTTGAGCGGCAGCTGCTCTCGGGCGAGCTGGAAGTAGAGCTGATTCCGCAGGGCACGCTGGCCGAGCGGTGCCGGGCCGGTGGCGCGGGCATCCCCGCCTTCTATACCCCGGCCGGCTATGGCACCGAGGTGGGTGAAGGCAAGGAAAGCCGGGAGTTCAACGGCAAGATGTACCTGCTCGAAACCGCCCTGCACGCCGATTTTGCCTTCGTCAAGGCCTGGAAGGGCGACACGGCCGGCAACCTGATTTACAAGGGCACGGCCCGCAACTTCAACCCGATGATGGCCACGGCCGGCAAAATCACCGTGGCCGAAGTAGAAGAGCTGGTACCGGCCGGTGAGCTGGACCCCAACCAGATTCACACCCCCGGCATCTTCGTGCAGCGCATTTTCCAGGGCAAAGACTACGAAAAGCGCATCGAGCAACGCACGGTCCGACCAACCTAATGTGCGAATGTGAGAAATGTGCTGATGTGCTAAGGGCTAGTGGCCGGCCCCACGTTCCAGCATCTTTTCCCTAATCCTTTCCCACAGTTTCACATTAGCAATTCACCACCTTAACATCATGCTTGACAAACACGGCATTGCCAAACGAATAGCCCAGGAAGTAAAAGACAACTCCTACGTCAACCTCGGTATCGGCATTCCGACGCTGGTGGCCAACTACATTCCCGAGGGCATCAACGTGGAGCTGCAGAGCGAAAACGGCCTGCTCGGCATGGGCCCCTTCCCCACCGACGACCAGGTGGACCCCGACCTGATCAACGCCGGCAAGCAAACCGTGACGACCCTGCCCGGCTCCAGCCTCTTCAGCTCGGCCGACTCCTTCGGCATGATTCGCGGGGAGCACGTGGATCTGACCATCCTGGGGGCCATGGAGGTGTCCGAAAACGGGGATATTGCCAACTGGAAGATTCCGGGCAAAATGGTAAAAGGCATGGGCGGCGCCATGGATTTGGTGGCCTCGGCCAAGAATATCATCGTGGCCATGCAGCACGTGGCCAAAGACGGCAGCAGCAAGTTGCTGCCCGCCTGCACCCTGCCCATCACGGGCCTGCGCTGCGTGAAGAAAATCGTAACCGAGCTGGCCGTGCTCGACGTGACGCCCGACGGCTTCGTGCTGCGCGAGCGGGCCCCGGGCGTAACGGTGGAGCAGATTCAAGCGGCTACGGCCGGCAAGCTGGTGATTCCCGAAAGCGGCGTGCCGGAGATGAGCCTGTAAAACGTTGGCAGGTCCGCGCTGCGGGGCGTATCTTGGAAGGAAACTTTCTCTTTACGCCCCGCAGCCGCTGCCTATGCGCCCTACGTTTTACTCTTTGTTGACCGCCGGGCTTATGCTGGCAGTTGCTCCGGCTCGGGCCCAGGTGTCGCCCATCATTACCCGCACCGACATGCCAGCCGTAACTACCCAGGTGCCCGTCGACTCACTGCGCCTGAGCCAGGTCGCGGCGCTGCCAGCCAGTGCCCCGCCCCTAAACCAACGCGGGGCCAACCAAACGTGGAATTACGCCGGCCTGCTGCCCACGGCCCAAACCGTGGACCGCTACGTAGCCGTCAGTGCCACGGCGCCCATCTACCAGCTTTCCTTCGGGGCTTTTGCCGGCCCGAACCGGGCCACGGTGGCCGCCCCCGAGCCCCTGCCGGTAGCCGCCACAGGCCTGTTTCCCATCACCGACCCCTACCAGTTTTACGCCGTAGCAGCTGCTACGGCAACCGTGCAGGACTACCGCTCGGTGGGCTTTGGCGGCACGCTGGCCGGCCTCACCGTGCCCGTGACGTACCGCAGCACCGCCGAGCAGGACGTTATTTACCGCTTTCCGCTCAGCTACGCCAGTGTACCCGATTCGAGTCAGTCGTTTTTTGAAACGCCCACTGCGGCCGCCGCTACCGGCTATCTGAACCGCAAGCGCAAGCGCGTAAACAAGGTAGATGCCTGGGGCACGCTCACCACGCCCTTCGGCACGTTTCAAACCATCCGGGTGGTGAGCAAGCTCCTCGACCACGACAGTATTGCCATCGGCGGCGCGCCCGGCCTGGGCTTCGCGGTGCCCGTCACGCGGGAGTACAAGTGGCTGGCCAAAAATCACCACGTGCCTCTGCTCACCATTACGACCCAGGAAATCGGGGGTGCGGAAACGGTGACGGCCGTGCAGTACCGCGACGTATACCGCCGCCTGGTGCTGAGCCGCACTCCGAATGCTACCCTGGCCGCCGTAGCTGCTTACCCCAACCCCGCCGCGGCAGGTGAGCCGCTCTCCGTGCGGGTACCCGCCGGGCCCCTCACGCTCCGGGCCACCGATTTGGCCGGCCGCCTGCTGTTTGAGCGCCAACTCACGGCCACCGGTGCGCCGGTAGTGGTGCCGGCCGCGGCCTTTGGCACCTTCCGCGGCTCGGCCCTGCTTTGTATCGGCACCCGTGAGGGCACGGTGGTGCGGCGGCTCGTGCGCCAGTAGCCTTACCGGCGCAAACCAGCCCGGGGCCCAGCCGCGTAGGTTGGCTTCTTTTCTTTTCCTGCCGTTTACACCTTGCCTATGCTTTACCTGCTCTTTCTGGCCGTGCTGCTGCTGACTTACTCCAACGGGGCCAACGACAACTTCAAGGGGGTGGCCACGCTCTGGGGCAGCGGCACGCTGGCCTACCGCCCGGCCCTGGTTTTGGCCACGGTAGCCACGTTTGCCGGCTCGGTGTGCTCGTATTTCTTTGCCTCCGAGTTGGTGCAAAACTTTTCCGGCAAGGGCCTGGTACCCGACGACATTATTCAGTCCACGGCGTTTATTCTGGCCGTGGCCCTGGCTGCTGGCATTACGGTGCTGCTGGCCACGCGCCTGGGCTTTCCCATTTCCACCACCCACGGCCTGGTAGGCGCCCTGGTGGGTGCAGGACTGGTGGCGGTGGGCCCGGCGGTAAACTTTGCCAAGCTGGGCACCACGTTTTTCCTGCCCCTCATTCTGGGCCCGGTGCTGGCCGTGGGCGTGGGTAGCGCGGTGTATCTGGGGCTGCGGCGGGGCCGGCAGGCGGCGGGCATCACCCAGGAGTCGTGCGTGTGCGTGGGCAGCACCTGGGTGCCCGTGGCCGCGCTGGATGCCCCGGCTTTTGCGGCCCTGCCCGGCGTGCAAACCACCCACGACACGCTGACCAACTGCCAGAGCCGCTACCAGGGCACGTTTTTCGGCCTGAGCTTTCAGCCCCTCATCAACAACCTGCACTACCTGAGCGCCGCGGCCGTGAGCTTTGCCCGGGGCCTCAACGACACGCCCAAGCTGGTGGGCCTGCTGCTGGTGTGCCGGTTTTTCTCGATGCCGGTCAACGTGCTGCTGCTGGCCGTGGCCATGGCCGTCGGGGGCCTGCTCAACGCCCGCAGCGTGGCCGACACGATGAGCAAGAAGATTTCCAGCCTCAACCACGGCCAGGGCTTTACGGCCAACATGGTTACCAGCCTGCTGGTCATCTTTGCCAGCAAGCTCGGCCTGCCGGTGTCGACGACCCACGTATCGGTAGGCAGCATCTACGGCATCGGGCTGGTCAACAAAACCGCTAATTCCCGCGAAATTGCCCGCATCGGCCTCTCGTGGGTGCTGACGCTGCCGGTGGCGGCCCTGCTGAGCGCGACGCTGTATTTCCTCATTCATACCTTCACTACCTAAGCCCGCCTCCGTGGCGGGGCGTCCCGGTTTCAACCAACTTTCCATGCGGCACTTTCTGCTTGTAATACTCCTGGTGCTGCAGTTGCCTGCCCGGGCCAGCCAGATTGCAGTGGGCATCTGGTCGAAGAACTTTCTGGCCTGGGACGTGTGGGAGCAGCAGCCTTCCCGGCTGATGCATCAAATGCTGCTCTACAATAAGGCCTCCCACGAGGTAGCGCTGGAAGTGCGGCTGCTGCGCTTCCGGGAAGTTAATACGCAGTTTGAAACCGTCCCCACGAGTAAAGTACTCTTTCGGGTGAAGCTCCAGCCCGGGCAGTTGCAGCAGCTCAAATACCCCAAGCAAGGCACCGGGCACGACTACATGGAGTTTTTCGAAAACGGCCAGCGCGTGGGCGTGCAGGAACTAAACGGCACCCCGCCGCCCGCCGCGGCAGTGCAGCCCGACTTCCGGTTTTACTCTGCTTCCAGCGCCAACTCCGGCCAATTGGGCTACTGGCTGGCCCTGGAGTCGCTTTACCAGCAGCCCGGGGCGGCGCGCTTGGCCCTGTTCATTCCCAAGGGCTACGACGAGGAATACCAGTTGGTGCGCATTACGGCGGGCCAGGATACGCTCGGCTCCCACCTGCCCAACCTGGACTCACTGCGGGTAATAGATGCCTCTATCATCCGGCTCGACAACCAGAACCGACGGGCCGTGGTGCCGCGCCCGGCCCTGCCGGTTTCCGCCGCCCCGGCCCTGTTTACGCTCGAAACCCAGTACATGAGCAATTCCTACTATTACGACGAACAAAAGGTGCGGCACCCGCGGCTGGAATCAGGGGGTGGGGCCCGGCGCTTCATTCCGGTGTTTGCCCGGCCCTAGGCCCTGCTCGCCGGATTCCGAGGGCCGGATGAGTCATTTTTCCGCCGAAGTTGTTGTAGGGCCGTAAAATACCAACCAGTGCTGTCCAGCCTGGTATCTTTGCCTCTTCTTCTGACCCCTTCTTTCCTGACTTATATGGCCACTTCTGCGAATGGCAAAACCGGCAGCCACGCCAAAAAACAAACGCTGCCCGGCATGCCCACAACCACCGAGCTGCTCACGCCCACGGCCGTACCGGCCCACAAGCTGGTACTGCGCACCCTGCGCCGCTCCGACTTCAAGGCCGTAAAGGCCATCATGGACAAGGTGTACTCCAACATGGAAGGCGCCTGGTCGGCCGAGGAATTCGGCGCCCTGATCCGCAAGTTTCCCGAAGGCCAGATCTGCATCGAGGACAACGGTGAAGTGGTGGCCGCCGCCCTGGCCATCATCGTGCAGTACTCCGACTTCGGCGACCGGCACACCTACGCCAAAATCACGGGGCACGGCAAGTTCAACACCCACAACCCCGACGGCGACACGCTCTACGGCGTCGACGTATTCGTGGACCCCGAGTACCGCTCCCTGCGCCTGGGCCGCCGCCTCTACGACGCCCGCAAGGAGCTCTGCGAAAACCTGAACCTGCGGGCCATGGTGGCCGGCGGCCGGATTCCGGGCTACGCGGCCTACGCCAACGAAATGACGCCGGCCAAGTACGTGGAGATGGTGCGCAACAAGGAAATTACCGACCCCATCCTCACTTTCCAGCTCTCCAACGAGTTTCACGTCCGCAAAATCATCCGTGGCTACCTGCCCTACGACTCCGAGTCCAAGGCCTTTGCTACACTCCTGGAGTGGATCAACGTGTACTACGAGGAAGAGGAAAAGCTCATCGGTAACCAGAAAAGCAACGTCCGCATCGGCATCGTGCAGTGGCAGATGCGCGCCACCCGCAGCCTGGAAGACCTCTTGCAGCAAATGGAATTCTTCGTGGATACCGTTTCGGGCTACAAAGCCGACTGCGTGATGTTCCCCGAGTTCTTCAACGCCCCGCTCATGGCCCTCACCAACGAGGACTCGCCGGCGGTGGCCATCCGGGCTATGGCCGCGTTTACCGAGCCCATCAAGGCCAAGATGATGGAGCTGGCCGTGAGCTATAACATCAACATCGTGGCGGGCTCGATGCCGGTGTACGAGGACGGCAAGCTGCACAACGTGGCCTACCTCTGCCGCCGCGACGGGACCGTCGACGAGCAGTACAAGCTGCACGTCACCCCCGATGAGGCCTCCTACTGGGGCATGCGCGGCGGTGACAAGCTCAAGTGCTTCGACACCGACTTCGGCAAAATCGGCATCCTGGTGTGCTACGACGTGGAGTTCCCCGAGCTGGCCCGCATGCTTTCGGACGAGGGCGTGAAAATCCTGTTCGTGCCCTTCTGGACCGACACCAAGAACGCCTACCAGCGCGTGCGCATCTGCGCTCAGGCCCGGGCCATCGAAAACGAGTGCTACGTGGCCATCACTGGCTCGGTCGGCAACCTGCCCCGGGTCGAAAACATGGACATCCAGTACTCGCAGTCGGCCGTGTTCAGCCCCTCCGACTTCGCCTTCCCCCACGACGCCATCGTGGCCGAGGCCACGCCCAATACGGAGATGACCCTGATTGCCGACCTCGACCTGGACCTGCTCAAGGACCTGAACACCAGCGGGGCCGTACGCAACCTGCGCGACCGGCGCAAGGACCTCTACTCCCTGAGCTGGACGATCAAGAAGTCGGACCGCGACGAGGAGCTGCTAGCCCAGGGCTCCGACGAGCGTCACCCCCGCGTGAGCAAGCGCAAAGCCATTGCGGCCGGGTAAAGCTGGCTTGTAGGTAAGCAAAAAGCCCCGCGTCCTGCGCTAGGATGCGGGGCTTTTTTGTGAGTAGTCAGTAGTGCCCGTCGCGCGCACTTTGTAGTGCGCATACCCCGCGCCGTTAGCATTATTCTGGCCCGCGAACTACAACCAACAGTCGGGGTAGCCAGTGCATCTCAACTATTAGCGCTCAAGTAGGATTTCTGCCCCTAGAATTACCATATCTACCCGGCCTTTCAGCGTCTGGTCGATGAAGGGCGTGTTCTGGGATTTAGATTTCATGAATTCCCGCGTGAAGGTTGTTTCCGCTTCGGTATCGAACAAGAGACAATCGGCTGGTTGGCCGACCTCAATGGCGGCTACTGGTAAGCCCATCAGGCGGCGGGGCTCCGCCGAATAGCGCTTGACCACCAGGTCCCACCCGAATTTTCCGGGCTCGACGAAGTGGTGATAGAGCGACACCAGGGCCGTATCCAGGCCGGTGATGCCATTGGGCGCGCTGATGAAATCCTGGGCTTTTTCGAACGGCGTGTGCGGCGCGTGGTCGGTGGCAATGAGGTCGAATACGCCTTCTTTGAGCCCTTCGAGTAGGGCATCACAATCGGCCTGCGTCCGCAGCGGCGGGTTCATCTTATAGTTCGTGTCGTAGTCGCCGATGTGCTCGTCGGTGAACATCAGGTGGTGCGGGGCCACTTCCGCCGTGACTTTCACATCACCGCGCGACTTCCACCAGCGGATGGTTTCCATGCCGAGCTTGCTGGACACGTGCTGGATGTGCACGTGCGCGCCCGCCGCCCGGGCCAGGCGGATGTCACGGTCAATGATAATTTCCTCCGCGCAGGCCGGTGAGCCCTTAATGCCAAGGCGGTAGCTCATCACCCCTTCGTTCAGGGCGCGCGGTCCGGCCAGTTCCGGCACTTCGCAGTGGCTGGCGAAAAACATCCCAAACTCGGTGGCGTACTGCATTGCCCGCAGCAGCACCGCCGGGTCGGCGGTGGTGTCGCCGTCGTCGGTGAGCATCTTCACCCCGAGCGTGCGCATGCCCTCGATTTCGGCCAGTTCCTTGCCCTCGCGGTTCTTGGTAACACAGCCGGAAGTGTACACCGGAATGCGGGACCGGTGTGTAGCATTTTCCAGCACGGTGGCTATGGCCGTCGCCGAGTCGAGGGCTGGGCGGGTGTTGGGCATCATGACCACACCGGTAACGCCGCCATTGATGGCTGCTTCGCTCCCCGTGGTAATGGTTTCCTTGTTCTCAAATCCGGGGGCGCGGAAATGGACGTGGGCATCAAACATGCCCGGCATCAGAATCCGACCGCGCGCGTCGATAATACGGGCGCCCTCGGGAATGGCTAGGCTTTTGCCGATGTCCTGAATTTTACCTTCGACAATCAGGACATCGCCTTCGAGCAGTACGGGTGAGTTTTCGGTGGCGATGCGGGCGTTTTGAAGGAGGAGCATGGATGGAGGAGTGCTGTAAACCGGCAAGAGATGGTGGGTATTCTGGCTGTTAGAAATGAAAATACACGGGTTGGCCGCCGCGTCCGGCGTTTAGGGCACAATCACCGGCGGGCTGGTTCGTTGCTGGGCGGCATACGCTTCCTGCCGCGGGAATTCCCCGCCCGGGGTGAGCCAGTCGAGTACGGCCATGCGGATGGAGATGCCATTTTCGACCTGGTTGGTGATGAGGCTACGCTCATAGTCCATAACGGCGTCGCACAGCTCGACTCCCCGGTTCACGGGGCCGGGGTGCATGATGTAGAGGCCCCGGTCACGGATTTCTGCCAGCCGGGTGTTGGTGATGCCGTAGACCCGGTGGTATTCCCGGACGCTGGGGAAAAACTGCACGTCTTGGCGCTCCATCTGCACGCGGAGCAGGTACACCACATCGGGCGCCCAGGTCATGGCCGCCTCGTAGTCGGTGAAGCGGCGGATGCTTGCCGGGACATACTTGGGCACCAGGGAACCGGGACCCAGGTAAGCGACTTCGACGCCCAGCTTTTGCAGCAGCGTGCTGGTGGAGCGCGCGACGCGGGAGTGGAGGATATCGCCGATGATGAGGACTTTTTTACCCCGGGGGTCGGGAAATTTCTCCTTAATGGTAAAGGCGTCCAGCAGGGCTTGGGTGGGGTGCTCGTGCGCCCCGTCGCCGGCATTGATGACTGACGCCGTGGTTTGGCGGGCAATCATGCCGGGCAGGCCGGAGTGACCATGACGAACGACGATGTAGTCGGTGCGCATGGCCTGGAGCGTCTCGATGGTCTCGCGCACCGACTCGCCCTTGGTGATGGAGGAGTGGTCGACGTTGAAGTTGGTTACCTCCGCCGAGAGGCGTTTGGCGGCGACCTCAAAGGAAGAGTGCGTCCGGGTGCTGGCCTCGTAGAACAGCATAAGCACGGACTTGCCCTCGAGGGCGGGGATTTTTTTCACCGAGCGGGTGAACAGTTTTTTAAAGGACGTGGATTGGTCGAGCAGGAACTCGATTTCCTCACGGTGAAGGGATGCGATGTCGAGCAGGTCTTTGCGTGCCATACCAAAGTTGAGGAAAGTAAGTACGTGGTCAGAATGAGGGACGGGTAAGACTATCTGTTTTTGATGGTCTTACACCACATTTGAGTTATGAAGTGCGACTTAGCTGTGGGGTAACTAACGAACTCAGCGGACATAAAAAAACCGTTTCGGAATCCGAAACGGCGGGGCAACACTCAGAAAAAACAACGGAAATACCAGTGGCAAAATCGGGAAAACAGATGGCGGCGAAGACCTTCCGGTCCTCCCACGGTTCCCTGCCGAGCAGGGTTCCGCGCTTCATCAACTGGTATTTTGGTTGAAGCATGACGCAAAGCTACGGAATTGTTAAGCCTGGCAATTCATCGGTAATGTTAAGTTTTTATTGCACCCTCTTTCTCAAGTTTTATTTCCGACCTAACGAGCTAAGCCACGCCCTTTTTGTCATCCTTTTCCCCATCAAAAAAAATTATGGCTTGCGTAACCAATTGCTTTGCAAGCACAATCCACCTTAACTTTAGCTCTTTATTCCGCAGGCTCAGCTGGCGGCTTACCACTTTCCGGTGGCAAACAGCCCCTCAAAAACTCAGTGTTTCAGGGGCGGCTTCGTTTTCGGGCGGGCCCCATTGGTTTCGGTTACACTGCCGTTCCGGTCGCATTCAAGAAAGGACTTGGCAAGAAAATCAACCCTTTCTGATGCCCTGCTCCTCCCCGCGCCAACGTCTGATTAATCCGGCTTACAAGCGCAGGGCCTCCGTAAATAAAGCCGGTGTACAGCTGCGCCCGCAGCTAGTTTTCCCTGCGCATCGGCCGCCGAGCGGCCACTGTCGGTTCTAGCGCCGCGCCAGCCGCGCGACAGTGGCCGCCGGGACGCCATTATTGAACCCCGTGCGGTTTACGAATGCTTAGCCGGGTATAGGGACGAAAGCTATAGGCCAAGCCAGTGGAACAGGGCGTTTACGAGCAGTAAGTAGAAGGCAGTGGCCAGCAGGGTGTAGAAAGTGTAGCGGGTAACGCGGTGTGCGGCCAGATCATGTCTCCAAGAATTCGTATTCTTCGCCACGTCGGCCACGTGCGTACGGGCTAAATAATCACCTAACCGCCTGCCTCCACTAACGGTCACCACGAGCACCTCCACGGGCCATATAATGACTGAAATGTTGCGCAAAAACGACTGCCACTCATTTGCGGGAGCTCCTGACGTCTCTTGCACCTGCGTATCGAGCAGGCGTTTTAGTGGGCTTTGACCGTTGAGAAAATCCTTGTTCAGATAAAGCACAAGCAGGCCATGGAACCCCCAATTTCCCCCAGCCGGAAAAAGCACCATTGGAAGCACGCCAATCATACATAGAAAAACATGTTCCCCTAACATGGAGAGCAAGCGAAACTTTCGGTTAACAGGTCTTTTTAGCAAGACGGGCGACGAGGTTGATAATAGCGAAACGGTGGTTAAGATATATCACCCGAACCACAGTGCCCTCCCCTTTCCCCTCGCGCAGTCGCTCGGCTGGGCTCTAATGGCCCAGCCAGCACGGGACGTTCGGAGCCCAGCCCCTTAATTCGGCAATAATCGAGTGACTGCCAGGGGGCTCTGAGGAGCGCTACCGGCGTAGTACAACTATTGCGGCACAGCTAACTGCCGCGTGCATTGATCCAGCCACCGCCAAGCTGGCAGCAACGAGTAAAACACCTTGGACTCGAACTGCTGATCGAACCGCATTAGTAGTTGGGTGTTGGAATAGGGCCAGGGCCGATCGGCGGCGAGCAGAAAGGCAATGCCGCGCAGGTTGGGGCACTTCGCTTTAATCTTGGGCATCCATTCGTACTCTATCCAGGCACTGGCCTCGCCCCACTCGCCGCTGCCCCCCCGCGTATCGTGAAACAGGCCCAGGGGCTGCCATTGCTGATTAAGTCGCAGCCCGACCTGAGCCGCGCGCACCAGCTCGTCGCTCGTCATGTGGCCATGCCAGCGCACGTAGAGCACCTGGTTGCGGGGGAAAAAGGTGTATTCGGCCACAACTGCCCCAAATGAATCATAGGTCGTGTGAACGTGCTGAGCCCTGCCGGGCGGCAGCGCTACGAGAGTAGTTGCCTGTGCCATAACCATGTATTTACTTTAATATACTGATTAATTCACTACATCGAAAGCCTCGTGGCTCGGCCGTGCGCGTCCCGCTCTATAAGCTCATTCCTGCGGCGGGGCTAATTCGCAGCAGAGGTGCTACCTCTTAAGGGTGACTCGGCACAGCCGGGCGACTGTGCGAGCAGTCCAGGCAATTCTTCCGGTAGCCTTTCGGGTATATTTGCCGAACAACTTTCTTCTAATTCCACGTGCGTTTCTATTTCGCAACTCTTCTCGTATTGCTGGCCCTGCCAGGCCTGGCTCAAAACGGCAGCATTGAAAAGGTTAACACCAAGTTTGAGAAGGGTACAGTTACTGATAATCGGCGCACCGGCCGCTGGGAATACTATGATGGTGCGGGCAGGCTAGAGCTGATTATGAATTATGATTCCAGCCGCGTTGCTTATATGCCCGCCGACACCGCGCATTATATCGTTTGGCTGGATAATGCGTGGAACTCTATTGTACCCAACCGCCCACCTCGCATGATGGCAAGCACGGTTGAGTATTTACTAGAAGCTGGCAAAACCATTCAAATCCCCCAACCGCAGACAGAGGGCCGCGTGGTGTACTCCTTCGTTGTGAATGAGCAAGGCCGGACGGAAGACCTAACCGTAGAGGAGGCTATGCCCACTCCCTTTATGGAACAAACGCTCCGGGCCTTTCAAAAAATGCCGCCCCAGTGGATACCGGCTATTGCCCGGGGCAGGGCCGTTAAAACGCGCTGCTATTTTGTTGTGTACTTTCTAAAGGGCAGCAGCTCTAAGCTTGAGAAGCTGAGCAAGTCGCTACCGAAGCTACCCAAAACATACCGTTCGGAGATAGTAGTCACGGCGCTGAGGTAATAACACGTCTGCCCCGATAGGAATGGCGAGACGCAGCTAGACGCTTCTACCTGGGCGTGGGTGGATGGATACCGGGCTTCTCAGTTGCCTTGCCTAGGGGCGGCGTTTCCGGCCGAGGTCGACTTCAACCAGGTCGACGTGCAGGCCCGCCACACCGCGCTGCCCGCCTTAGCCGGTTTCTATTCCGACCGTTCGGAACTTCGGCCCGGACGTTTTTTTTGCATTCGTACCGCCTTTGCGGCCCTTGCTCCCGCGTAATTTCTGCTCATCTTGTAGGCTAACTTTTAATCAACTTTATGCAACAGGACTACCTTGATCAAGACTACACCGACGACCGGGTTGAAAACCCTTCGGTATTTGCCGATCTGCTCGACTCTCCCCTGGCCCTGACCCTGGCCACCTCGGGCCAGCGCTTCGCCAACTCCGTTATTGACACCATTGCCTTTTACATGCTTTTCTTTGCCCTGGCCGTAGTCCTGGGCATTTTGTCGGCTGTTATCGGCAACGCGGCCATTGTTGACAGCCTGGATGGGCCCCTGGGTACGCTGTTGAGCCTAGGCGTGCTGTTTGCTTACTATTTTGGTATGGAGCTGCTCACGGGCCGCACGCTGGGCAAGCTCATCACCCGCACCCGGGTGGTAATGGAAGATGGCACCAAGCCCACGGCCTCGGCCATTGCCAAGCGGACCCTGTGCCGGATGATTCCCTTCGAAGCCTTCAGCTTTTTGACCGACGGGCCCGGCATGCACGACCGGCTGTCGAATACCCGGGTCGTGAAGACCAACTAAGGCTGCCCCGTTCTAGTGCCGCCACAAAAAAGCCGGTCGGGAACGTTCCCGACCGGCTTTTTTGCGCCTCACGGGCTTGTTCATTCCCAATCCGGCTTTTATTTACCTAAACTTCCGGGGGCAAACCCACTTTTGCCCTCGGTTTCGTCATTGTATTCCCTTAAGCTCTCCACCCATGAAATCTGTGCTTATCACCGGGGCCAACCGCGGCCTGGGCCTCGAACTCACCCGGCAGTACCTGGAGCGCGGCGACCAGGTCTTTGCCGCCACCCGCCAGCCCGAGGGCGCCACCGACCTGCAGGCCCTGGGCCAGCAGTACCCCGGCCAGCTCGTGGTGCTGCCCCTGGACGTGACCCGGGCTGAGTCGCTAACGGCGGCCTACGAGCAGGTGGCCGCCGCCACCGACCACCTCGACATTCTGATCAACAACGCCGGCATCCTGCCCGGCCACCCCGGCTCGGGCATCGACGACAGTTCCGAAACCCAGAAGCTGGGCCAGCTGCGCTACGACGACGCCATGCAGGTCTTCGCCACTAACGCCGTGGGGCCGTTGCTGGTGACCCAGCAGTTCTTACCCCTGCTCAAGGCCGGCCATAAAAGCCGGGTGGTGAGCTTGTCGTCGGGGCTGGGCTCGTTGGAGCTCAAGGCCTCGGGCAGCCACTACCACTACAGCGCCAGCAAGGCAGCCATGAACATGTACATGCGCACTCTGGCCGCCGAAGCGGGCCACTACGGCATCATCTCCATCATGGTGGACCCGGGCTGGATGCGTACCGACATGGGCGGTACCGGCGCGGCCCTGCCCGCTGCCGACTCGGCCCGGGGCATCATCCGCCTCACCGACCAGCTTCACGCCGAGGAAAACGGCAGTTTCGTGACCTGGCAGGGCAAGCCGGTGGCCTGGTAATTCCGGCCAACTGCTCATCACTACAGACGAGGGCAGCTTCCATTGGAGGCTGCCCTCGTCTGTTTAGGTCCCTCGCCGAACGGCGCCAAACCTCGGCTACAACAAGAGCTGCCAAGTCGGCTCCGTATTAAAAATTAATTAATTCAATCCAAAGTCGCCCGGATACCCGTAGAGGTCCAACAACCACATCCGGGCCGGTGGCTACCGGCCTTCAATTCTTCATCCCCAGTTGCCATTATCATGAAAAAAAACGTTACAAACCCATTGCTGGCTTTTAGCAAAGCCTTACTCGGTTTCACAATCGTAGGCCTGACGGCCGCTGCCGCCCCGGCCGCCGCCCAAACCGCCTACGCACTCACCATAAACCAACTCGGGGACTACGGCCTGGGCACGTTCCAGATTGCGACGCCGGGCACATTTACCCCCTCGTTACCGATTACCGGCCTGGGCGCCGACCAGGAGCTGGTGGGTATTGATGTGCGGCCGGCCACGGGGCAGCTTTTTGCCCTGGGTTACAACGACAACGTTACGACTAACAACGCCCAGCTCTACACCCTGGCTCCCACGGGCGCCCTCACGCCGGTGGGCGGTCTGATCAGCCTGAACCTGGGCCGGGACGGCGGCACCCGCGTCGGCTTCGACTTCAACCCCACCGTGGACCGGATCCGCGTAACGGCGGGCCTGACCCAGGCCAACTACCGCCTGAACCCCGTGACCGGGGCCGTGGCCGCCACCGACGGCAACCTGGCCTACGCGGCAACCGACGCAAATGCTGGTCAGGTGCCGGGCGTGGGCTCGTCGGCTTACACCAACTCCTACATTGGGGCCACGGGCACCACGCTCTTCAACCTTGATGATAAGTTTAACCGGCTCGTGCGCCAGGACCCGCCCAACAACGGTACGCTCAACACCGTGGGGCCTTTGGGGGAACCAATCAACACTAACTTCCAGGTATCAGACCTCGATATTTACTTCAACCCGACTTCGGGCCAAAACGAGGCCTACATGTCGGTATCGACGATTTCCCCAACTACGTTCACGGCTACCAACCTCCTTTTCTCGGTCAACCTGACCACCGGCGCTGCAACGGCCGGCCGCACCTTGGGAGCCAATAACGGGTTCAGCGTAGTAGATATAGCTCTGGCTATCAGCCGGCCCACTACCTTGCCGGTCATTACCGGTCAGCTGGTGTACGCCCTGGCGGGTACCAACCTGCTTACCTTCGACTCGGCCCAGCCCTCGTTGGTGCGCACGGCCGTGGGCATTACCGGCGTCGATGCGGCCCAAACCCTGGTGGGCCTCGACGTGCGGCCCCTGAATAACGCCCTGTACGCCCTGGGCTACAACTCTACGGCCCAGACGGCCCAGCTTTACACCATCAACGGCACCACCGGCGTGGCTACCCCTACCAGCGGCGTGTTTGCCCTGGCCCTGGGCACGGGCGGCGTCAGCTTCGACTTCAACCCCACCGTGGACCGGATTCGGGTGGTGGGCGCTAACCGTAACAACTACCGCCTCAACCCGGTAACCGGTACGCTGGCCGCCACCGATGGCCCCGTAGCTTACACTACTGGCACCAACACGCCTACCATCGGCGCCGTGGCTTACACCAACAGCTTCGCGGGCTCTACCACCACCACGCTCTACAACTACGACGAAGTCCTGAACCTGCTCAACACCCAGAGTACGGCCAACCCGCCCGCCGACGGGCAGCTGACCACCGTGGGCAGCTCCGGCATCGTGGCCAATACCAACCCGGCCAACGTGGATATGGATATCTACAGCACCGCCGGGGGTACCAACTCGGCTTACTTGGTGGCTACCACGGGCACATCGGCCAATAGCTCCTTCTACACCGTGAACCTAACTACCGGTGCGGCCACTTCCGTGGGCGTCATCGGCAACGGGATTACCGTCCGCGACATTGCCGTGGCCGCCGCCACGGGCGTTACCACCGGCACCCGCGAGCGGACGGAAGTAGCTGGCCTGGGCCTCTACCCCAACCCGCTGACGGCCGAAACCCGCCTAGCCTTCACGCTGGCCGCCCCGGCCCGGGTGACGCTGGTCGTGACCGATGCCCTGGGCCGGCAGGTCGACCGGATTGAAGCGGGCCGTTTGGGCGCTGGTACCCAGGGTATCCGCTGGAACAGCACTTCAAACCTGCGGCAGGGTGTGTACTTCTTCCAGCTGCTGCTCGATGGCCAGGCGGCCGGTACCCAGCGCGGCGTCCTGCTCGACTAAGTTTCGCTACGGTAGCTGAACACTAAAAAAGCCCCTTCGCAAGTTGCGAAGGGGCTTTTTTGCTTTTCAATACGGACCGTCTTAGCTTCCCTGGGCGGCCAGGTGGGCGTGGTCACGCAGAATAGTGCGCAGAAAGGCTTCGTCGTTCAGGTCGGTTTGCACGCCGGTTACTTGCTTGACGCGGTTGGCCACTTCGTTGATGAATAAGTAATTATCCCGCTCCAGCCCTTTGGCCAGTAATTGCCGGATGGTAGCCACGTCGTGGTCGGCGAGCAGGGCTGCCTGGGGAAACACCACCACGTAGTTGACGTCCGTCAGGTCGGGAGCCAGCAGGCTGCCCACGTTCTGGCGGGGGCGGGTACTGACCACGCAAGTACCCGCGGCCAGGTCGCCGACGCGCTGCCCTTTGCCGTTAGCCAGAATCACGATTACCGCCACCAAGCCGCCCATAAAGCCCATATCCACGATGCGCAGCACCCAGCGCAGCAGGTAGTCGCCGATGCGGGGCGGGGTGCCGTCGAGGCGGATAACCTTGATGTGCCGGGCTTTTTTACCCAGGCTCTGGCCATTGAACAGAATTTCGCAGAGCAGGTGGTAAAACATGTATGGCAGGCCTACCAGCAGGGCCACGATTAAAAACATAGCCTCCTCCTTGATGTCTAGCAGGGTAAGCAGCAGCACCCAGGCCACTGCCCAACCAATGATAATCAGGGTATCAACGATATTGGCCACGATACGCTCCCCAACGCTGGCCACCTCGTATTCGAGCGTGACGTTCTGGGTGGTCTGGACGCGAATGGTACTCATAACAGGACAACGGGAGAAAAGTACTAATTGCAGAAAAAGCCCAAGGGCACGCCAAGGACGGAATTTAGTCCTTATGTAAAGGCAATCAGGTCGAAAAATTTACCAATCTTCGCAAATCCGGGTCCGGTTGCGTACGGTCCCGGACCGGGCCTGATGCATTCGGAAAAGCCGGGCTCCTCCCGGCCTACCGGGCCCCAGCCACGCCGGTCGGCCGCTTGAAACGATGCTTGTTAGTTATGAACCCAGTATATGCGTGAGGCGGTATTTCTTCGGCAAAATGAAGCAAAATGGCGGCGCTACGAAAATGAGCCCCCCGCTGGTCCCGACGAGCTGGCCGCCCGCTTTATCGAGCTGACCGATGACTTGGCGTACGCCCAGACCTTTTACCCGGCTTCCACCACCACGCACTACCTGAATGAGCTGACGGCCCGCCTGCACCAGAAGCTCTACAAAAACAAGAGCGAAACTACCACGCGCTTCGGCCACTTCTGGCGCCACGAGCTGCCGCTGCTGGTAGCCCAGCACCACCGCAGCATGGCCTGGTCGCTGATCCTGTTTACGCTTTTCACTCTGCTAGGCGGACTCTCGGCCGCCTACGACGACACCTTCGTGCGCGTCGTGCTCGGCGACGAGTACGTGAACCGCACCCTGGAGAACATCGAGCGGGGCGACCCAATGGCCGTGTACAAGGGCGCGAGCGAGGCGCCGATGTTTCTCTACATCACCATCAACAACATTTACGTGGCCCTGACGGCCTATGCCCTGGGGGCTACGCTGGGTTTGGGCACGGTCTGGGCCCTGTTTCGCAACGGGGTAATGCTGGGCTCCTTCCAGTATTTTTTCTACCAGAAAGGGGTTCTGCTGCCCTCTTTGCTCACCATCTGGATTCATGGGACGCTGGAAATCTCGGCCGTGGTGCTGGCCGGCGGCGCCGGGCTGGTTATGGGGCGCAGCCTGCTGTTTCCCGGCACCTTCTCCCGGGCCGACTCCTTCCGGCAGGGCGCCCGCGACGGGCTGAAGCTGGCCCTGGGCCTGGTTCCGATTTTTATCGTGGCCGGCTTTCTGGAAGGCTTCGTGACGCGCCACACCGAAATGCCCATGCTGCTGAGCCTGCTGATTATTGGAACTTCGGCCGCTTTTATCATCTGGTATTTTATTCTGTATCCGCGGCAGCTGGCTCGCCGGGTCCGTACTTCCTGACCTGCTCTCTCCCTATGAAGTCGACTTTTACCACCGCCGCAGATTTTCGGCAGGAACGGGATTTTGGCAATAAAATCGCGGCCACCTTCGAGTTTATTACCAGGCACTGGCGCCCCCTGGGCAAATGTCTGGTGTACTTCGTGCTGCCCGCCACCCTACTCATGGGGGTAGGCCTGGGCCTTTTCACCAATATCGTTTTCAACCTGGCCGGACAGGCCGGTACCGGGAGCCAACTCGACTCGTCGGCGATACTCACGCCCTCTTATTTTTCGGGGGTGGGGCTCACTATGCTGGGTGCTCTGGCCGCCGGCGTGATGCTGATGAGCACCGTGTACGGCTACGTGCTGGTGATTCTGACCACCGAAGCCGTGCCCACACCCGCGCTGGTTTGGCAGGTTATCAAGCGGCGAGTGGGCCGGATGCTGGCGGCCTTTGGCCTGCTCTTCGGCCTCTATATCCTGGTGATGGTGACAATGGTCAGCCTGATGGCCATTACCTCGTACTTTGGCCTGCTCTTCCTGGTCATTTTTCCGGTCCTGCTCTACGTAACGGTGCCTCTAACGCTGTATTTCCCCATTTTGTGGCTGGAAGACGGCAACGTGTGGGACAGCCTGCGCCGCGCCTTTTACCTGGTACAGGGCAAGTGGTGGTCGACGATGGGGCTGCTCCTGGTCACGGGCATGATTCAGGGTATGCTGTGCTTCGTGTTCGTTCTGCCGCAGTACGCCGTCATCATTGGCAAGATGCTCAAAGTCCCGGGCCTCGACTCCGACGTGCTGGGCATCCTGACTCAGTGCGTGTACGCGCTGGGCATCATGTTTACGTATGCCATTCCGCTGTTGGCCACCGCCTTCCAGTACTTCAACCTGGTGGAACGCAAGGAAGGCCTGGGCCTACGCTCCCTGATTAACAACATCGGGCAGGGCATTGCCCCGTTGGCCTACAACCAGACCTACCGCGCGGATGAGGAAGGCGAGTATTAATTCCGGCGGGCCAGCTGTTGCCGCCTTATTTTCCCGCCGGGGTCCCCGCGGCCTTAGCACACTCCGCTTCGTTTTTTCCTTGCTAGTGCCTTTGCGTTATCACCTGCGTTTGTTCTGGACAAGTGGCTTGCTTCTGCTACTGCTGGCCGCTCCAGCCGGTTGGGCGCAGTCTACGCCGGCGGCCCGGCCCGCTAGCCGCGCCCAGCTTCTGCCCGCCGACCAAAGCTCCGCCGTGCGCCTGCGCCAGCCGGCCCCGGGCCACCTGCGGGAGTTGCGGGGCCAGCGCGAGTTTCAGTACGTGGAAGTGAAAAGCGAGCAAAGCGCCTGGAGCCTGTTCTGGCGCCGGGTGCTACACTGGCTCGACGGGGTACTCTCGACGCCCAGCGGCAAAGTAGTGTGGGAATACGGCATCTACGCCCTGCTGGTAATAGCCCTGGTGTTTGTGGTGCTCAAGCTTATGCAGGTCGACCTGACCCGCGCTTTCGGCCGGGCCCCGCGCACCATGCCCCTGCCCTACGATACGGCCACGGAAGACATTCACGGGCTGGATTTCGACGCGCTGCTGACCGAAGCCGAGGCGGCCGGCAACTACCGCCTGGCCGTGCGCCTGGGTTACCTCTACGTGCTCAAGCAACTCACCGACCAGGGCCTGATTCAGTGGCAGCCCGACAAGACCAACCACGACTACCTGCGCGAGCTGACGGCGAGTCAACTGCGGCCCGCTTTCCGGGAGCTGACCCAACAGTTTGAGTACGTTTGGTACGGGGAGCAGCAGGATTTGCCCCCGGCTCACTACAAGCTGGCCCGGGAAGCCCGCGTGGCCTTCCAACGCCAGCTCTCCACCGTGCCCCACGCCGCCTAGCTTTTCTATCTTTATATGACGACTTTCCGCTGGTATATACTGGGCCTGCTGCTCCTCTTTGGCGCCTACGTATCCGTGGAGTACAACCGACCCAAAGCTCTGGATTGGCGGCCTACTTACCAGAACAAGGATAAGATTCCCTACGGTACCTACGTGCTCTATCAGGTGCTACCCGAGGTGATGGGCGTAGCGGCCCGGGAAGTGAAGCCCATCCGGCTGCCCGTGTATAGCCAGCTCGAAGGGGAGGACGAAGTAGATCCGACTTCAACTACTGAGGAAGTGTATCTGGAGCAGGATGAGCAGGCGGAAGCTACCCCCGACAGCACCGCGGCGCCCACCGATTCGCTGGCGGAACCGGGGCGCGCAGTAACGCCGGCAGCCGACACCACCGAGGAAAGTGACTATGCCCAGGGCCTGGCCGAATCGGATTACCCCAAGGCGACTTACCTGTTCGTCAACGACGGCTTCGACCTGAGTTCGGCCGACACCCGCGCGCTGCTGCGGCACGTGGCCCGCGGTAACGACGTGTTTATTGCCGCCGAGCAGTTCAACTCCCGGTTTGCCGATACGCTCGGATTCCGAACCCAGGCCTTTCTAGGCCAGCCCCGCCTGCGCCGCAACAACTCCCAAGCTCTGCTCAACGACTCAGTTGAGATTTTTCTGAGCAATCCGCGGCTGGCTCGCCCGGCGGGCCGGTCTTTCCGTTTCCCCATTCTGGGCGCCTCCTACCGCATCGTGCCCGACAGCGCCCTGCAAGCCACCCAGCTGGCCGCCGACGCCCAGGGCCGGCCCGTGCTGGTCCGGATTCCGCACGGCCGGGGCCACGTCTACATCTGCTCCGTGCCGCTGGCATTTACCAACTACTTCGTGCTGCAGCCGCCCACCAGCAACCTGGCTTTTGCGGCCCTCTCCTACCTGCCCGCCGGCCGCCCCGTGTGGTGGGATGAGTACCAGAAGCAGGGCCGGCTGGGCGAGCAGTCCTTGCTGCGGGTGCTGCTGGCCCACGACGCCCTGCGCCGGGCCCTGTACCTGGGCTTGTTTGGGGCCCTGCTGTTCGTGCTGTTCGAGGCCCGGCGACGGCAGCGCATCATCCCAATTCTGAAGCCCCTGCCCAACACGACCCTGCAATTCACCCGCACCGTGGCCGGCCTCTACCGCCAGGGCAGCAACCACACCCTGATTGCCGAGAAAAAAATCGGGCTGTTCCTGGAGTTTCTGCGCCAGCGCCTCAACGAGCCCGGCCTCGACTTCAACGACGCCGAAGCCCGGGAGCGGGTAGCGCAGAAGTCGGGCGTGCCCGTGGCCGCGGTAGAGCAACTCGTGCGCCGCATCAATCTAATCCGGACGGCGCCCGAGGTATCGGACACCGAATTGCTGCTGCTCAGCCGCACGCTACACGAATTTCGCCAAGCCGTCAGCAAATAATTGTACTATGCTACAAAATAGAACTTTACCACTTTTCCACTATTCCGGCATGAGCTTCATTTGCGTTAAACTCCTATTTTACTTAAGCATAGCTCGTGGCTAATTAAATAATTCTCACCCTAATTTACTCTCACGCTCCGCTTAATCTTCGCATGGAAAATACGTTTGAACCCGAATCCAATTCCGTTGAGCCAATTGAGCCGGCTACTGCGCCGGAAACTGCCGCCTTCGTACCTCGCACCAATTTAAGCGGCCTGAGCCGGCACGCCGAGGCCATCCGCGGGGAGCTGAGCAAGGTCATTGTGGGCCAGCACGATTTGGCCGAACTGCTGCTGACGGCCGTGCTGGCCGATGGCCACGTGCTGCTGGAAGGCGTGCCCGGCGTGGCCAAAACCCTCACGGCCAAATTGCTGGCCCGCACCCTGGCCGTGCCATTCAGCCGCCTGCAGTTCACCCCCGACCTGATGCCCTCCGATGTGCTGGGCACGGCCGTGTTCCGGCCCAACACCTCGGAATTTGAGTTTCGACCCGGCCCCATCTTCGCCAGCATCGTGCTGATTGATGAAATCAACCGGGCCCCGGCCAAAACCCAATCAGCCCTGTTTGAGGTGATGGAAGAGCGGCAAATAACGCAGGACGGCACCCGTTACCCCATGGCCGACCCGTTTGTGGTGCTGGCCACCCAAAACCCAATTGAGCAGGAAGGCACTTACCGCCTGCCCGAGGCCCAGCTCGACCGGTTTCTATTTAAGCTCCACGTGGGCTACCCCACCCAGGAGGAGGAAGTGGCTATTCTGCAGGGCCACCACGCCGGCCTGGGCAGCACCGCCCTGGAGCAAGTACAGGCCGTACTGACGGCCGCCGACCTGCGGGAGCTGCGCCAGCAGGTACAGCGCCAGCACGTGGAGCCCCAGCTGCTGGAATACATTGCCCGCCTCGTGGGCCAGACCCGGGCCCACAAAAGTCTGTACCTGGGAGCTTCGCCGCGGGCTTCCCTGGCCCTGCTCAACGGTGCCAAAGCCCTGGCCGCCCTGCGCGGCCGCGACTTCGTGACGCCGGAAGACGTGCAGTACCTGGCGCCCCACGTGCTGCGCCACCGCATCTTGCTCACGCCCGAGCGCGAAATGGAAGGCCAAGCGGCCGACGACGTGGTCAAGCAGATTGTCCAGCAGATTGAAGTGCCACGCTAGCCCGGCTACTGGTTCTGTCAACCCGGAGTAACCCTTTTTGCGCTTCGGCGCCCGTTTTCGTCTGTATTTCGTGAAATCCCTGTTTCTGACCCTGCGCTTTTTCCTGCTGCTGATGGCCGTGGTCTTCGGGCTGGTAGTAGCCTTTTTCTGGCCGGCCCTGCTGGTGCCCATGCAGCTGCTGCTGGGCCTGCTGGTGGTGCTCACGCTGGTCGACTGGCTGCTGCTCTTTGCCCCGGCCCGCACCGGGGCCGGCGGGGTTTTCGGGCGGCGGGTGCTGGGCGATAAGCTGGCCAATGGCAGCGACAACGACGTGGCCATCTACCTCGAAAACACCTACCGCTTCCCGGTCACGACGGAAACCATCGACGAAATTCCGGTCCAGTTTCAGCGCCGCGACGTGCTGTTTCGGGCCGCGGTGCCGGCCGGCCAGACCAGCATTATTCAGTATCAGCTGCGGCCCGTGCGCCGCGGCGAGTACCAGTTTGGGGCCCTGAATGTGTTTGTTAAGTCGCCGCTGGGACTGGTACAGCGGCGCTTCCGCTACGGCCAAGACCAAGTGGTGCCGGTGTACCCGTCGTTTTTGCAGATGCGGCAGTACGAGCTGCTGGCCATCAGCAACCGACTCACCGAAATCGGGGTAAAGCGCATCCGCCGGGTGGGCCACAGCATGGAGTTTGAGCAGATCCGGCCCTACGTGGCCGGCGACGACCCGCGCACCATCAACTGGAAAGCGACGGCCCGCCGCGCCGGCACCGGCACCGATACGCTGGTCGTGAACCACTACCAGGACGAGCGGGCCCAGCAGGTGTACTGCCTTATCGACAAGGGCCGGGTGATGCGCATGCCGTTTGAGGGTTTAAGTTTGCTCGATTACGCCATCAACGCCACGCTGGTCGTGAGCAACATTGCGCTGCTCAAGCACGACAAGGCCGGCCTGCTCACCTTCGCCGACCGGCTGAGCACGGTGGTGCCGGCCGAGCGGCGGGCGGGCCACATGCAGAAGATTCTGGAAGTGCTCTATAAGCAGCGCACCCGCTACCTGGAAACCGACTACCAGCTGCTGTATTCCAACATCAAGGCCAAAATCCGGCAGCGCAGCCTGCTCATTTTGTTTACTAACTTCGAAACCCTCAACGGCCTCCAACGCCAGCTGCCCTACTTGCGCGGCCTGGCCAAAGACCACCTGCTGCTGGTCGTGTTCTTTGAAAACACTGAGCTCCAATACTACCTCGACCAGCCCGCCACCAGCACCGCCGACGTCTACAACCAGACCATTGCCGAAAAATTTGCCCAGGAAAAGCGCCAGATTGTGCGCGAGCTGCAGCGCTACGGCATTTATAGTCTGCTCACCCCACCCCAGCAACTCACCGCCAATACTATCAACCGCTACCTGGAATTTAAGTCCCGGGGCCTGATTTAACCAATGGAGGCCGGGCTGTTTCTCGCCGAAAGGCAGTGGTGTGACTGAACCCAGCCGACTAACTGGCTGCCTTGCCGTCGGCCACAGCACACGTAACACCGGGCTCAGAAACCCCGGTAGTCGGGCGGAGCGGTAAGGAGCCGCTGGAGTAAGGATGATTGTTCAGCAGTCGAAAAAATGCCTCTGGTAGCGCCTAAGCCCGGTTTGGTGCACTTAGGCCCGGTCGTTGCGTACCTTTAGCGTCCGTCGTTTTCCCTGTTTATGCTGACTCGCTCCTTGTTGTCCCGATTTGTAGTCACGGTTTTACTCTGCGGCCTGGGAATGTATCCGTTGGTCGCCCAGAACCCTGCCCTAGCCGATACCCGGGGGCTACTGCCGGTGCCGACTACGGTGCAGTGGGGCCAAAGTCGCCTGACGCTGAAAGGCCACTGGCGGGTGCGGCTACAGGGGCCCCAGGCCGATTCGGCGCTGCGCCCCGTTCTCACGGAGTTTGGCACCTGGCTAAGCCAGCAAACCAGCGACAAACGCCTGACAACCCAGTTTGTGGCCGCTGGCGCCCCAGCCGACCTGACCATTGCCTACGGCCGCCTGGGCCAACTCGCTACCCTCGGCGACGAGGAAATGTACAGCCTGCGCGTGACGCCAATGGGCATTTCTTTGTCGGCCAACACGCACCGGGGTATTCTGCACGGCCTGGCCACGCTGCGCCAGCTGCTGAACACGGAGAAAAAGGACTATCATTTTCCCGAGGTCGACATTGCCGACTCGCCCCGCTTTCCGTGGCGCGGCCTGCTCATTGACGCGGCCCGGCACTTTATGCCCCTGCCCGTGCTCAAGCGCAACCTCGACGGCATGGCCGCCGTGAAGCTCAACGTGCTGCACTGGCACCTTTCCGACGACCAGGCTTTTCGGGTCGAAAGCAAGGTCCTGCCCCGCCTGCACCAAGTTGGGGGGCAGTTTTATACCCAGGCTCAGGTGCGCGAGGTGGTGCGCTACGCCGCCCAGCGCGGCATTCGGGTGATTCCCGAGTTCGACATGCCCGGCCACACTACCAGCTGGATGGCCGCGTATCCGGAGCTGGCCTCCATCGACTCAACCTACGGCCCGGCCCAAACCTGGCGCACGCTCAACATTGCCCTGGACCCCACCAAGGAAACCACCTACCAGCTGATCGACAAGATGCTGGGCGAAATGACGGCGCTCTTTCCCGACCCCTACTTCCACATCGGCGGCGACGAAAACGACGGGCGGCAGTGGCGACGCAGTCCGCGCGTGATGGCCTGGGCCAAGGAAAACGGCTTTCTCAAAACCAACGGCCAGCTTGACAAGCACGCCCTGCAGACGCACTTCAACCGGCGCATTCTGCAGTTTGTGACCAAATACCAGAAGAGAATGGTGGGCTGGGACGAAATTTTGGGTCCGGGCCTGCCCGAAGACGCCGTCATTCAGAGCTGGCGGGGCCGCAAGGGGCTCTATGATGCCGCCAAGCAGGGCCACGCCGCGCTGCTCTCCAACGGCTACTACCTGGACTTGAACCTGTCGGCCGCCAGCTCCTACCTCAACGACCCGGTGCCGGCCGATGCCCCACTCACGGCCAGCCAGAAAAGCCTCATTCTGGGCGGCGAGGCCACTATGTGGTCCGAATTTGCCGACAGCGTCATCATCGAAAGCCGCATCTGGCCCCGGGCGGCGGCAGTGGCCGAGCGACTGTGGTCGGCCAGCGACGTGCGCGACGTGCCCGATATGTACCGCCGCCTGGGCGTGGTATCGGCCGAGCTTGAAACCCTGGGGCTGCGCCACCGCAAGGCGCCCGAGCAGCTATTAGCGCAATTGGCCGGGGGCCGCGACGTGGCCCCACTACGGACTCTGGCTGGCGTGCTGGAACCCGTGAAAGAGTATAAACGTCATTTTCAAGGCTTTACCTACACGCCTTCCACCCCGCTCACCCGCCTGGTCGATGCGGCCCCGGCCGAGTCGGAAGCAGCCCGGCAATTTGGCGTGGCCGTGGAGGGACTGAGCCAGTATTTGGAGCTGGCCCCGGCGGCCGAGCGGTTTAAAGGAGCTAGCTCCAAAGCGTTGCTGGCCTTCCTGAACGCCCAACTGCGCACCTGGGAAAGCAACGACCAGAAGCTACAGCCCCTGCTGCTGAAGGGCTCCAGCCTGTGGGAATACGCCCCGCTCTCCACTCAGCTGCGCCTGCTCTCGACCTTGGGCCTGGAGCGCCTGCAGATGCTGGAGAAAGGGCAGAAACCGTCGGCGGCCTGGCAGGCCACGGCCCTCAAGCAGCTGGACGCGGCCAAAGCCCCGGCGGGTCAGGCCGAGCTGGCCGTGGTAAGCCACCTGCGCAAGCTCTTGACCTTGTAAGCCGAGCTCAGCCCCATAGCCGCGGCGCACTGACTACTACTGGTCAGCGCGCTGCGGCTTTTTGCTTGCAATGTGGGAAAATACTTGGTTCTGCCATTAGGCGTTGGTGTAGCAGCCAGCTTTAAAACAGCACCGACACCTGCATGCGGCCGGTATGAATCGGGGCCAGGCCGTTGGGCTTGCGGCCGTCGTAGGCTACGGTGATGTTGAGGCCGTTGCTGAGGCGCTGCTCCAGGTTCAGGTTCCAGGTAAAGTTGCTGCCGGGCCGCAGGGCATTCAGGATTTCCAGGGCCACGAGTGAGGTTTGGTCGGCGTCGAAGCCCACGCGCACGTAGCGCGCCGTGCCGCTCACGGTGCGCTTGCTCACCTGGCTAATGCGCGTTTCCAGCCCCAGTTCGTCGAACACGCCGCGGATGTCCTGGTCGGGGCCGGCGGTGTTGCGCTTGTCGAGGCGCTGGTAGGTGCCGGTGAAGCGCAGGGTGCTGTTGGGCTGGTAGCTGATTTCGGGCGTCACCTCGTAAATCAGAATCCGGAAGTTGCGGGTCGGCGAATAGTCCGAAATACTTTCCCGGATGCTGCGGGCCGTGTTGAGCCGGCCGGTGAAGCTCTGGGCCAGGGTGCGCCGCAGCAGCACCGACTGGCTGGCCAGGTTGCGCACGTCGAACCCCTGGGTGAGCAGCACTTTCTGCTGGGTTTGCTGCACCGTGAATTCGGCCCCGAAGATGGGGTTGGACCGGTTGAAGTAGAGCGTGTTGCGCAGCAGCTTATTCAACGACAGCAGCAACGTATCCTCGGTTTGGAAGGCAAACGGGTTGAGGCGGGAGCCCAGATCCTTGTCGATGGTGCGCCGGTCGAGGGTGACGCTGCTGATGGTGGAAAAGCGGGCCAGCAGACTGCGCCAGCCGGGCTGCTCCCGCCACTGCCGGGGTGCGTTTAGCGTGAGCCGGTAGCCGAAACGGTTGGTAAAGGCAATGATGTAGTCGTTGGTCGGCAAAAACACCTTGATATAGGTGCGGTACTGGGCCTCGGGCGTTTGGGCCTCAAAGAACTCGTCTTTCTGCTGAATTCCGTCGCCGTTGGTGTCCTGGTAATAGTGCGTGCCCTGCCCGGCCACCACGGCAATAAAGGAAAAGTCGCGGCGCAGCTCCCGGCCCGTGGCTACGCTGTAGCTCAGCTCCGAGCGCAGCACGTTCTGCAGAAACGTGGCGTTCCAGTCGAGCTTGCCCAGCACGGTGCTCTGGCGGGCCGAGTCGCGGGCACTCAGGGCGCGGTAAGTGGCCAGCAGGTTCAGGTCCTGGTTTTTGCCCAGGCGGGCGGCCAGCAGGCCCTGCCAGGTCTGGGCCTGCCCGCGGGTGCGCAGCTCGTTGAGCAGGGGCGTCTGGTCGCGGCGGTAGGTGTAGTCGAGGCGGAAACGGGTTTTGGCGCTGTCCCGGCTTTGCACAAACACGTTGTGCTCGTCGAAGTAGTTGGCCGAGCTCAGCGAGTCGCCGCTGGGCAGGGCCACCCGGTTTTTGTCGAAGCGGTAGGCGTAGCCGGGCACCAGTGGGCCGCGGGCGTAGCGGGCCGCGGCCTCGCCCCGGGCCCAGGTAGAGCGGAACCGGCCGGCCTCGGTGCTGAGCAAAAACAGGCCGGCGCGCAGCTCTACGTCGCCGAGCTTCTGGGCCACGTCCAGCCAGTTCTGCAGCCCGTTGACTTCCCCGGCCCGGTAGCGCCGCGTCACGCGGTAGTTGATCAGGTTGTTGGCGTCCTTCACGGCGCCCACCGAGAAGTTGAGCACATTATCCTCCCGGGCCACGCGCCGGGTAGCATTGCCCTGCACAGTGCTGGTCGTGCTCCAGTTGCGGTCAAACTCGATGTCGCGGTACCGGTCGATGGGCGCGAAACGGTGGCTGGTGTACTCGTAGTCCAGGGCGCTGCGAAACTTGTACGCCTTCAGAATCGGCAGGGCCAGGGCGCGGTCCAGCACGGTGTAGCCCACGTGCAGGGCCTGGCCCTTATCGGCCTGGGCCGAAAACCGGTTGAGGTCGAGGTCGGTGGAAGCCACGTCCACGAAGACCGTGGTGGTAGAGTCGAGGCGGTAGTTGGCGCCCACCGAAATCATCTGCTTTTCCAGGGGCGTGGGCAGCAGCCGCTCGTCGAGGTAGCGGCCCCGCCCCTGCCCCACGTACTCGAATACCCGGCCGTTGGCGTTGGTGTAGCGCGTGCTCAGGTTGTAGCTGCCGCCGCCCGTGCCCTTATCGGTAAAGCGCACGGTGTACACCTGCCGCGTGGAGTCGGGCGGGTAGGTGAAGACCCGGACCAGCTGCTGGGTTACGGGGTCCAGCACTTCGGCCTGGTTATACTGCAGCTTGCGCCGGTCGTAGGTTTCGGCCGTGGCCCCGGGCGCGCTTACCTGGCTCACGTTTTCGGTTACGCGGCGCAGCAGGGCCCGGGTGCTGTCGTCCAGGGTCAGGTTGGGCGAGTTGTCGGGGTTGTCGGCTTCGCGGTAGTAGTTGGCGTGCACGCTGAGCTTGCCCAGCTCCTGGTAGTGACTCAGGTGGTAGAGCGAGCGGGAATAGTTGAAGTCGGAATACTCAAAGTCAACCTTGATGCGGGAGTTGCGGGTAATCAGGTGCTGGGGCGAAAACGTCACCTCGGCCTGGTTGTAGTCGATGACGTAGTCGAAATCGAAGCCCCGGGTCAGCAGGCGGCCGTCGAGGTAGACCCGCTCGGAATTGGCCAGCACGATAATAAACTGCTCGCCGTTGGGCCCGCGCAGACGGTAGGGTCCCTGCACGTTTTCGATGGGCGCAATGTCGATGGAAGCAAACTTGCCCTTGGCCACGCCCGCCGCCACGGTGGTGTTGCTGCGGCGCCCGACTTTGGTACCCAGGTTGGTTTCGATGGCGGCGCCCTGCACGTTTTTGTAGAAGCGCAGAAAGTAGTCGGGCTTGTTGCGCAGCACCACGTCGCCGGCCGTCAGGTTCCAGCGCGGGTGGGTCAGGGTGATGTAAATCCGGTCGAATTCCTGGAGCTGCTGGGTGTTACCCTCGGGCTGAAACGGCACGTTCTGGTCACTAATAGCCGCCGTGAGCGTGATGTCGTCGGTGAGCTTGCCGTCGAGCTGCAGGTTGAGCGAGGAGTTGACAAACACGTTCTGGGTGTTGCCAAAGGAAATGCCGCGCGAGAGGTTGCCGGTTTTGTTGATGCCCGGCGTGCTCAGGATCTGCTCCTTCACGGCAAAATCCTGCAGGCCGAAAGGTCGGCGGCCAAAGCCCACGCTGTCCATCAGGGCGCGGGGCCGGCGGTAGCGCGGGGCCGTGAGCTGAAACGGCAGCACCCGGTAGCACACCAGCACCGAGTCGGTAGCCAGGCTCCCGCCGCCCGCCGAATCGGGAGCGGCGGCCGGCACGGGGCGCACCAGCTGGTAGCGGCCGGTGCGGGCGTCATAGGCCACCGAGCGGCCCGCCACGCTCACCGACGACGGCACGATGGTCACTGAATCGGTCAGGGCGAAGCTGGTCGTGTCGCGGCCCGGCGCCAGGCGCACCCAGCGGCAGCGCCTGGACGAAGGCACGTCCCGCTGCTGCTGGGCCTGGCCCCCCAGGCTGAGCAACAGCCCCGACAGAAGCAGCAGGCAAATGCGCAGGATATAAAGCGTATTGCTGCTGATCATTCGGTACTGGCAACGGGGGAGTTCATCTTCGGCAAGCGGGCAGGTGGCTGGACAACGCTAAAAGCCATGGATTTAGTTTTTAGTTGTTCGTTGTCAGTTGTTGGTCTTGGCAAACAGAACCCTAACAACTGACAACGAACAACCAGCTTACGCCGGCGCCAGAGGTAGTTCGATGCAGAAGGTGGTGCCTACGCCCTCCTCGGTTTCAAACCAGATTTTGCCGCCCGCGCTTTCGATACCGCGCCGGGCCACGGCCAGCCCGATGCCCGAACCAGACTCCTTGGTCGTGAAGTTGGGCACAAACACCTTTTCGCGCACGTCCAGCGGTATTCCGGCCCCGTTGTCCTCGATGCAGACCCGGACCCGGTCGGGGCCCACGGCTTCGAGCTGGGCTTTTATCAGCGGCTTGCGGGCTTCGGGCACGGCCTGCAGGGCATTAATCAGCAGGTTGTTGAAAGTGCGCACCAGCAGGTTCTCGTCGGCAAACACCACGTACTGCCCGTCCTCGGCTTCGGGCGTGAGTTCCAGCTCGATGCTGCCACCCCGGGCCCCACCCTGGTGCAGGCCCACACAACGGCGCAGAATCGAGGCCACGTCGAGGCGCTCGGGGCGCATGGCGGGCAGGTTGGTGAAGTTGCTGAACGAGGTGGCAATGTCGCTGAGCACGTCGACCTGGGTTATAAGGGTCTGGGAAATCTTGCCGATGAGCTCTTCGGCGTTGGGCCGCTTTTCGGCAATGGCCTTCTGCAGAAATTGCAGGCTGAGCTTCATCGGCGTCAGCGGGTTCTTGATTTCGTGGGCCACCTGCCGGGCCATTTCCCGCCAGGCGGCTTCTTTTTCCTGAGTGGCCAGCTCCTGCTTGCTTTCCTCGAGCTTGAGCAGCATGGCGTTGTACTCGCGCACCAGCAGCCCGATTTCGTCCGACGACTCGTAGGCCAGCATTTCGTTTTGCCCGGTCAGCGTCGTGTGCTTCAGCTTTTCGGTGAGCACCTTCAGCGGGGCCGTCAGCATGCGCGAGGCAATGAAGGTCAGGACCAAAAACAGGATGAACATCACGGTGAAGATGTTCAGAATGGTCGAAATCAGCTCGATAAGCTTGTTGTCCAGCTCTTTTTCCGAGTCGAAGAACGGAATGCCCACGTAGCCCACCACCACGTTGGCCCGCTCGGGGCCCAGTACCGTGCGCAGGGGCAAATACAGCGAGTTGAACGACAAGGTGCCGGCCCGCTCGGTGAGCAGCACCCGGGGCTGGGCCTGCTCGGCCAGGGCGGCGGCAGCCTGGGGGTTCATCAACGGGCTCAGCAGGCCCGACTCGAAAATCAGGGGCTGGCTGCTCACCAGCAGCACGCCCTGGGCATCGTAGAGGTTCAGGTCGGTTTCGGTCAGGCTCGACACGTTTTCGGCCAGGTCCACGAGGGCCGTTCGGCTGGCGGTATCGGCCAGCACGCCGCGGTTTTTGAGCAGATTTTCCTGTACTGTGCGGCCCCGCCGCTCGTAGGTGCGCAGCAGGTCACGCTTGTAGGAGTTGGTCACCTGGCTGGCCGTGGCAATGCTGACCACAATGAGCGGCACCAGAATCCCGAAGTTGAGGAAGAGCTGAATCTTGGTGCTGAAATTGGTGCGGAACGCCTCAAAATACCGCCCCCGGGCCAGCATATAGACCCCAATGCAGAGCAGCCAGAAAAAGGTGTGCAGCAAAAACAGGAAGGAAAAGTTGGCCAGCCAGTCGGCCACCGAGTACGTGGCCGTCGTCACGACGGCCGTGCGGTTCTGCGGGCCGCGCACGGCCAGGTGGTGGAAGCCGTTGACCGACAACCCGGTGCTGTACAAGCGTGGGTCGAGCAGCTGCTGGGCCGGGAGCTGGTTGACGTAGTCGAAGTCGCCTTCGTTGTAGACCAGGCGGCCATTTTCGTAACCCGCGTAGCTGAGCTCGGGCCCCAGACTGGGCTGAAAAAACTTCTGGTCCACGAGCAGCTCGGGCACTACGCTGTAGGCCGTGAGCTTCTTCAATGACAGCTCCAGCAGTACCGTGCTGTTGCCCCCGCGCGGACTCGGCACGGCCACGAAGGCCACGTAGCGCCGGGTGCTGAACGAGCTGGGGTTGCGAATCAGGTACACGTTGGGCTGGTCGGTGGCCATGGCGGTGCGCAGCAGCTGGCGGCGCGTGGCCGGCAGCTGCCCTTTGGATTTGGGCTCCTGAATGGGCTTGCCGGCCGGGTCAAAGAGCGTAACCTGCACCTCGTACTTGTCGAAATAGTCGCGCAGGTAGTACTTCACAATCTTCTGGCGCACCACGTCCTGGTTGCTAAAGGGACTGGCTAGCATGGTCCGGATCAGCGGGTCGGCAGCCATTTCGCGGGTGCGCTCGGCCAGCAGGTACTCGCCCTGCAGGTCGTTATCCACCAGCAGGTTGCCGGCAATTTTCTGCTTGGTCAGCACTAGCTGCCGGTCGAAATGCTCGTAGAGGGCCAGGGCGCCCACCGCCGAGCTAATCCCCAGCATCAGGAAAATGAACAGGTACACCTGATAAGGCACAATGGCGGCAATCTGCTTGAGCCCGGTAATGCGCACCACCGTGAAAAACAGCAGCGTCAGGCCCAGCAGGATAGCTGTCGATTCGCCCAGCACGATGCCGGTCGGCAAAAACAGCAGCGTGGAAAAGGCCAGCAGGGAAGCGCCCAGCCGTCGGGTGGCGGGTCGGCTAATGGCAATGAAGAGCTGGGACAGAATATAAAACCCAACCAAATAGCCGCCCGTGTGCAGCACAATAGCCAAACACAGCAGCAGCTTGAAGCTCGACAGCTGAATATTCTGGGTGATGTCGAGCACCAGCTGGGAGTTGTTGAAGCTGTTGGCATAAAACTGAAACAGCATGTGCAGCAGCCCCCAAAACGCCATAACCACCGCCGCCCCGCTCACAACCCGGCCCATGAAGCTTTGGGCGTGCCGCATCTGCCGCACCACGCCGTAGCGCCGAAACAGCAGCAGCACGTAATACGCCGTCAGCGTCAGCAGCAGGGCGTTAATCAGCAAGTCGCCCAACGAGGGCGACAACCACGACGCCGCGTACAGGCGCGGGTCGAACAGGGGCAGCTCGACGATGGAAAACGGCAACCCCAAGTACAGCAGCACGGCCCGGTAAGCCGCTAGTGGCACCACAATGCTGGCTGCCCCGGCCAGTACCCGGCCCTGGCCCAGCAGGCGGCGGGCCAGCAGCAGCCAGCCCACGATATACAGCCCCGAGCCGAACCCCAGAAAAGCTAGCAGCAGGTATTTTCCGGTTATGGGGTTGGTTTGCAGGCTCTCGACCGAGCACAGGTACTTGCCTTCCTGGGAGCGGAGCCACGGCAGGCGGGAGCCGGGCATATTGGCCATAATCCGCACATTAAGCCCCCGGAACAAGGCCTTTTCCGCGCCCTCCCGTAGGTACCGGTTGCTGATACCGTAGCGCTTTTCCAGCGGAATATAAGTCAGCACGACGTAGGGCCCGGCGGTTTGTCGAAACGCCAGGTAGTAGCCGAACTTCATTTCCACCAGCTTCTCGTGGAAGGACTGTCCCACGTTTTCAGGCTCGGGCCGGGTGGTGTGGTCCGACCAATACAGGAGCTTGTCGCCGCGGAAAACGAAGCAGGGGTAGGTAGTGCGGCCCACCAGGGTGCCAAAGTTGAGTTCCCCGCTTTGCAGGCGCCGGGCTACGTCGGCCCCATCCCGCTGGGCCACCTGCTCGGCACCTTCCACCAGGTTTTGCAAGCGTACCACGTCGGTGTGCAGCAGTACGCCCGAAGCGCGTGTCCCGTAGTGGTTGCTCAAGAAAGCCCCCACAAAGCAGAGGGCCGCCACCAGCAGCACGATAAGGGGAGAAAAGCGGGACGACTTCAACAGCGAAACGAAAGGTGAAAGGCTACAAAACGTAAAAATCTGGGTGGAAACCCAAACAAAAATGCCGCCAAAGGGCGGCATTTCCTATTCTTAGAACTTCCCGTAGCTCTTGCTCAGGACTGGGGCCGATACCGGATACCGCCGAAAAAGTACAGCATCACGGCCCGGGCGTAGCGAAACAGCAACGGCGTCAGCAGCAGTATGGTCAGGGCCACCGTCGTCACGTACACCCACACGGGCGGGTCGTGCGCTAGGTAATACAGTAGCACACCCACTGCCACGACAATACCGACGGAAAAGCCATAACTCACGTACATGGCGCCCCAGTAAAAGCCGACTTCCGGCTCGTAGTGCTGCCCGCATTCCAGACAAGCCTCGTACATGTCGTCGAACCTAGTCAGGTGCAGGGCCGAGTACTTGAACAGTGGCCCCCGGTGACAGCGCGGGCACCTCAGGGCCAGCAGCGCCACTGCCGCGGAGGATTCGGCCACTACTTGTTTTTCTTGTGGGTATTGCGGTACCAGAAGTACCCTATTGTGCCAATGAGTAGGTAAGGCACGGTCATCAGGTATACAATACCTTTATTTAGACCCGAGGTATCATACGAATCTTTCTCAGTGCGGGCGGCTTCCACCTGCGTTTTACACATGGTGCACTGCGCCTGCGAGGCCAACGGGGCCAGGCTCAGTAGCACGGCCAGCACCAGGGCGAATAATCCAGCTCCTATCTTTTTCATCTCTTTGAAAACCAACTACGTGAAGAAAAGTTGCCTGCAACTCAGGTGTAGTACGGCGAAATCATGAAGTACACGATAACGCCCGTTATGGAAACGTAAAGCCAGATGGGAAAGGTCCAACGGGCAATGCGGCGGTGCTTGGCAAACTGCTCGGTTAGGGCGAAGTAGAGCGTAAACAGCACCAGGCCCACCGTCACGGCCGCCAGCAGGATGTGGCTGAGCAGGATAAAGTAGTAAACGCCCCGAATCAGGCCTTCCCCCCCGAATTTGGTGGACTCGACCTGGGAATGATACACCACGTACGACACCAGGAACAAGGCGCCCAGCCCGAAGGCGGTACCCATCATGGCCCGGTGCCGGAGCACCTGCTTTTGCCGGATAAAGTAAAAGCCTAGTAGCAAGCACACCGCCGTCAGCGAATTCAGCACGGCGTTAACGGCCGGCAGGAACTTCACCTGCGCGCCGGCAATATGAAACGACTTGGAGAAAAAATGCAGAATGGCTACTACCACTGGTATAGCCACTCCCAGGATGATCATAAGGGCCTTAATCCGGGCATTGCTGCCCGCAGGGTTAGCGGCCGGACTTGTCGTGGTCATAGGTGTACAGCAAAACGCTGATTTCGGTGATGAGGCGCTCTACCTCCCGCGGCTTGGTACCGTCGTAAATGCCCCGCACCTGGTGGTTACGGTCCACTAAGTACAGGTTCTGGCTGTGCACGATGCCAGGGGCTGCCCCCGAGGGGGCGGGCAGGCGAAACTCCTCCGTTGCTAACCGGTACAGTTCCGCTTTGTTGCCGGTCAGGAAGAACCACTTGCCGGCAATAGCGCCGTACTGCTCAGCGTAGCGGGCCAGCACCGCCACCGAGTCGTGCTCGGGGTCGACGGTGAAGGACACGAGTTTGACGCGGGGCTCCTTCCGGTACTTTTCCTGCACCCGCATTAATTGGCTGTTCACGCGTGGGCAGGCCCCGGGGCAAGTGGCAAAAAAGAAACTGGCCACGTACAGCCCGCCCTTCACGTCCTGCTGGCTCACCACGCGCCCCGATTGGGACGGCAGCCGGAAATCGGGCAGGGTATGAAAAACAGTATCGCGCTGCCACTCCCCCCCTACCAGCGTCGAGTCGACACGGTCGGGCAGGTAAGTTGGCAGCGCGAAACGGTTGGTACCGAAGGTTTTGAGAAACAAAAACGCCAGTACCGGCAAAAGCAGAATGAGGCCCAGAACCAGGGTTTGCTTGGGCCGCATTCGTTTACTTGAAGGCGTTGTAAATAGCCTCGCCAATAGCCGAACCTTCGGTAATCAGCGCGACCATCAGCCAGATCAGCAGGGCCATGGGCACCAGAATCGACCAGATCAGACCCTTGGTCTCATGCTTGAGGTGCATGAATTCGGCCACGATGAAGAAGGCCTTGAAGATGGTCAACACAATCAGAATCGAGTTCCGGAAAGTGCTGGGGTCCATGATGAAGGTTACGGCAAATTCAAGGGCCGTAACACCCACCAGGACGAAGAACGTTTTCCAGATCCAGCCCGTGACGGGGCGCGGAATCTCACCGGTTGGCTGGGTGTGGTCAGTTGCGTGATGAGCCATATGAGTAAGGAAGTAAAAGCGAAGGAAAAAAGACGAGCCTAATTCGTATTAAACGAGGTAGAAGAAGGTAAATACGAATACCCACACCAAGTCAACGAAGTGCCAGTACAGACCGATTTTCTCGACCATTTCGTAGTGGCCGCGCTTCTCGAAAGTACCATTGGTAGTAGCAATGAAAGCCCAGGTCAGCAGCACCAGTCCGCTGAATACGTGGGTACCGTGGAAACCGGTGATAAAGAAGAACAAGTCGGCGAAGAGCACGGGGCCGTACTGGTTCATCTGCAGGTTGGCGCCGTGGAAAATCGTGCCGTCCAGCATCTTGGTGCCTTCCTCCGTGCCGTGGATAAAGTGGCTCCACTCCCAGGCCTGGCAGCTGATGAACGTAGCGCCGAAGAGCAAAGTCCACAACAGCCATTTCTGCACGTCGGCCTTGTCCATGCGGTGGCCGGCTTCTACGGCCAGTACCATCGTCACGGAGCTAAAGATCAGGATCATCGTCATCAACGCTACGAAAGCCAGCGGCAGGTCCATGCCGTGCAGGCCAGGGAACGAGTTGAAAACGTGGTCCGGGATGGGCCAGTACGCGGTGGAGAACACAAAATCTTTGTGGTCACCGGTGTACGCCAGGTGGCGGTGGCGCATCAACCCGTAGGTCGTCAGGAAAGCGGCAAACGTGAAGGCATCCGACAGCAGGAAGAACCACATCATCAGCTTGCCATAGCTAGCCTTGAAAGGTTCGTTGCCGCCATCCCAGGTCCCGGAGCGGGGCCGCTCGATGGAGGCGTTGTTGTGAAGCGTCTGCGTCGTGGAGGTGGTGGACATAACGAGCGAAGTAAAAACGAAATCAGTGGTTCAAAAGTAGGAACAAATACAGGTACAACCAAAGCGCCCCGAGGAAGTGCCAGTAGATTGTGGCATTGCCAATGGAGAGCATCTGGCGGGAATGTACCTGATAGTTCAGGCTTTTACGTAGTACGATGAGCAGAAAGATCAGGCCTGTAATTAGGTGAAAACCGTGCACGCCGGTCAGCACATACAGGAAGGAGCCGGAGGGGTTAGCATCTACGCCGCCGAAAAAGATCTTGTTGTCGACCAGGTCGCCCCAGACGTTGTACTGCCCTACCAGGAAAATCAGGCCCAGGACAAAGGTCAGAAACAGACCGATTTGCGCCCGCCGCACCTCGTCCTTGCGGGCCGAAAAATACGCCCACTGCATGGTAGCGCTGCTGAGCAGAATAACGACGGTGGTGTAGAGCAGGCCCGCGGGCAGGTCAAACTCCAGCCAGTTGCCTTCCTCCCGGCGCACGATATAGGCGCTGGTGTAGGCGGCAAAAATCATGGTGATGCTGATCATCATCAGCCACAGCAGAAGCCGCTTGGGGTGAGTACCCGTGCCGGCTTCTTTGTCTTGCAATATTTCGGAAGTTGCCATCCTGAAACGTTAAATTTTGTCGAAAACCAGCGCAATCTGCACGATTGGCAGGTACAAAAACGACCCGAACATGATGCGCATGGCGGCCTTTTTGGAGCAGGTCCGCATCAGGTAAAAGGTCTGCATTAGAAACAGCACCCCGCAGACCACGGCAATCAGGGCCGAGGTTTTGCCCGCCATGCCCAGCTGCAGGGGCAACAGGCTCAGCGGAATCAGCAGCAGGGTGTAGGTCATGATCTGGAAAGCCGTCCGCAAATCCTTGCCGCCGGGGGTGGGCAGCATCTTGAAGCCGGCCTTCTTGTAGTCTTCATCTAAAACCCAGGCTATGGCCCAAAAGTGCGGAAACTGCCACATGAATTGAATACCAAACAGCACCCAGGCCTCGGTGCCCAGCACGCCCGTAGCAGCTACCCAGCCCAGCAAGGGCGGCATCCCGCCCGGAATGGCCCCCACAGCCACGCAAATGGGCGAAATGGTCTTAAGCGGGGTGTAAACGAAGCCGTACAGAATCAAGGACAGCAGGGACAGAGCCGCCGCCAGGGTATTGAAAAAGTACCCGAGAATGAACAGCCCAACCGCGCCCATGATGAGGGCAAACACCCAGGCTTCGGTTCGGTTCAGCACGCCCGTCGGCAACGGCCGCTTGGCCGTGCGCTTCATGAGCTTGTCGAGGTCAATTTCGTGGATCTGGTTGATGGTATTGGCCGAACCCGTAACGGCCAGGCCGCCCAGCAGCACCAGCAAGGCCCGGCTCCAATCAAACTCCTGGGCGCCCAGCAAATAGCCGATGGCGCTGGAAAAGGCCACCGTTAATGCCAGTCGGAATTTGATTAACTGGAAATAGGCCTTGGCTTTCGTCATTCTTACGCAATCAAAACTCCCGACAGATCAGCCTCAAACGGGGCCGCAAAGTTACGCAACAACGCCCGGATAAGCGGCCTGCCGTTCGAATTTCGTTGCCCGGCTATGCAGAACAATGGTCAGGAACTGGGTTCCGAACAATACGGTAGCCAGCGTGAGGTGAATTGGCTGCACCAAAGCGGGCAGGGCAAAGTAGGCCAGCGTGACACCCGCCAGGATTTCCAGCCCGATCAGGCCCATGTTGGCCAGCGCCATGCGCCGCAGCTGGCCCGAAGGCAGCTTGTAGAGTTGGTAGGCCACGTAGGCATTCAGCAGCAGCAGCAGCGCCGAAAAAGAGCGGTGAAATTTGAAAATATTGCCCAGCTGCTCTATCCAGGCGGCCCGGTTCAGGTAGTTAGCGGCAAAAGCCACCATATCCACTTCTTCCCGCACCTGAGTGCCAAGCACAATCTGCACGAAAGTCAGCAGCGTAATCAGCCACAGCCACGGGGTCAGGCCGGGGGTAGTGGGCACGGCCTCCGGATGTGTAGTCTCGCGCTGGGAGCGAATCACCGCGTAAATCAGCATGGCGACAATCACCAGGGCCAGGCCCATGTGGATAGTGACCATGACAGGCAGCAGGTTGGTCGAAACAACCAAGGAGCCCAAATAGCCCTGCACGCCCGTCAGCAGAAATGACCAGAAGGCCAGCCAGAACACTGGCCGGTCGCGCCGCCAGTAGGGCAAGGCAAATACCACCGTCAGGAACACGAACAGGCCAATCAGCGCACCAACCAGTCGGTTGACGTACTCAATCCACGTTTTAGTAACGTTGAAGTCGGTTTCGATGTACTGGGTGGGGTGGGCAAAAATGTCGCTAGCCACCTGCTTAAAGCCCAGCCGCTGCAGCGTTTTAGCCAGCTTCTGGTTTTTGGCCACCCGCTGCGCCGTATAGATTTCCTTGTAGTTGGCCGGTAGCTGACTAGCCTCAGTGGGCGGCACCCAGGTGCCAAAGCACTTGGGCCAGTCGGGGCATCCCATTCCGGAGCCCGTACTGCGCACGATGCCACCAACCAAAATCAGAACGTACACGGCCACCACAGTGACGATGCCGATAAGGCGGAAGCGGCGTACAAATGCGGGTACTATCATATTGTGTTATGAAGACTTATGCTGCCAATAAAACAATCGAAAAGACGGTTTGATTAGACAGCCAAACGGGGAAACCCAGCCGGTGATGCCGGTACCGGATTTCCCCGTTATTGGGTAATAAAAAACGGGCCGCCGTGGATACAGCGGCCCGTTTTACTTGCCAGTTAAACGACTATTCCTCGTTGTCCTGCTCGTAGGGCAGGTTCGACGACTGCGTCTGCGAGTACGGTACGTTCTGCGGGATGAAGTCCTCAGCTGCACCGGGCTTGCTGTAGTCGTAGGGCCAACGGTAGACAGCGGGAATCTCGCCGGGCCAGTTGCCGTGACCGGGAACCACGGGCGTCGTCCACTCCAGGGTGGTCGAGTTCCAGGGGTTCTCCGTAGCGCGACGGCCGCGGAAGATGCTGTAGAAGAAGTTGAAGATGAAGATAAACTGACCAAAGAAGGCCAGAATAGCCGCGGCCGAAATGAATTTGTTCAAGTCAGCAAACTGGCTGAACGAGTCGAAACCAGTCCAGGCGTAGTAACGACGGGGGAAACCGGCAATACCTACGTAGTGCATCGGCATAAATACCAGGTATACGCCAATGAACGTCAGCCAGAAGTGGATGTAGCCCAGCTTCTCGTCGAGCATACGGCCGAACATCTTGGGGAACCAGTGGTACACCCCGGCAAACAGACCAAAGAAGGCCGAGCTACCCATTACCAGGTGGAAGTGAGCTACCACGAAGTACGTGTTGTGCATCTGGATGTCGATGGCGGCGTTACCGAGGATAATACCGGTCAGACCACCCGAGATGAACAGCGACACGAAGCCAATCGAGAACAGCATGGCCGTGGTGAAGCGGATGTTACCGCGCCACAGCGTGGCCAGCCAGTTGAAGGTCTTCACGGCCGAAGGAACGGCGATGATCAGCGTCAGGAACATGAACACCGAACCCAGGAAGGGGTTCATGCCGGTTACGAACATGTGGTGAGCCCACACAACGAACGACAGCAGCGAAATGCCGAGCAGCGAGCCAATCATAGCGCGGTAGCCGAAGATTGGCTTACGAGCGTTGGTGGCCAGAATTTCCGACACCATACCCATGGCAGGCATGATAACGATGTATACTTCGGGGTGACCCAGGAACCAGAACAAGTGCTGGAACAGAATCGGGCTACCTCCCTGGTGGTTCAGCGCCTGTCCGGCAATGTAGATGTCCGACAGGAAGAACGAAGTACCGAACGAACGGTCGAAGATCAGCAGCAGAGCCGCCGAGAACAGCACCGGGAACGAGAGCAAGCCCAGGATAGCCGTCAGGAAGAAAGCCCAAATGGTCAGGGGCAGCTTCGACATCGACATGCCGCGGGTACGCAGGTTGATTACCGTGGTGATGTAGTTAACGCCACCCAGCAGCTGCGACACGATGAACAGCGCCATCGAAACCAGCCACAGCGTCATGCCCAAGCCCGAACCAGGAATAGCCTGGGGCAGGGCGCTCAGCGGCGGGTAGATTGTCCAGCCGGCAGCGGCCGGACCCGTCTCAATGAAGAGCGAGGTGAACATGATAACACTGGAGATAAAGAAGAACCAGTACGAAAGCATGTTCATGAAGCCCGAAGCCATGTCGCGGGCCCCAACCTGCAGCGGAATCAGGAAGTTGGAGAACGTACCCGACAAACCGGCCGTCAGCACGAAGAATACCATGATGGTACCGTGCATTGTAACCAAGGCCAGGTAGAACTCGGGGTTCAGCTTACCGGCTTCGATCCATTTGCCCAGGAAGGGCGAAAGCCATTCGAAGGTCGACTCGGGCCAGCCGAGTTGCAGACGGAACAAGCTGGAGAGCGTACCACCAATGATAGCCCAGAAGATACCCGTAATCAGGAACTGCTTGGCAATAACTTTGTGGTCCTGGCTGAAGACGTACTTGAACAGCCAGTGCTGGTCATGGTGCTCGTCGTGGTGCAGGTGCTCGTCGTGCGTGGTGTTTGGCTCGGTTACCCCGATGCCACCCTGCACTTGCGAGTGAGTAGGAAGATTAGCAGCCATAAAAGAGAGCGTGCGTTAAGTAAGAATTAGAGCGAGGCCTTGGCAGCCGGAGTTACAACAGCTGCAGCAGCTGAAGCGTTTTCCTTTTCTCCCAATTTGTCCGATTTCTGCTGGAAGCTAGCCAGAACATCAGGGTTCTGCTCCGAGAAAGACTTTTGCTGAGCAAACCAAGCCACGTAATCGTCCGGCTCGTCTACTACAATGTTCAGCTTCATAGCGAAGTGACCACGGCCGCAGATCTGGTTGCAGGCCAGCTCGTAGTTGAACTTGGGGTTGCCCAGCTGAGCGCGCATCTCATCGGTCGTCTTGGTGGGGGTAAACCAGAACTTGGTCGGCATACCGGGCACGGCGTACATCTGCACGCGGAAGTGCGGCATGTATACGGCGTGCAGCACGTCGCGCGAGCGAATCTTGAGCAGTACGGGGTGGCCCTTGGGCACGTGAATCTCACCGGCTACGAAGTCATCCAGACCGCTCTTGTCGCTGAGGTCGAAGCCGAACTCGTTGGTAGCATCAATCAGACGGTAGTTAACCACGCCCAGCTTCTGGTCGCGACCGGGGTAACGTACGAGCCAGTTGAACTGCTTGCCCATTACTTCCAGCACTACCGAATCCTTGGGAGCCGGACCGGTGATTTTGGTCCACTCTTTCCAGCCGGCGAATACCAGACCAGCCATTACGATGGCGGGGATTACCGTCCAGATAATTTCAATCTTGTTGTTGTGGGGGAAGAAGTAAGCGCGACGCCCTTCCTTGTGCTGGTACTTATAGGAGTACACAAACAGGGCAATGTGGGTCAGGACGAACACGATGCCAATGATGATCATCGTCGTCCAGAACAGGCGCTCCATCTCGTGGCCGTGAACCGACGCAATCGGCGGGTTCATCTTGCCATAGTTTTCGATGAAGGAATACGTAAACGCGGCTCCCCCAACAATCATGAAGATGATGAAGAGAATAGCGTTGACGCGGTTACTCGTGCCAATCTCGCGCGCCGAGCTGCCCGAGAAAATGGAAGTCAGAATCTGGATGCGGAACAGCAGGCCGAACACGACCAGCAGCAGCACGAGCACCAGAAGAATACCAAGAGCAATCATTAGTTGAGTGAAGAGGTGAGAGTTGAGAGGTTAGAAGTGAGAGTTCCGTTACACATTACAGTCTAACTTCTCACTTCTCAATACTCATGTCTAATTAAGTCGTGTGGTGCACGCTTTCGTCCAGGAACGGGTGGTTGACCGGTACCAGGGAGGCTTGCGCCAAGCGCTTGGTAAACAGGATCAGGAAGCTGCCGAGGAAAATCAGGGCAACGCCAATCTCTATGATGAACCCATTCTCGCCCTTCATAGTTGCAGGCTCCAGCATTAAGTAGAAGTCTGACCAGTGACCAATCAGAATGGCGATGCTCACGATTTTGAGCATGATCATCTGCCGCTTAGCATCCCGACGCATCAGCACCAGGAAGGGGAACACAAAGTTGATTACCAAGTTGAAGAAGAACATCCAGGTATAGGCGCCGTTGAAGCCGCCCAGGCGCTGGTTGTAGTACACGGCTTCTTCGGGCAGGTTGGCGTACCAAATCAGCATGAACTGCGAGAACCACACGTAGGTCCAGAAAATGCTGAAGCCGAACATGAACTTGCCCAAGTCGTGCAGGTGGTTGGCATTCACGAATTTCAGGTAACCGGCCTGCTTCAGGTAAATAGCCGTCAGCGTAGTAGCAGCGATGCCCGATACCCACCAGGAGGCGAATACGTACCAGCCGAACATGGTCGAGAACCAGTGCACGTCAACCGACATAACCCAGTCCCAAGCCGACATCGACGAGGTAACGGCGTAGAGCACCAGAAACAGGGCCGCTACGTTGATGCTCTTATGGAAGTACTCAGTACCACCGTTCAGGTCTTCGGCCAAGGACAGCTTGCGCAGCCGCTCGGTGAAGAACCACCAGATACCCAGGTACACGACCATGCGAATCAGGTAGAAAGGCATGTTCAGGAAACCACTCTTGCCAGCAATGATGGCGTCGTAGTTTTCCGACTTGGGGTCCATGATGCCGTCGTGAGTCCAGTGGAACAGGTCGTGACGACCCACGAAGAATACAATCAGGAAGATGGCGAGGCCGGGCAGCAGCCAGGCGCTCATGGCTTCGTTGATCCGCTTAATTACTACCGACCAACCAGCGTAAGCTACATATTGCAGCGCGACGAAGAAGGTACCGATGGCCGACACCCCAACGAAGAAAACGTTGTTGTGCCACAGGCTCACCAGAAGGCGCTTCAGCCACGCCGGGCTGCCTTCATGGTGAGCAGCGCCGGCTCCAGCCTCCGGACCAGCCGCGTGGGCTGCGCCGTGGGCAGCACCAGCCGCTTCGTGTCCGCCGCCATAGAAGGCGGCCATAATCAGACCTATTACCAGCAGTACGACCCCGGCAACGATGATGCCGATGAAGGTTCTGCGGGTTTTCGGCGAAAGCTCCAGGTATTCAGCCGTGGCGCTTTCGTGATGCGTCAGAGTTGCCATAGTTATTTCGCCGTTCCGTTTCGAGCCTGGTCACCTTGACCGGGAGTAGTTGAAGCTTTGTCGGCCTGAGCTTCCAAAACTGGGGATTGAGTAGCGCGGTCCGTCATTTCGCTGGAGTCGCGGCTAACCTTTACCAGATCAGCCAACCCGTCGGGACCTTTGCCAGCTTGCAGTACGCGGACGTACATGGCAATCTTCCAACGCTCCTCGGGGTTTACAATCGAGCCGTGGGGCATCATGCGGTTACGTCCCCACTGAATCACGTGGTAGATGTGCGCATCGTTCATCGTTTTGTAGGCACCAGCCGAGTAGTTCGGCACGCCCTTGAACTTCTGCCCTACCGGACCCTGACCGTCGCCCTGCTCACCGTGGCAGTGGGAGCAAATGCGAGTGTAGAGCACCTTGCCTTCTTCCAAGTTAGCCTTGGTGTAGGCGTAAGGGTTTCGCAGGCGGCGCTCAGCCGTGCCCACACTATCCTTGGGAATGTGCGAGTAGTAAGCCAGTTTACCGCTGGGTACCGTGCCCACCACCGGGGTGCGCTCATTGATACCCATGGGGTTCACCGTATTGGTGTTTACTTGGCGCAGCGGGTCGTACGGAATCGATTCGTACATCTGCGGCGCATACTCCAAGCCCGTGTCATCAGCTTTGTTACAAGCTGTAGTCAGCACCGAGGCAAATAGAATAGCCGACGCTTGCAGACCTAGTTTCAGCGTGTGCGTCATTAGTTCTTAGTCATTTCTTTTTCGTTCACCTCCGAGGCGCCATTCTCGCGCAGCAGCTTGCTCAAGTTATTGAGGTCAGTGCTTTCGTTGATCTCAATGGCCATTACGAACTTGTCGTCCGTCGAGCGTACATCCAGGACCGGAGTTCTCCAGCGGGGATACAGCTTGCTGATCGTGTAGAAGGTAATTACCATGCCGTGGCAGGTAAAGAACACCGTCAATTCGAAGGATACTGGAATGAAGGCGGGCAGCGCAATGTGGGGCTTACCACCAATAATCATCGGCCAGTCGAAACCCAGCATGTAGATCTGCATCCACAGGGCGAAGGCCAAGCCACACATGCCGTAGAAGAAAGCGGCGATGGGCAGGCGGGACCGTTCGATACCCAGAGCATCGTCGATGCCGTGGATGGGGAACGGGGTAAACACTTCGTAGATTTTAACACCCGCCGCGCGGACGTTCTCAATGGCGTGCATCAGCACGTCTTCGTCGTCGAAGATGCCGAGGGCGAAGCGCTTAGTCATGCTTGTTGTAGTTTACCGGAGCATTGGCAGGCACTCCGTGGGTGGTAGGCTTGTGAATCAGGTCGTGGTGCGGGTCGTGACCGGTGTAGGTCGGACCGTTGTCCACCGTGTATTTCAGCACGGTCTTCACTTCAGCCATGTTTACCACGGGGAAGAACTTGGCGAAGAGCAGGAACAGCGTGAAGAACAAGCCCAGCGTACCCACATAAATACCGATGTCGATAATCGTGGGCGAGAACATTACCCAGCTCGAAGGCAGGTAGTCGCGGTGCAGCGAGGTAACGATAATTACGAAACGCTCGAACCACATACCGATGTTAACAATGATCGAGAGCACGAAGGTCAGCGGGATGCTGTAGCGTACTTTGCGAATCCACACCAGCTGGGGCGTAATTACGTTGCAGGTCATCATCGACCAGTAAGCCCACCAGTACGGACCGGTAGCGCGGTTGATGAAAGCATACTGCTCGAACTCAACCTGCGAATACCAGGCAATGAAGAACTCGGTGATGTAAGCTACCCCTACGATAGAGCCGGTAATCATCATGATTTTATTCATGAGGGCGATGTGCTCCATCGTGATGTAATCTTCCAGCTTGAATACGACCCGGGTGATAAGCATCAGGGTCAGTACCATGGCGAAGCCCGAGAAGATAGCACCGGCCACGAAGTAGGGAGGGAAGATGGTGGTGTGCCAGCCCGGTACAACCGAGGTAGCAAAGTCCATCGATACAATGGTGTGTACCGAGAGTACCAGCGGAGTCGAAACACCGGCCAGAATCAGCGACACGGTTTCGTAGCGGCTCCAGTGCTTGGCCGAACCCGTCCAGCCCATGCTCAGCAGCGAGTAAGCTACTTTGGCAATCGGACCTTTAGCCCGGTCCCGGATGGTAGCGAAGTCGGGTACCAGACCCGTGTACCAGAACACCAGCGACACGGTGAAGTAAGTCGAGATGGCGAATACGTCCCACAGCAGGGGCGAATTGAAGTTCACCCACAGCGAGCCGAAGGTGTTTTGCAGGGGGAATACCCAGTAAGCGAGCCACGGACGGCCCATGTGCAGTACCGGGAACATGGCGGCGCAGATTACGGCGAAGATCGTCATAGCTTCTGCAGCGCGGTTGATGGAGCTCCGCCACTTCTGACGGAACAGCAGCAGAACTGCCGAAATCAGGGTGCCGGCGTGACCGATACCTACCCACCACACGAAGTTGGTGATGTCCCAGGCCCAGCCGACGGTTTTGTTCAGACCCCATTCCCCGATACCGAACCACAGGGTGCGGTACACGGAGTACAGGAATACACCGAGGAAAAAGAGCGCTACGCTCAGGGCGGCCATCCACCGAACATTGGGGGCGGCTTCTACCTGGCGGCACACGTCTTGAGTGACGTCGTGGTACGATTTCCCCCCGGTTACGAGCGGCTCCCGTACAGGCGATACGTGCTGCATAGTTTTAGTTGGTTAGTTGGGGGTCTTGGGAACGTAGGGTTTCTCGTTTGATTCGAACCAGCGGTTGAACAACTCCCCTACCCTACGTTCCTAAGCTCCTTGACCCTGTTATTAAGCGTTGCGAACTTCAGTTTCCGTGTTACGGATCTTGGTCAGATACGTGATGTTAGGTTGCACGTTGATGGCATCCAGCACGTGGAAGCCACGCTCGCCATCTTCCCGCTTGATGATCTTCGAAATCTGCGACTCCGGATCCCGCATGTCGCCGAATACGATGGCCTGGGTAGGGCACGACTGCGCGCAGGCGGTTACCACTTCCCCATCTTTCGGGCGACGCTTCTGCTTCTTGGCTTCCAGCTTACCGAGCTGAATGCGCTGCACGCAGAACGAGCATTTTTCCATCACACCCCGAGCCCGGACGGTTACGTCGGGGTTCAGTACCATGCGGCCCAGATCGGTGAACATGTGGCTGTTCACGTCCTCGAACTTCTCATTTGAGTAGTACGAGAACCAGTTAAAGCGACGAACTTTATAAGGGCAGTTGTTAGCGCAGTAACGGGTACCAACGCAACGGTTGTAGGTCATCTGGTTGAGACCTTCCGAGCTGTGGGTAGTAGCCAGTACGGGGCACACCGTTTCGCAGGGAGCGTGGTTGCAGTGCTGGCAGAGCATGGGCTGGAAAATTACCGACGGGTTTTCCGACGGATCTTCCATGGCCTTGTAGGTGTCCAACTTGCCTTTCTCGGCGAAATCTTCCTTGCTGGCATCCGAGCTGTAGTAGCGGTCGATACGCAGCCAGTGCATTTCGCGGCGGTTGATTACCTCCTGCTTGCCGACTACGGCAACGTTGTTTTCAACCTGGCAACCTATCACGCACGAGCCGCAGCCGATGCAGGAGTTGAGGTCGATAACCATGCCCCAGTGGTGGTTCTTGTACTCGTAGTCCTGCCACAGCGAAACCTTGTTGGGTTTCTCCAGGCCTTCCGGCGTGGCAATCTTGTCGTACTCGGTTACCTCCTTGGGATTCTCGATGTATTTAGCCAGCGTCGACTCCTGCACCACCGGCTTGCGGTCCATGATGGTGTGGTGGGTCTGGGTCTGGGCGATGGGCGACTGAGCACCCGTTTTCTCCAGCGTAACGGTGTTGGCGTAGATGATGCTGTTGTCGCGCAGCGTAGCCATGGGGTACACGTTGGCACCCACGTTGTCGCCAACCTTGCCAGCCATCTTACGGCCGTAGCCAATGGCGATGCTTACGGTATCATTGGCCTGGCCGGGCTGAACCAGCACGGGCAGCTCAATCGAAACGCCGTTGGCGGTTACTTTCAGCACGTCGCCCTGCTCCCAGCCGTTTTTGACGGCCATGGCACGGGGAACGGCTACGTAGTTGCCCCAGGTAGCTTTCGAAACCGGGTCGGGCAATTCCTGCAGCCAGGGGTTGTTGCCTTCCCAGTTGCCGGGGCCAACACCTACTTTTTCGTAGATGGCCAGCTCAACGCCCGAACCCTTCGGAGCCGAACCGATAGCGGCTACGGCCTGAGCGGCGCTCATGGCGGGAGCAACCTGGGCTACGGGAGCCGGCGAGAGGCTACCAACGGCCACGCCGTCGTGCACGGCCTTGTCCCAGCCAGCCTGGAAATTGCCTCCCAGCAGCCCGCGCCACGAAGCGCGCAGGTAGTTATAGTAGCTCTGCGGATTGCCAGCCCAGGTCAACAGGCTGTCTTGGGCCTGACGGGTAGCAAACAGCGGCGAAATAGCGGGCTGAGCCAGGCTCAGGAAACCACGCTTGGGCTCGTAGTCATTCCACGATTCCAGGTAGTTGTGGTCGGGGCAAGCGTAGTAGCACAGCGAGCCGGTTTCGTCCAGACGGTCGTTGAGCGAGATGCTCACCGGTACCTTGGCGATGCCCGACTTTACTTTCTCGGCCAGCGGATGGTCGTAAGCGGGGTTGGCGTGATAGAAAATCACGGCGCCCACGCTGCCGGCGTTCATGTCGTTTACCAGGCGGATCATGCGGGCATCGTCGCCCTGGCGCACCATGGAAGGAGCAGTCAGGTCAACGGCGGCACTGCCGAGGGTCTGGTTGATGGCGGCTACCAGCGTCTGGATGGCCACGTCGTTGGATCCCGATACGACCAGGCCCCGGTTTCCAGCGGCCCGCAGTTCGGCGGCAGCCTTCTTCAGCTGAGCCGAACCGGCAGCGGCACCGCCGCCTACGATGGCGTTGTACAGGGCCACGGCCGTAGCACCCATTTCCGAAGGCTTAACTGGTACGCGCACGTCGGCGTTGGCACCCGTCAAAGTCATAGCCGTTTCGAATTGGAAGTGACGGTTCATCGTCTTCTTCTCGGCCGAAACTTTGCGGTTGGTGATATACTGCTGGGCGTATTCCACCGGCGAGAGCCAGGTACCGAGGAAGTCGGCGCCCAGGCTCACGATGACGGCGGCCTTGCTGAAGTCGTACGCGGGCAGAATGCCACCGTTGGCACGCAACAGGGCCGACTGCGAGTTGGCGTCGTACATCACGTGCTCCGTGTTGGGGTAGCGCGCGGCAAACTCAGCAATTACCTTCTTGGTCGTGGGGCTGATGATGGTCGGCGACACGATGGCAATACGACCGGTGGCACCGGCCAGCTTCGTGCGGATTTCCTGGTCTACCTGGTCGGTAGCAGCTTTCTTGCCTTTGATGGCGAAGTGCTGCAAACGGCCTTTGTCGTAGAGGCTCAGCACCGAGGCCTGAGCCCGGGCCGACAGGCCGCCGCGGGTGATGGGCGAACCGGGGTTACCTTCCAGCTTGATCGGACGGCCCTCGCGGGTTTTTACCAACACAGCATTGTAGTCGGTACCGTTGAAATAAGTGGAAGCGTAGAAGTTGGCAATACCTGGATCAACCTCTTCGGGCTTGTTGAGGTAGGGAATTGCCTTGCGGACCGGGGTTTCGCAGCTAGCCAAAGTGGCGGCGGCAATACCAAAGCCCATGAGTTTGAGGAAGTCGCGACGCGGGGCTACCGCGGCGTCGGAAGAGCCGTGGGATTCCTTCACCGGCAGGAAGTCGGCAAACTCGCTAAACGCGTTTTTGACGAACTCCGGTGAGCTTTCCAGTTCCTCAATTCCCTTCCAGTACTTAGGCGACTCTTGCATCGTGTTTTTTGGGGACTAGGGTCTTAGGGACTTAGCGACTTGGATTCAAGGTCCGGTAAGTCTCTAAGTTGGTATGCGGGTTTTGTAAGAAGAAAACAGGTCTTAGGCGCACCGGAGGCCGCAGCAGCGGCGGTCCGGGCACCTAAGACCTCTTATGCTAGTAGTGGCACTTCGAGCACTCCGTACCGCCGTTCGACGATACCGTGAAAGGAGCACCAGCGTTGGCTTTATCGTGTAGCTTCACCAGGTTGGTGTAGTAGCCGTTGCCCTTCGTGTTGAGGGGCGTTTCGCGGTGGCAGTTGATGCACCAGCCCATGGTCAGGGGCGAGTACTGGTATACTACCTCCATGTTCTGGATCGGACCGTGGCAGGTCTGGCACTCAATGCCGCCCACCTGGGTGTGCTGCGAGTGGTTGAAGTAGGCCAGGTCGGGCAGGTTGTGAATGCGTACCCACTGGATAGGCTGCTTCCGCTCGATGGCACGGTAGATCTTCTTGATTTCGGGCGACTCCGTCTTGATCTGCGAGTGGCAGTTCATACAGATGTTAGCCGAAGGAATGTTGGCACTCTTGCTCTTGTAGACCGACGTGTGGCAGTACGAGCAGTTGATCTGGTTTTCACCGGCGTGCAGCTTGTGCGAGAAGGCAATGGGCTGGGTAGGCTGGTAGCCCTGGGCCAGACCGATGGCCATTACGCCCTGCACCGACTCGTAAAGAACAACCAGTACAAACAACGTCAGGGCCAAGCCGCGCACTACGGGCGACTTATAAATCTTGGCCAGGTCGAAGCGCGACTCGATTTGCTCTACGTCGCGCCCGTCGAGGTCTTTGCGGCCGCGCAGCACGTCCTTCATGATGTTGGCGATGATAACCAGGGTTACCACCAGCACCAGCAGTACGACTACCAAGACAATCAGCAGGATGTCGATAGTGCTGTTGCCCGTGCCAGCGCCAGCAGCAGCGCCACCTTCCTGACCGTCAACTTTCTCGGCGTTACCCGCAGTGGCGCCACCCGCAGCAGCGGTGGCCGGCTTATCACTTTCGGCCGCTACGTAAGAGATAATCGAGGTGATTTCAGCGTCGGAGAGCTGGAAGCTCGGCATCTGCTGCTTCTGGTACTGGTTGAAGAGCTTCACCGCGTACTCGTCGCCGCTGGCCACAACTTTGCTGGAGTTCTTCACCCATGGAATCAACCAGGAGATAGGACGGCGCTTGTGCACGTCTTTGAGGGCGGGGCCTACTACCACATCATTAATGGCGTGGCACTGGGCGCAGTTTTGCGTGAACAGTGCGGCACCAGCGCTGATAGCAGCAGCATCACCGGTGGTGGCACCCGCAGCGGCGGCTGGGGCGGCGGCAGCAGTAGCGCCGGGCGTCACGCCATCCTTGCTAGCGGCCGGCGCCGTGGCTACCGGAGATGCTTCGCCTTGCTGGGCGGTGGAAGAACCCACCGCAGCAAATGTCAGAAACAGAGCTAGAAAGAAGTGGGAAAGTGGACGAAGTCGGATGCTATTCATAGCACAATATGACTGGGAAAAAGAAAGGCAGGGGTACTTCAAGGCCACAAATGTAGGTCGGGAATCGCAGACCACAAACCCAGTTGAGCTAATTTTCGCCCATTCCAGCTTGCTTAGAATCATTCTAAAAACCATCCCAGCGCGGCACCTTATATATATAGGTTGCCAATCCCGCACTCTACACCTGAGCTCTCGCTTCCCCGGATTAATACTACTCTTTATGCTAACTTATCTTAGCTTCAAAGGTTTGGCACGGCTGCCCCTTAGTCACTTTAATTTCAGGATCTAACATAAATTTCGAAGGCATCTTGGGGAGAAGCCCGGATTAATAGTATCTTTGCGCCCTGATTCATTTTTTCATTTAATTTTTTCATCCCGTCTAATGGAAGTAAGAAATTACGAGACGGTCTTCATCCTGACTCCCGTGCTGAACGAGACGCAGGTGCAAGAGACGATCGAGAAGTTCTCGCAGGTGCTTAAGGAAAATAGCGCCGACATTATCCACACCGAAAACTGGGGCCTCAAGAAGCTCGCTTACCCAATCCAGAAGAAAAACACCGGATACTATTTCCTGGTGGAGTTCACGGGTTCGGGTAACATCGTTGACGTACTCGAGCTGGCCTTCCGCCGCGACGAGCGCATCATCCGCTTCCTGACCACCGTCCTCGACAAGCACGCGGTGGCATACAGCCAGCGTCGTCGCAACGGCGAGATGAACCAGCAGAAGGCCCAAAAACAATCGGAAGCCGTAGCCCAGTAAGACCATGAGCCTAGCCAACGAGAAAATCCACAAGCAGGATACCCGTAAGAAATATTGCCGCTTCAAGAAGAACGGCATTAAATACGTGGACTACAAAGACCCGAACTTCCTGCTGAAGTTCGTGAACGAGCAGGGTCGCATTCTGCCCCGTCGTATCACCGGCACCAGCCTGAAATTCCAGCGCAAAATTGCCCAAGCCGTGGCCAAAGCCCGTCACTTGGCTTTGATGCCCTACGTAACCGATTCGTTGAAGTAAACCTTTCTTACAGAGACTGACATGGAAGTAATTCTGAAAGACGACGTAAAGAACCTGGGCTACAAGAACGACATCGTTACTGTAAAGCCCGGCTACGGTCGTAACTACCTGCTGCCGCAGGGTCTGGCCATGCTGGCCGACAAGACCAACAAGAAAATCGTTGCCGAGAACGTACGTCAGGCTGCTCACAAAGCCGACAAGATCAAAGGTGACGCGCAGGCCATTGCCGACAAAATCGGTGACGCGGCTTTCGAAATCAAAGCCAAAGTGGGCGAAACCGGCAAGATTTTCGGCCGCGTGACCACCCTGCAGTTGGCCGAGGCACTGAAAGCCAAAGGTGTAGACGTAGACCGCAAGCGTATCTCCTTCGACCAGGAGCCTGCGTCGGCTGGTGAGTACACGGCTACCATCAACCTGCACAAAGAAGTGAAGCACCAGGTGCGCTTCAACGTAGTAGCCGAGTAAGCTGCTGCCACTTCAAGCCAAGCAAAAGCCTGACTACTGCGGTAGTCAGGCTTTTTTGCTCTGTGCCGTAGTATATTTCTTTCCCGAGGAAAAATAGGGCAAGCCGCATCTTGTAGCACTGCAGAAACGTCTTCTGGGTGAGAGGTGTATATCTTTGGCAGCGGGCACCGCTAATCCAACGGCGGCCCGCTGCCGTACCCTTTCCGGGAGTTCCTCTCCTACCGGGAGTTATTACCGGTTTTGGCTGAACGCACAGAGTTGAGTAGGTTGCCTGTTCGTTGGCCCTTGTTAGGCCTTATACCTGTAGAATGTTTCGTACTGAATTACCGCTTACGCCGCACCCCCAACAGCTGCCGCTCTCGACCCGAGTGCTGACGGTGGGCTCGTGCTTTTCGGACACTATCGGCCTCCGTTTGGCGGAAGCCAAGGTTAACACCCTGGTAAATCCTTTTGGCACCGTGTTCAACCCTTTGTCGGCGTGCCAGCTGCTGCGCGCGGCCGCCGGCGAGGATATGGACTGGCAGCAGCACCTGGTAGAAGCCCGGGGCCGCTGGCAGAGCTACGACTTGCACGCCACCATCGGGGCCGACTCGCCCGTGACGCTGCTGCAGCGCATTCAGGGGCTGGTGCAGGAAGTCGGGGAGTTTTTGCAGCGCACCGACGTGGTAGTGCTGACCCTGGGTACGGCCTACGCCTACCGCCTGCTCGAAACCGACGAGGTAGTGAACAACTGCCACAAGGTGCCGGCCGAGAAGTTTGAGAAGGTGCTGCTGACGCCCGACGAAATCATTAATGCCGTGGCCGAAACCCACGCCTACCTGCGGCGCGCCAACCCCAAGCTGCGCTTTATTCTGACGGTAAGCCCGGTGCGCCACCTCAAGGACACGCTGCCGCTGAACTCGGTGAGCAAGTCGGTGCTGCGCGTGGCCTGCCACTATTTGAGCGAGCTGCTGCCCGACGTGTCGTACTTCCCGGCTTACGAGCTGCTGGTCGATGATTTGCGCGACTACCGCTTCTACGCGGCCGATATGCTGCACCCCTCGGACGTAGCCGAAAACTACATTTGGGAGCGGTTCACCCGTACCTACTTCGACCCTGCCTTTGGTCGTTTCCGCCGGGAGTGGGAGGCCGTGCGGCAGGCGCTGGGCCACCGGCCTCTGTATCCGGAAGCGCCGGAGCACCGCGAGTTTTTGGAAGCTACCCTGGCCCGGTTGCAGCGTTTGGCCAGCCAGGTGGATGTGCGCACCGAAATCCGGGAAGTAGAGCAGCAATTAGCCGAGCTACCCTTGCCCAAACCCCAAGCCCTGCCCGAGCCGGAACTGGACGACGATGAAGAGGAGCGTATCGACATTGGCGAGCCGGCTACTGAGCTTACCGAGGCCGTAGCTACCGTCGTACCCGTAGCCCGACCAGCTGCTGCGCCTGTACCGGTGCCAGTTGAGGAGCCGGAAGAGGAAGACACGGAGGAGGATGAAGACGCCGTAGACGAGCCGGAAGAAGGGCTGGGCGTTTCTCTGGAAAGTGAGGCACCGGTGTTTGCCAAGAAAAAGCGCCGCAGTCGGGGCGGAGCCAAACGCACGGCTCGCAAACGAGCCGCTCAACAAGCTGCCGAAGCTGCTGCCGCTGCTTCCGTTTCGGCATCAGTCACGACGGAGCCGGCGGAAGCTGGTTTGCTGGTATCTGAAGACGCAGAGCAAGGTGCTACGCCTACGTCAGTTCCGGAAGTGCCAGCGGCGGAACCCGCCGCTGAGTTGGCCCCGCCGGCAGAAGCTACGCCGGTGGAGGCTCCCGCGCCAGTTATTCGACCCACTGCTCCCAAGCCGGCTCCCGCGCCGAACGTGGACTGGCTGCAGCCCATGGATGAGCCTGAAGAAGAACCGGAGCCCCGACGCCGCGGCCAGAAGTCACGCGGCAAAGCGCAGGCCGGCGCCGAAAAGAAGCCCCGGGATACCAAGGACCGGATTATTACCACGCCGCCGAGCAGGTCACGCCGCAAGCCGGCCCCCTTGTACGCGGAGCCGGCGGCCGCACCCGGGGAACCTGCCGAGTTGGTTGAGCCGATAGTAACGGAAGCAATAGTCCCGGAAACCGCCCCGGTTGAGCCAACGGCACCCGCTCAAGTTACGGAGCCCACGCCCGCGGCTCCTGCGCCTGCTGAGCCAACTTCCGTGGAAGCAGCGCCGGTAGCAGCAATAGTGCCCGAGCCCGTGGCAGCAGTGCCTGCTCTGGCCACCCGTAAGCCGCGTCCCTCACGGGCCAAAGCTGCGGCAAAACCGAAGGCTGCGGAAAAGGCTCCGGAAGCGGAAGCTCCCAAGCCGGAAGCAGTAGCCCCGAAAAAAGCTGCGCCAAAGAAGGCCGCGCCGAAAAAGCCCAAGGCGCAGGCTCCCGCGCCAACGCCTCCGGTGGTAGAGCCCCCGGCGGAAGCGCCGAAAAAGCGGAGCCGCCCGCCCCGTAAAAAGCCCGCGGCGCCCGACGAAACGCCGTCGGCTTCGTAAACCAAAACCCGGCCCCAACAGGCCGGGTTTTGTCTTTTTCACCCCAGCCCCGCTCCTATGTCTACTCCGCAGCCGGCCCACACCAACCGCCTCAGCCAGGAAACCAGTCCGTATCTGCTCCAGCACGCCCACAACCCGGTAGACTGGTACCCGTGGGGGGCAGAAGCCTTAAACCGCGCCCAAGCCGAGCAGAAACCCATCATCGTTAGCATCGGCTACGCGGCCTGCCACTGGTGCCATGTCATGGAGCGGGAATCGTTCGAAAATCCACGGATTGCTCAGCTGATGAATGAGCATTTCGTGTGCATCAAGGTCGACCGGGAAGAGCGGCCCGACGTGGACCAGGTCTACATGGACGCGCTGCAGGCCATGGGCGTACCGGGTGGCTGGCCGCTAAATGTGTTTCTCAACCCCGACGCCAAGCCGTTTTACGGGGGCACGTACTTCGCGCCCCGCAGCTGGGCGCAGCTGCTGGAAAGCATTGGCGAAGCCTACCAGGGGGAGCACCGGACCGAACTGGACAAGTCGGCCGAGGAGTTTGCGCGGATTCTGCGGACCAGTGACCTGGAAAAGTATGGCGCGGCCCCAGCTGATCTGGCTTTATCGGAAGAGCAGTTTAGGCTGCTGGTGTATAATCTGGGGGTGCGGTTTGATACGGAGAAAGGCGGCCTGAACCGGGCTCCGAAGTTTCCGATGCCCAGCATCTGGCGGTTTTTGCTGCGCTGCCACGCCCGCACCGGCAGCCAGCTGGTGCTCAACCAAACCCTGCTTACGCTGCGGGAAATGGCCTGGGGGGGTATCTACGACCAGGTTGGCGGCGGCTTTGCCCGCTATTCAGTAGACGCCGAGTGGCTGGTGCCCCACTTCGAAAAGATGCTCTACGACAACGGGCAGCTGGTGAGTCTGTATTCCGAAGCCTTCCAGCTCACCCAGGACCCGCTGTTCCGGGACGTGGTGTACGACACCGTGGCCTTCCTCAAGCGGGAGCTGACGAGTCCGGAAGGTGGGTTCTACTCGTCGCTCGATGCCGATAGTGAGGGTGAGGAAGGCAAGTTCTACGTCTTTACCAAGGAGGAGCTCCAGGCTATTCTGGGCGACGAGGAAGCCCTTTTTTCGGCGTATTACAACTGCACCGCGCTGGGCAACTGGGAGCATGGCCGCAACATTCTGCACCGCCGGCAGTCCGACGCCGAGTTTGCCGCCGAGCACGAGCTGGAAGTAGCGGTAGTAGAAGCCGTGGTTGCCGATTGGAAACGCAAAATTATGGCCGCCCGCAACCAGCGGGTGCGCCCGGGCCTCGACGACAAAATTCTGACCGGCTGGAATGCCCTGATGCTGAGCGGGCTGGTGGATGCCTACCGGGCCTTTGGGGAAGCGGGCTTCCTGGAGCTGGCTCTGCAAAACGCCCATTTTCTGCAGCAGAACCTGCGCCAGGGGCCCCGCCTGCGCCGCAACTACAAAGCCGGCCGCGCCACCATCGATGCCTTTCTGGAAGACTACGCCCTGGTTATTCAAGCTTACCTCGGCCTCTACGAAGTGACCTTCGACGCGCAGTGGCTGCACGAGGCCGAAACCCTAACCCAGTACGTGCAGGCCCACTTTTTCGACCCCGAGGAAAACCAGTTCTTTTACACCGACGACGCGGGGGAAAAGCTCATTGCCCGCAAAAAGGAACTGTTCGACAACGTCATTCCCGCTTCCAACTCGGTTATGGCCCACAACCTGCTGCGGCTGAGCCTGCACCTGGAAAAGCCCGAGTACCGCGACCTGGCCGCTGTGATGCTGGGTCAGGTGCAGGAGCTGGTGGTAAAAGAGCCGCAACACCTAACCAACTGGGCCTCGCTCTATGCCGCGTTGCTGCAGCCCATGGCCGAAATTGCCATTGTCGGGCCCGAAGTGGAAGCCGTGCGGGAGGAACTGAGCCGGCACTTTTTGCCCCACGCCGTGGTGGCCGGCGCCCCGGAAGCCGGGGAGTTGCCGCTGCTGCTGCACCGCACCGCCCAGAACGGCAAAACAACGCTCTACGTGTGCTTCAACCGGGCCTGTCAACAGCCGGTATATAGCGTGGCGGCGGCGCTGGCCCAGCTGCCCACGCCAGGCGCCGGCTAACTTTTACTGGTTGGCCCTGACCCACATAAGCCGAATTGCAAAGCCCGGAGAAACCTGCGGCCCGCAATTCGGCTTACCTTTGCGGTCCTGTTGTTAGCTGATCTGTCCGTTGAGCCTTTCCTTTGACTTTGCCCAGCCGGAAGCCGCCGGAGCCGACCGCGTCACGCTGTTCGTGGACGTGATTTTGCCCCTGCCGCTGCCCAAGCTGTATACCTACCGCGTGCCCTACGAGATGAACGACGAAGTTGTCATCGGGGGTCGTGTGATTGTGCAGTTCGGGGCCAAGAAAACGCTCAGCTGTATTGTGGCCGCCGTGCACGAAACGCCGCCGGCCCAGTACCAGGCCAAGTACATCCTGGAGTTTATCGACGACGCGCCGGTGGTAACCCAGGCCCAGCTCAAGCTCTTCCGCTGGATGGCCGACTACTACATGTGCACCCTGGGTGAGGTGATTAACGCCGCCCTGCCCTCGGCCCTAAAGCTCAGCTCCGAGTCGCGCATTCAGCTGCACCCGGCCTTCGAGCCCGAATCCAACCCCTACCCGCTTAGCGAGCAGGAACAGCGCATCGTGGAAGTGCTGAGCTCCGAGGACGGCAAGGCCCTAACCTTTACCGAAGTCGGGGATTTGCTGGGCAGCGCCAACTTTCACAAGGTCATTAAATCCCTGATTCAGAAGGATGTCATCTTTCTGTTTGAGCACCTGGCCGATAAGTACTCGCCCAAAGTGGTGAAGAAAGTCCGGCTGGCCCACCATTTCGTGGAGGAAAACGTGCTGGAGGAGCTCTTTGCCAAAATGGCCGGCAAGCCCAAGCAGCTCGACGTGCTGATGCGCTATTTGCAGCGGGTGCCAGTGTATCAGAACGTGCACAGCAACCACCAGGGCATGGAAAAGGCGGCCCTCACCAGCAGTCCTCACCTCTCCCCTTCGGCCGTCAATACCCTCATCAAAAACGGGGTTCTGGAGCAGTTCGACGTGATTGTGTCGCGCTTCCCGATGGACGACTCGCCGGAGGCCAAGATGCCCTTCACCCTGAGCGAGGCCCAAATGGCGGCCCACGACGAAGTGCTGCGCCTGTTCGGCGAGAAGGACATCGTGCTGCTGCACGGCGTGACGGGCGCGGGCAAAACCGAAATCTACATCGAGCTGATCCGCAAGGCCCTGGAAGGCGGCGGACAGGTACTCTACCTGCTGCCCGAAATTGCCCTCACGGCCCAGATTGTCACCCGCCTGATGCGCGTGTTTGGCACCCGCCTGGGCGTGTACCACTCCAAATTCTCCGACAACGAGCGGGTGGAAGTGTGGAACGGGGTGCTGTCGGGCCGTTTTCAGGTGGTGGTGGGCGTCCGGTCGGCCGTGTTTCTGCCCTTCGATAATATGTCCCTCATCATTGTGGATGAGGAGCACGAATCGAGCTACAAGCAGTACGACCCGGCCCCGCGCTACAATGCCCGGGAAGTAGCCCTGATGATGGCCAACTTCCAAGGGGCCAAAACCCTGCTGGGCTCGGCCACGCCGGCCGTGGAAACCTACTACCAGACCCGGGCCGGGCGCTGGGGCCTGGTCACGCTTACCAAGCGGTTTGGCGAGGCCGGTCTGCCCGAAATCGAGCTGGTGGATACCCGCAAACAGCGCGAGGCCAAGAAGATGCTCAACCACTTCACGCCTGAGCTGCTGAGTGAAATCGAGCGGAAGCTGGGCCTCAAGGAGCAAGTCATTCTGTTTCAGAACCGCCGCGGCTACTCACCCTTCATTTCCTGCCTCGACTGCGGCTGGATTCCGAAGTGTAAGAACTGCGCCGTGAGCCTCTCTTACCACAAGCACGCCCACGAGCTGCGCTGCCACTACTGCGGCTTCCACGACCGGATGCCGGTGGAGTGCCCCGCCTGCGGCTCCCGCAACCTGAAAACCGTGGGCTTCGGCACCGAGAAGATTGAGGACGACCTCAAGATCATGCTGCCCCAGGCCAACGTGCAGCGCATGGACCTGGACACGACCCGGGCCAAGAACTCCTACCAGCAGATTATTGCCGATTTCGAGCAGCAAACCACCAACGTGCTGGTGGGCACCCAGATGGTGACCAAGGGCCTGGACTTTGCCAACGTGAGCCTAGTGGGCATTATTAACGCCGACAGCATCATCCATTATCCGGATTTCAGAGCGCACGAGCGGGCTTTCCAGATGTTTGTGCAGGTAAGTGGGCGGGCGGGCCGCAAGGGTAAAAAGGGCAAGGTTATCATCCAGACGGCTGACCCGGCCCAGGTAATTTTCGACAAGGTAATCCGCAACGACTACCTCGAATTCTACGAGTACGAAATTACCCAGCGCCGCGAATATGGCTTCCCGCCGTTTATGCGCGTCATTCGGCTCACCGTGAAGCACGTAGACCAGCTCGTGGCCGAGCAGGCCGCCATTCTGCTCACCCAGGAGCTGGTTTTCCGCCTGGGCCGGGAGGCCGTGCTGGGGCCGGAAGCGCCCTACATTTTCCGAATTCGCAACTTTTACCTCCAGGAAATTACCATTAAGCTCGACCGGGAACACACGGTGCTCAAGCACGCCAAAGGCCAGATTATGGAAGCCATGAACGTGGTAAAAGACCAGAAAGAGTTCAAGCAGGCCCGCCTGGTGGCCGATGTGGACCCAATGTAAAAGGCAGCTTACTGAGCCGGCTAGAATAACCCCGCTAAAAGCAACACGGCGCCAACTATAAAAAACAGGAGTCCACCTTGCAAAGCTCCCAGCAAGCCCAAGACAACGCCCACCAAGCCTAATACTATACCCCAGCGCCGCAAACCTCTGCTGCCATTGGATTCAGTAGCTGCGTCGGGAGCCTGCGGATGCCGGGCCGCCCGGCGGGCTTCCCGACGCAGACGCCCCCGCCCATTTTTGCCCTGAAAGAAAAGCAAGGATACGCCTACAGCCAGGGCTACAAACCCCATGAAAGCTTCGAACAAGCTGCCCCAGCCGGAAGGGTTTCTTTCCCGGGAAGCATCGGAGAAGGCATACAGCATGATTCCTACTCCCGCCGCCCCGACGGCGCCCCCAAGCATGTTTATGCGGGTGGTAAATGGGTCCGCGCCGGCACCGGGCGCTGGCCCCGTAGCGCGCGTCAGAGCGGTATCGGGGGCTACTACCACGGGCGACGGGCTGGCGGGGACGGTATAAGTAGGCTTGGACGGGAGCTGGCGCGTGGGATGTTCAACACTTGGGGTCGGGGCGGCTACTGTAGCCGTAAGCGGCGGCAGTGCCCTATCAGCTGACAGGCTTGAGACGCGGGAACTCGGCTGAACCTCCGCGGGACCATATTCCCGAACCGTCGGCAGCGTAGCGAGCCTGGCACTATGACAGCCCGCCAGCAACAGGCAGCTGAACAGGATACTCAACAGGAAAAATTTCATAGCCGCAAGAGCACAAATGGATTATATCACAGTTGAGAAAAGCTAGTCCGGTACCCGAACATAGTTAATAATAGGTTTCGAACCTTGCCGCCGTGAGTCATAACCTCTTGCCTGGTCTCAACAAAGCAGCCGGGTAGAACAGAAAGCCCTAAAAAAGCCCTGCCGGTAATTACCAGCAGGGCTTTTTTAGGGCTTTCAAAGCACCGGAAGCCTATATCTCGTCGAGCAGGCCCAGGATGATGAGCACTACGCCAATCAGGGCAATTATAGCGCCTAGCAAGCCGATGATGCCACCGAAAATACCCAGCAGCACACCAATCAGCAGCAGGATGATGCCCGTGCGCAGGTTACCGCTGAGCTTGTTGACGCTGGCCGTCTCGCTGTGCTTCCGCACCTGCGTCTTGCTGGCCAGCTTGTTGGCCTGTTTGGTTACTTTCGCTACCAGCGTCCGCTCTACCAGGTTCAATTTCCGGCCGGCCTGGGCTTTGGCTGGAGCAGCGGGTTGCACGGCTGCCACGGGCTTGCTTACTGGGGCAACTACCGCCGGCGCTACGGCTACCGTAGCGGGCTGGGTAACTGGGGCAGCTTCTTCGGCCGGCGCAGTGGCTGCCGGAGCAGGAGTAGCCACCACCGATTCGGGCTTCACGCTCACGGCCCGGTTGGCAGCGCCGTGGTAAGAGGAAGTCTTGGGTAGCATGGCATATTCAGCCCGATTACAGCTGCTGAGCGCAACGACAACAGCCGCGAAAGCGGTCAGCTTGTGTAGGAGTCCGGATACGTGTTTCATGTGGTTAGGAAATTGGGTGAAGAGTTCAAAACAGGCTTTCTACGGGCCAAAATATAAATAGTGAGCCAACTTTGTCATCTTAAAACTGAATTTCATCCTCTTTCCTGCGGCCAACTGCTTCAGCAAGACGGCTTTTAATAATATAAAACATATCTCATATTTCTTATCAGCTCAACGGCTACGGCCCGATCGAACCCTTCCCCCCGCATGGATGTTTGCCCGAACACAGTTTATTTGCACCTGTGCGTATGACCATCCCTTCCGTTTTCTTTTGGGGCTCCTGGGCTCTGAGTACCGTCCTGTTTCAAAGCTGCACCCAACCGCTGAGCGAAAGCACGGCCGCCACGGCCGCTGAGCAGCGGCGGCAGTCGGCCGTGCCCGACACGACCGGCTACGAAATCCGCCCGCCGGCCGACCCCAACGGCATCAGCCGCTACTATCTGGGCCGGCAGATTGCCCACGTAATGGGCCACGAGGGCGCCGACTGGCTGGAACGCTCGGGCCGGCAGCAGGAGGAAGGAACCGACGTGCTCCTCAAAGCCCTGCGCCTGAAACCTACCGACGTGGTAGCCGATATCGGTGCGGGCACGGGTTACTTCTCGTTTCGGATGAGCCCCCTGGTGCCCCAGGGCAAGGTTTTGGCCGTGGATATTCAGCCCGAGATGATAACCTACCTACAGGACAACAAGGAGCGCAACAACGCCCCCAACGTGGAGCCGGTGCTGGGCACGGTGCAAAACCCCAACCTGCCCGCTAACAGCGTAGACCTGGCCCTGATTGTGGATGCCTACCACGAGTTTGACCACCCCCGGGAAATGATGCGCGCCATCAAGGCGGCGCTGAAGCCCAACGGCCGGGTGGCCCTGGCCGAGTACCGGGCCGAGGATGCCAAGGTGCCTATCAAGCGGATTCATAAGATGAGCGTGGAGCAGGCCCGCAAAGAAATGAAGGCCGTGGGCCTGGAGTTCGTGGAAAGCATCGAAACCCTGCCCCAGCAGCACCTGATGTTTTTCCGGCGGCCGAAGTAGCTGCTTGCGGCAACCTACTGGCTAAGCCGGCGCCCGGTCCTACCTTTGCGGCTATGTCTGCCACTCCCGACCCGCGCCTGCTTTCCATTTTCGATTACACCTACGAGCTGCCCGCCGCCCGTATTGCCCCCGAGCCCCTGCCCCACCGCGACCAGTCGCAGCTATTGGTGTACCGCGCCGGGGCTATAGCCGATAAGCGCTTCACGGACCTGCCCGCCGAGCTGCCCGCCGACGCTCTGCTGGTGTTCAACAACACGAAAGTGGTGCGGGCCCGGCTCTTTTGCCAGAAACCCACGGGCGGAGTGGTAGAGCTGTTTTGCCTGGAGCCCGTGGCGCCCCACCGCTCGGTGGAGCTGGCCATGCAGCAAACCGGCAGCTGCGTCTGGAAATGCCTGGTTGGGAATGGCAAGCGCTGGAAAACCGGCCCGGTGGAGGTGGCTTTTTCCTTGCAGGATACGCCCGCGGTGCTGAAGGCCGAGCGGCTGGAAGCAGCCGAGGGCTATTCCCTGATTCAATTCAGCTGGCAGCCGGCTGAGGTGCCGTTTGCTGAAATCCTGCGGGCGGCCGGCCACTTGCCCCTGCCGCCCTACCTGAACCGGGAAGATACCGACGTGGACGCCGTGCGCTACCAGACCGTGTACGCCGCCCACGAAGGCGCCGTAGCGGCGCCTACAGCCGGCCTGCACTTCTCCGACGCCGTTTTTGCCGACCTGAAAGCCCGCGGCATTGCCACCGCCGAGCTAACCCTGCACGTGGGTGCGGGCACGTTTCAGCCGGTGAAAGCCGCCCAGATGGAAGGCCACCCCATGCACGCCGAGCCGATTTCGGTAAATGCGGCCCTGCTGCGCCAGCTGCTCAGCCACGCGCCCCGGCCCATTATTGCCGTGGGCACCACCAGCCTGCGCACCCTGGAAAGCCTCTATTGGCTGGGCACCCGACTGGTGCGGGAGCCCGACAGCGCAAAGGAGCCCGTTTTTCACGTCACGCAGTGGCAACCCTACGAGGAAGGGGCCGAAGTGACGTTGGCTGCGGCCCTGCAAGCCTTGCTGGACTACCTGGTCCGCACCGGCTCCGACACCATTCAGGCCACGACGCAGCTGCTGATTGCGCCCGGCTACACCTTTCGAATTATACGGGGCCTGGTCACCAACTTCCACCAGCCCGAAAGCACCCTGCTGCTGCTGGTAGCCGCCCTTATCGGGCCCGACTGGCGCCGGGTGTACGAGCACGCCCTGGCCCACGAGTACCGGTTTTTGAGCTACGGCGACAGTTCCCTGCTGCTGCCCTAAAAGCTCAGCCATTCCTTCACGGCTTCTTCATAGCACGGGGTGAATATTCTCTCATTATTCACCCTCACTCCTTTTTGCCTGATGAAAAAGCTCAGCCTACTGCTCGCAGCCGTGGCCTTCGGCGCCCCCGCCTTCGCCCAAAACGGCACCAAGACCGAAACCAAAACTACCGCCAACGTGGCCACGACGAAAAAGGCCACCGGGCACCACAGCGGCCCGGCCAAATCGGGGGTGACTACGACTACGGTCAAAAAAGCCACTCCTACGACTAAAACCACGACCACGCATACCGAAACGGCAAAAGAGAACTGAACCGTAGGCTAGTGCCGCGCATTTGCCAGCCCACACCCGGGCTTGGTACAACCTATTCTGCGGGGCGCGTATAAGGACCTAGAATTCCCCTATTTCTAACGACTCTCGACCATGAAAAAGATAACTCTGCTGCTCGCTATGGTAGCATTTTCGGTTGCTGCCCACGCGCAGGACAATAAGGCTGTAGTTCGCGACAACGCTACCGGCGCCAAAACCACCGCCGAAGTGCGGGACAACGGCACGGTGAAAGTGGAAAGCCGCTCGGGCCGCACCAAGGCCGGCCAGGCTGCCTACAACACCAAGGAAGACGCCAAGTACGCTGGTAAAAAAACCGGCCACGTCGTGAAGAAAGGCGCCCAGAAAACCGGCCACGCCGTGAAAAAAGGCGCTTCGGCCGTAAAGAACAAAGCTGAGGACGTAGTAGATTAGTATACTGCGCTTCCGGCAAAAAAGCCCTGGTCAAGCAATTGGCCAGGGCTTTTTGGTGGTAGATAGGAGTCGGTTTTATTGCCCCACGAAGAACAAGGCATTGCCGAAGAGCAGCTTACCGCCCTGCCAGAACCCGCGGAACAGGGGGTTGTCGGCGAGGTACACCACCTGGCCGCGCCCCAACTCCTGGGTGCCCAGCACGAAGGTGTCGGCGAGCTTGCGGCGGGCACTGCGGCCGGTGAAGCCGGCGGCGTAGTTGTCGCGCTTGAGGACGCCCACGTTCCAGCCCCCGGTTTCCAGGAAGCGGTAGTTGAGTGTGTCGCGCACGAGGGCAAAGTAGGTGCTGCCGTAGCCGAAGGCCAGCGGGTGAGTATTATCGAGCTGCACGCGGTAGATGCTGCCCTGCACCCGCTCCCCGATCTGCTGCCGCTCGGCCTCGGCGTAGCGCCGCAGCTGCTGGTAGGGGTTGCGGGCTTTGGCGGTGCTGTCGGCAGCTTTGGTTTTGAGCAGGAAGTCCTTCTTGTTGGCCAGAAACGCCGCCGCGCCTTCCATGGCAATGAGCTTGCCGCCGCCCCGCACCCAGGCTTTCAGGGCCTCCAGGCTTTTCTCCGGATAAATACCCGAATAGTCACCGTCGGGCAGGATGAGCACGTCGAACTTCTGCAGGGGTACCGTGCGCAGGTAGTCGGTGCCCAGCACCGTGACGGGGTAGCCCAGCTGCTGCTCGAAGAAGTGCCAGACTTCCCCAAACGCCGTAGCCGACACGCCTTCCCCGGCCACTACCGCCACGGTGGGCCGGCTCACGTAGCGCACGTAGCCCGAGCCCAGGTCGGCGCCGGTGGTGGAAAAGCCCGAGCGCACGGCCTGCACCTGCACGCCGGCCGAGTCGGCCTGGGCCCGCACGAGCTGGTCGAAACGCGCGCCCAGGGCCTCGTTGCCGGTGCGGGTCAGAATCAGGGTGCCGGGCTGGTACTTCTGGCCCTCGGCTTCGAAAGCCCGCTGGGCCACCCGCACCTTCACGCGCTGCTGGAGCAGGCGGCTCAGAAACCGCAGGTCCTGCAGGCTGCTCCAGCGGGCCACGTAGGCGTAGGGCTGCTCCACTGCCGCCGCGCTGCCCGTGACGCTACTACTTACTGCGCCTTTCCCGCCGGGGAAGTCTTTCATGCTCCGGCCTTCCAGCTTTTGGTTCAGGGCGTAGGCATTCAGCCCGAAGGCGTAGGGCAAGGCCCAGGCGGTAATGTCGTAGGTGAGGGAGTCTTCCAGGGCCGGGCGGGGCTCAAAGAGCACTTTGACCAGCGTCGATTTGGGCTGGTACATGCTCACCACCACGTCCTGGGGCTGAATCTGCACGTTTTCGGTTTTGCCGGTGGCGTAGCTGAAGGCCCGGGTGCTGAGCTTACGGCCCGCGTAGCCGTACTGAATCTGCTGCCGGTCGAGGTACTGGGTAAAGGCCCGCAACTGGCCCGGGTCCGCGCTGCCGCTGAGCACGAAGGTCTTGTAGGGGCCTTTGGGCTGGGTCCGGGCCGTGGTGTAGTACTTCTCAAACTCCCGCACCAGCTCGGGCTGCCGGTCGGAGGCGGCCTGAATGGTGGCCAGGCTGGCGGCGTGGTGGTGGGCAATGCGCTGGCTGAGCGTGAGCGTGTCGCCGTCGGCCTTGGCTACGCGCACCCCGGCCCGGCCCGAGCCACCCTGCTCGTAAGTCATGCCGATGGCCCCGTTGAAGCTGGGGTAAGTGTCGCCGTAGCTGGGATAAAACAGGTCGTAGGTTTCGCGGGTGAAGTACAGCCAGTTGTTCTGGTCGAACACCTTGCGGTTGTAGTCGCCGATGACGTTCTGGAAGGTGCGCTGCCAGGGGGTAATATCCTCGTGGAAAGGCTTGGCGGCCGGCGAGAAGTAGTACGGGTCGTCGATGCTCATTTCGTGGAAGTCGGCGTGGACCTGGGGCAGCCACTGGTTGTAGAGGGCCACCCGCTGCCGGCTTTCCTGCTGGGTTTGCCAGGCCCAGTCGCGGTTCAAATCGAAGAAATAGTGATTGTAGCGCCCCCCGGGCCAGGGCTCGTGGTGCTCCCAGGCGTAAGGCGAGGCGTTGGGCTGCTGGTTGCGGGCCCGGTTGTACCACTGCACGTACCGCTCGTGCCCGTCGGGGTTCACGCAGGGGTCCACGAGCACCACCACGTTCTGCAGCCACTGCTGGGCCTGGGCGTTCTGGGGGTTGGCCAAATCGTAGAGCACCTCCATAACGGCCTCCGACGACACGGCCTCGTTGCCATGAATGTTGTAGCTAAGCCAGACCACGGCCGGCATCTGCTTCTGCACCGCCCCGGTTTCGAGGCCGGCCCGGCGCAGGTTGTTGCGCCGGATTTCCTCCATTCGAGCCAGGTTTTCGGGTGTGCCCACCTGCACCACTTCCAGGGGCCGGCCTTCGTAGGTGCTGCCGTAGGGCTGCACCCGCAGCCGGCCGCCGGAGTTCTGGGCCAGCTGCTGCACGTAGTTCAGCAGTTGGGCGTGGGGCGTGAAGCGGCTGCCCAGCGGATAGCCCAGAAACTGGGCAGGCGTGAGCCGGCCGCCCGCAACTGGCGCCTGGGCCGATACCCGGCCGGCCAGCAACACGAGCGGAAGCAACAACAAGGCTCGAACCAGAGCCGGCACGTTAGAATAAGGCATGAGTGGCAAGCAAGGAGAAGAAACGGCGGGAAAATCGGGTGGGCAGGTCAAACCTATTGATTCTGCGGCTACTTTAGCCCGCCCGGTTTCGGCAAAGATATTGGCCCGCCGCCAGCCGGAACATCTATTCTTGCCCGCCTCCCCGCCTATGGAAATTACCCTGACCACTCCGGCCCTGCTGTTTCCGGCCCTCTCGCTGCTGCTGCTGGCCTACACCAACCGCTTTCTGGCCCTGGTCAACATTGTGCGCACGCTCAAAACCCAGTACAAGACCACCCACAGCCCCCACCTGATGCAGCAGATTCACAACCTGCGCCGCCGGGTGGAGATGGTGCGCAACATGCAGGCCGTGGGCACGGGCTCCATGCTGGGCTGCGTGCTGGCCATGTTCCTGATTTACGCGGGCCTCAACGCGGCCGGGGCCGTGGTGTTTGGCGGCAGCCTGCTGGCCTTGCTCGTGTCGCTGGGCATGTCGCTCTACGAAATCCAGATTTCGGTGGTAGCCCTCCAGATTGAGCTCAACGACCTGGAGGAAAACGAGGAGGAGCGCCTCGCCCACCAGGCCCACGCCAAGCACCACTAGCCGCGCCGCCGTCGCCTAACCACCGCCGCCGTCGCTCGGCATAGCCGAGCGACGGCGGCGAGCAGCGCTTGGCTCACCATAGTGCCACCAAACCCGCCTCCAAGGCACCGGAAAGAACGACCGAAGCGCTATCCGTACCACCCGAAGCGGCGCCAGTAGCAACCGAAGAACCAACCGTACTACCCGAAGCTTCAGCCGCAGCAACCGAAGCCCCGGCCGTAGTGCCCGAAGCCTCATCCGTAGCGCCCGAAACGTTAGCCGTAACGACCGAAGAGGCATCCGGTAGCTATTTTCACTGCTTCGGGCACTACGGCCGGGCTTTGGGTCTATAGCAGGTGGCCTTAAGCTGGACCCGAGGCAGCTTCGGCCCCGGCCTGCTTGCCTTCCGTCGGGGCCGCGTCCTTCTCGCGGATCTGGTAGAGCACACTTTCCGCTACGCCCCGGCCAAAGAGGCTGATGCCGGCATTAAACACGCCCAGGGCCAGCGTACCGGCCCCCACCCACTTAGCCGCGGGCTGGCCTTCCTGCTTGAGGGCCGTGGCCCACTGAATCAGGCAGGCGCCAAAGCCAATTACCATTAGTCCGGAGGGAGCAAAAACCAGCCATTTCGTTTTGTGCGTCATCGGTGCGAAGAGTTTGTAGGTGATACAGAAGAATTGGTAGGGGCTAACCACGCGGCGAGCCGTAAAGTTGGCGGTGGGCCGGGCCCCACGCCGCGAAGCTTCTTCTGCAATCGTACCTTTGGGCCTTCGGGTTGCGGGTGGCCGCTAATTCCCGCCGTTTAATTTGGCTGCACCTCTCCCGTTAGTCGGGTGCGGCCCACTACGTTTCCTTGCCTAATGAGCACCACTGCCTACGAACAGCTCCTGCGCGAAGCCTTCCGCACCGAGGCCGAAGCCGCCCAGTACCTGTCGGCCGCCGACCTTTCGGCCTATAAAACCTTCGAGCAGGCCGGCAAGGCCGACCTGGCCTTCCGCTTCGAGCGGGTGCGCCTGGCCGTGGCCATGAGTATCCTCAAGCTGCTGGCCGACCTGGGCGACCATGAGGAAAGCCGCAAGGTGATGGACGTGCTGCACCGGGCCCTGAAAGCCCGCTCGGTCCAGGAAATCGACGCCACCATCACCAAGGACGCCAAGCTGTTCGAGAAGCTCTACACCAACCTCTACGTGAATGACGACGGGGAGCTGCTGCTGGGCCTCTTCGAGCGCACCCTCGACGCCGACACCAAGGCCCTGATGGAGGAAGTCATTCAGGAAGCGCTGCACGTGGCCCGGGAGCTGGATTTCAGCCACCACGACGAGGACGACGAGGACGAAGCCTAGCCCGTAGCGCGGAATGCCGGGTAAAGGCTTACCTTTTCGGGGCTTTCCGTTGAGCTTGGTGCCAGCGCCAACGGGAGCCGGCGGGCCAGGGGGCCACGCGGCTGCTTCCACCCTACTTTTCGCGTCATGACGTTCGTTTTTCTGGGAGTGTTGCTGCTCCTGCTGGGTTTCAATGCGGCCCGGGTTTCCGAGCGGCTGCTGCGGGTGCGCGGCGGCCTGATCTTCGGCGGCCTGCTGCTCACCATTCTGGGCTTGGCCCTGAGCACGGTGGTCCAGATTGAGCCGGGGCAGGTAGGCGTGCAGGCGTTGTTTGGCCAGATTCAGCCCCGGGTGCTGACCAGCGGCCTGAACGTGGTGAACCCCTTCGTGGACATCACCCGCTTCGACACCCGCACCCAGAACTACACCATGTCGGCTGACCACAGCGAAGGCCAGCGCGCCGGCGATGACGCCATCCGGGTCTTGTCGGCCGACGGCCTGGAAGTGGTTATCGACCTGACGGTACTCTACCGCGTGGTGCCCGAACGTACGCCCCAGGTGCTGGCCACCATTGGCGAAAACTACCAGGATGCCATTGTACGGCCCGTTACCCGCACCCGCATCCGCGACAACGCCGTGTACTACGACGCCGTGGCCCTGTACTCAACCAAGCGGGACGAGTTCCAGAACCGCATCTTCGCCACCATCGAGCAGGACTTCAAGAAGCGCGGCCTGCAGCTGGAGCAGCTCCTGATCCGCAACATTCAGCTCCCGGCCTCGGTCAAGCGCAGCATCGAGAGCAAGATTTCGGCCGAGCAGGACGCCCAGAAAATGCAGTTTGTGCTCCAGAAGGAGCGGCAGGAAGCCGAGCGGAAGCGTGTAGAGGCCCAGGGCATTGCCGACTACCAGAAAATCATCAACGCCGAGCTCAGCGACAAGCTCCTGCAGTACGAAGGCATCAAGGCCAACCGCGAAATTGCCACCTCGCCCAACAGCAAGGTCATCATCATGGGCGCCGGCCGGACGGCCCCGCAGGTCATGATTTCGGATAAGTAAGCCGGCCCAGCCGATGCGGAAGGGCCATGCGGCACGGTAAGAGCCTTTTTTTCTACTTTGCGGAGCCTAAGCGGCGGCCGGCCTACGTGCCCCCGCCGCTCCCGGCAGCGTGAATCGGTGCCCGATTGGTTTTGCTTGCCCGGGCTGCCTACCTTTACCAAAATGGCTTATGCCATCATCCAGCGGCTATTTGGCTGCCTTTCTATTTGCCTGAATGTCTACACCTACAATTCACTACCTGACTACTGCTGCCGAGATGCAGCAGGCTGCTGATGCTCTGCAAGCTGCCAAACGCCTGGCGGTAGATCTGGAATTCGACGACATGCGTCACCGCTACGGCCGCAACCTGGCGCTGATTCAGATCTTTGACGGGCAGGTAGTGTATCTGCTCGACCCCATTCCGCTGACCAACCCGGCCCAAGACCTGGAACCCATCTGGGCCCTGCTGCGCGACCCGGCCGTGGAAAAGGTGTTCCACAGCTGCAAGTCCGACATCCTGCTCCTCGATGAGCTCTACGGGGTGCACGTGCGCAACATTCTCGACACCAGCGTGCAGTATACCCTGCTGGGCGAGTCGGACAATAACATTTCCCTGGGCCGCCTGATTCAGGCCGAGCTGGGGCTGGAAGTAGACAAGGGCGAGCAGAAGTCGAACTGGCTGAAGCGCCCCCTCACCGAGGCCCAGAAAGTGTATGCCGCCAACGACGTGCTCTACCTTTTTGAGCTGGCCGACCGCCTCCAGGCCAAGCTCGCCGAGCTGGGCCGCACCGAGTGGGCCGAGCAGGAAAATGCCGCCCTGGAAGAAGTACGCTACACCCGCGACGACCGGCCCTACCTGCGCATTGCGGGCAAATACCGGATTCAGCCCGCCGAGCTGCCCCTGTTCCGCGACCTGTATATGCTGCGCGACCAGGTGGCCCGGCAGCTCGACAAGCCGCCCTACATGGTCTTTGCCAACGACCGGCTCTCGGAGCTGGTGCGCGCCACCCCGCGCGACGCCAACGACTGGAAGAACACCCGCGGCCTGCACCCCGAGCTTAAGCGCGCCCCCTACCTGGAGCAGCTGGCGGCCCTCTCGCCCGACAACTTCGTGCCCATACCCGAACCGGCCCAGACTGGTGAGCAGCGCCGCTTCCCCTTCCGCCGCCGCCTCACCGGCGACAAAGCCGCCAAAGCCGACGCCCGCGAGCAGCTCCTGACCCAGCTCAAGGGCCTGATTACAACCGATATCAACGGCTACGTGGCCAATCTGGTGCTCTCCAACCGCCTCGTGGCCGACATCATCGAGCTGGGTGCCGACCAGGTGTTGCGTCCCTGGCAGAAGACCATTCTGCAGGACGCCTGCCAGCGCCACGGCCTGGACTACGAGCAGATAGCCCAACCCTTCGCGTAAGCGCTGGCTTCGGCCATCTTCCCCAGCTTCAACAGCAAAGGCCACCCGCCCTGGGTGGCCTTTGCTGTGTTATGGCCTATAGTAAGTTGTCCTAGGAGCCGCCGGTTGAAATGTGACATAGGCATGTCACGTCAGTGACATGCCTATGTCACCTCGATGACATCAGTATGTCACGTCAGTGACATACTGATGTCGGCCGAAGGAGCACTTGGCAGCCTGGGCAGAACGGGCCGTTGTTTCTTTGAAATCAACTGGTCGATTACAAAAACGACGGGGCCTTTCAGCTAATTCAACGGGTCCCTTGGAAAGGCTACCCGAGGAGGTAGCTAGTGGCTAAACTGGGCTTCCTCCGTGGAGCCCACCAGCGCTGCGGTACTGGCTTTGCCCGAGGACACGACGCTCTGCACGGCGTCGAAGTAGCCGGTGCCCACGAACGACTGGTGCTTGACGGCCTTGAAGCCGTGCTGCTGGAGGGCAAACTCCCGTTCCTGCAGCTCCGAGTAGCCGGCCATGCCCCGCTCCCGGTAGGCCCGGGCCAGCTCAAACATGCTGGTGTTGAGGGCGTGGAAGCCGGCCAGGGTGATAAACTGGAACTTGAAGCCCAGGGCCGCCAGCTCCTCGCGGAAGGTTTCCATCTGCTCCACGCTCAGCTTCGAGGCCCAGTTGAAGGACGGGGAACAGTTGTAGGCCAGCAGCTTGCCGGGATATTGCGCGTGAATGCCTTCAGCAAAGGCGCGGGCCTGCTCCAAATCGGGGTGGGACGTCTCCATCCACAGCAAGTCGGCGTAGGGCGCGTAGGCCAGGCCGCGGGCAATGCAGGCCTCCACCCCGGGCCGGACGCGGTAAAAACCCTCACTGGTCCGCTCCTCGTCACTGAGCACGAAGGGCAGGTCCCGCTCGTCCACGTCGGAGGTAATCAGGTCGGCAGCATCGGCGTCGGTGCGGGCCACTACCAGCGTGGGCACGCTGAGCACGTCGGCGGCCAGGCGGGCGGCTACCAGCTTGTTGATGGCCTCCTGGGTGGGCACCAGCACCTTGCCGCCCAAATGGCCGCACTTCTTGGCCGACGACAATTGGTCCTCGAAGTGCACCCCGGCGGCCCCGGCCTCAATCATCATCTTCATCAGCTCAAACGCGTTGAGGTTGCCCCCGAAACCGGCCTCGGCATCGGCCACGATGGGTACCAGCCAGTGCACGTGGCCTTCCCCACTCAGGTTCTGAATCTGGTCGGCGCGCAGCAGGGCGTTGTTAATGCGCCGCACCACGCTCGGCACGCTGTCCACGGGGTAGAGGCTCTGGTCGGGGTACATCTGCCCGGCGCCGTTGGCATCGGCGGCCACCTGCCAGCCGCTGAGGTAAATGGCGTTCAGGCCGGCCTGCACTTCCTGCACGGCCTGGTTACCGGTCAAAGCCCCGAGGCCCGCCACATACTGCTCCGAATGCAGCAGGTTCCAGAGCCGCTCGGCGCCCTGCCGGGCCAGGGAGTACTCAATGCGGAGGGAGTTCTGCAGCTTCACCACGTCCTCGGCCGAATAGGGCCGCTCCACGCCTTTCCAGCGCGGATTCGTGGCCCAGTCGTGCTTAATGGCGGCAATACGTTCTTGCTTGTTCATGGGAGAGTAGATTGAAGTGAAAGGAAGAGGTGAAAAGGAACTGAGAAGCCGGAGGACAAGGCAAAGCGGGGCCCGGCAGGCTGAAAAGCCGCTTTTTGAAAGGGAACAGGAAAAGAATGGAGCTGCCATTCCCCTCCTTGTTGAAAGGAGGGGTGCCCGAAGGGCGGGGTGGTTCGGCGTTGTTTAGTTGTTATCCTAGCCCGTCACGTCGAGCAGCGCGAAGCATTTCGCGGGCTGACGTTGCAATGGCATTGTCATGCTGACTCCTTAGCCCGGCAGCTGCTCGTAGGCCGGCACGGTCAAAAACTCGACGAACTTCTCACTGGTCACCAAGCTGTCGAACAACCGGGCGGCTTGCAGATACTGGCCGCCGGAGTAGCGCTGCTCCCCTACCAGAGCCCGGATTTTCTCCAGCTGCTGGGGCACGTACGACCGGTACAGCTCCACGGTAATTTCGCGGCCGTCGGCCAATGTGGTACCCGGCGTGTGCAGCCACTGCCACACCTGGGCCCGACTAATTTCGGCCGTAGCCGCGTCTTCCATCAGATTATAAATCGGCACGCAGCCGTTGCCGCCCAGCCAGGCCTCGATGTACTGAATGGCCACATCGATGTTGAGCTTCAGCCCGTCCTCGGTAATCGTGCCCTGGGGTGCTTGCACCAGGTCGGCGGCGGTTACTTTCACATCCTCGCGCTTGTTGTCAATCTGGTTAGGCTGGGGCATCAGCTCGTCGAACACGGCCAAGGCCACCGGTACCAGGCCGGGATGAGCCACCCAGGTGCCGTCGTGGCCGTTCCGGGCCTCACGCACCTTATCGAGCCGGACTTTCTCAAGAGCTGCCTCGTTGGCTTCGGGGTCGTTCTTAATCGGAATCTGGGCGGCCATACCCCCGATGGCGTGCACCCCGCGGCGGTGGCAGGTCTGGATGACGAGCTGGGAATAAGCGGCCATAAACGGCACCGTCATCGTGACCTGGGCACGGTCGGGCAACCGGAATTCGGGCTTCAGCCCCAGGCGCTTGATGTAGGAGAAAATATAGTCCCAGCGCCCGCAATTCAGGCCCGCACTGTGCTCCCGCAGCTCATACAGGATTTCGTTGAGCTCGAAGGCCGCCGGCAGGGTTTCAATCAGCACCGTGGCCTTGATGGTGCACTTGGGCATTTTCAACGACCATTGCGCAAAGCCAAAGATATCGTTCCAGAGCCGGGCTTCGAGGTGACTTTCAATTTTGGGCAGGTAGTAATACGGAGCGCTGCCGCGGCTGCACAGCTCGTGGGCGTTGTGGAAAAAGTACAGCCCGAAGTCAAACATGGACGCGCTGATAGGCTCCCCGTCCACTAGTACGTGCTTCTCCACCAGGTGCCAGCCCCGGGGCCGCACGACCAGCGTGGCGGTTTGCTCGTTGAGCTTGTACTCCTTGGTCGGGGTGCTGAGCGAAATGGTCCGGCGCACGGCGTCGCGCAGGTTGCGCTGCCCCTCGATGACGTTACTCCAAGTCGGGGAGTTAGAGTCTTCCAAATCGGCCATGAACACCTTGGCCCCCGAGTTCAGGGCATTGATAATCATCTTGCGCTCCACGGGCCCGGTGATTTCCACCCGGCGGTCCTGCAAGTCGGCGGGTACGGGCGCCACGGTCCAGGGCTTGTCCCGAATCATTTGGGTTTCGGGCAGAAAGTCGGGCAGGATGCCGGCCTCGAAGTCGCGCTGCCGGGTTTCGCGGCGCAGGAGCAGCTCCCGGCGGGTCCGGTCGAAGCGGCGGTGCAGCTCGGCCACGAAAGCCAGGGCCGAGGGCGTCAGGATTTCGGCAAACTCGGGTGAATAGGCACCCACCACTTTCACCCGTTCGGGCGTGAGGTAGGCGGGGGGAGAAACCAGGGTTTGGGGCTCAGCGAAAGGTGACATAGGCTTAGGGTTTTGGAGAGAAGCGGGAAAGAATATAACCAAACATACGTCAGCGAATTTTATAAGTCAAGCGAATATTCGCTAAAATTTATAAAAGTTGGTTTTTACGTATTTTTGCCAGGCTTTTAGCCCAATATCTTTTCTCCGTAGTCGTTTCCCGTTGCCGGCTTGTGCAACGAGGAGCCTGCTTCTGTATTCCCACTATGCTCAGTCACGGTCAGGTTGTCCGGTTAATTTTCGGTTTGAAACTGCGCGAGCTGCGGCAGGAACGCGGCTTTACTCCCGCCGAGCTAGCCCGAGCCTGCGACGTGTCGGTGTCGTACCTGAATGAAATAGAGAAGGGCAAGAAGTATCCCAAAGCCGATAAAATACTGAGCCTCAGCAAAGTGCTGGAAGTAAGCTACGACCAGCTGACCTCTCTGACCCTGAGCCGCAAGCTGGAGCCCATTTCCGAGCTGCTGCAGTCGGATTTGCTCAAGGAGTTTCCCCTGGAAATGTTCGGACTGGACCCGGTGCGCATCGTGGAGCTGATTTCGGACGCCCCGGCCAAGATGAACGCCTTCATCGGGACGCTGTTCGAAATTGCCCGCAACTACGAAATGCGGCAGGAGCACTTCTTTCTGGCGGCCCTGCGCTCCTACCAGGAGATGCACGACAACTACTTCGAGGAGCTGGAGCAGGACGTGCGGACCTTCATTGGCCAGGAAAAGCTGATGGTGGCCGCACCCTTCGCCACCCGGCAGCTGGAGCGGGTCCTGACCGAGAAATACGGCTACACCGTGGACCGCACCAAGCTGGGTGAATACGCCAGCCTGGGCCGGCTCCGGTCGGTATTTCAGCCCAAAACCAAGCGCCTGCTGCTGCGCCCCGGCCTGACGCGGGCCCAGGAGGCCTTCGTGCTGGGCCGGGAATTGGCCTTCAACTACCTGAATCTGCGGGAGCGGCCCTACGTGAATGCCTCCTTCCCGGTGCGCAGCTTCGACGAGGTGCTCAACAACTTCAAGGCGTCCTACTTTGCCGGGGCCCTGCTCATGGAAGAGGAAAACCTGACCCGGGACTTTCAAAAGCTGTTTGCCGGCAAAAAGTGGGACCCGTCGGCCTTTCTGGACCTGATAACCAAGTATGACGTGTCGCCGGAGATGTTCATGCAGCGCATCACCAATCTGCTGCCCCGGCACTTCGGCCTGCAGAGCCTGTTCTTTCTGCGCTTCGACCAGGCCAATGCCAAAGCGGGCTTCTTGCTGACCAAGGAGCTGCACCTCTCCCGCCTGCACAACCCCCACGGCAACGAGCTGCATGAGCACTACTGCCGCCGCTGGGTGTCGTTGCGCCTGATTTCGGAGCTGCGCCAGGAGCCGCTTTCGGGTACGCCCAATACCGCCATTTCGGCCCAACGCTCCCACTATTTCGGCACCGACGACGAGTACCTCTGCCTGACCCTGGCCCGGGCCGGCGCCCCCGACGAGCCCGCCGTGAGCGTCACCGTGGGCCTGCTCTGCGACGACAACCTCAAGCAGAAAGTCAGCTTCCTCGACGACCCGGCCATTCCGGTGCGCATCGTGAACGAAACCTGTGAGCGGTGCGCCATCTACGACTGCGAAGTGCGGGCCGCCGCCCCCATCGAAATCGAGCGGAAGCAGCGCACCCAGGAAATCGAAGCCGCCATTGCTACGCTGGTCAATGGGGGGTAGGTTTTAGTTGTTGGTTATCAGTTGTCAGTTGTCAGGTAGAACGTCCTGTCGAGCTGCGCGAGACATCCCGCGGGCTGACGTTGCAGAACTATTTACTATGTCGTGCTTGATCTGGCGTCCGCTTGTCGAAGCGTCTCTCTTGCTAACATAAAATCATTTACTGTTGCGGTAGAGATGCTTCGACAAGCGGACGCCAGATCAAGCATGACAGCTACCATTGCACGAGAGATGTCTCGCGGTGCTCGACAGGACGTTCTACCTAACAACTGACAACTACCAACCAACAACTAACTATGTCTTCTGCCAAAGAACAGTTTGACCGCCAGGCCGCGCACTACAACACCCAGTGGAACACCTGGAGTGAAGAGTTGCTGCGGTGGCTGCTGGAGCACGCCCAGGCCCAACCCACCGATACGGTGCTGGACGTAGCCACGGGCACCGGTTTCACGGCCCTGGCTTTTGCCCCGCACGTGCACGCAGTAGTGGGCCTGGATGTATCGACGGGGATGCTGGCCGAAGCCCGCAAGCGGCAGCAGGAACAGGGAATATCTAACGTAACCTGGCAGGAAGGCCCGGCCGAAGCACTGCCGTTCCCGGACGCCTCGTTCAGCATCGTAACCTGCCGGGTGGCGCCCCACCATTTCGACTCGGTGCCGCAGTTTCTGGCCGAAGTGCGGCGGGTGCTGCAGCCCGGTGGCCGGTTTCTGCTGGCCGATACCTGCGTGCCCGACAATCAGCCGGAGCTCAACGAGTGGCAGAATTACGTGGAAAAGCTCCGGGACCCGTCGCACGCCCGCAACCTGGAGCCCCGGGAGTGGCGCGCCGCCATTGAAGAGGCCGGCCTGCAAGTGGAAACGGTGGCAGAAGCCGCCCCCGACGGAGCCATGCAGCTCAACGACTGGCTGACCAAAGCCGGCTGCACCGGGGAAACAGCCGAAGTGGTCCGCCAAGAGTTCCAAAACGCTTCGGCCCAGGCCCGGCAGCAGTTTCAGATTCGGGAGCTTCCGGGCGCAGACTTTACCTTTGTCTGGCAACGGGTGGTGGCCAAGGCCGTTAAGCCCTAAAACAAGCCGTATTTCAGCGTTTTGAGTCAACAATCTTCTTCTGCGTCTACTCCGCTCTGGTGGCGGGTCGGGCGAATTTTGCTTTTGCTGCTGCTGCTGGCCGGTGGCTTCGGGGGCTTTAAGGCCTGGCAGCTGCTGTGGAAGCCCAACGTGGCCCCGTCGGCCTTTGGCCCGGCCTACCTCTACATCCGCACCGGGGCTTCCTACCAGGCCGTACTGGATTCGTTGGAGAAGCACGAGCTGCTGCGCGACCCGGAAAGCTTCCGGCAAGTAGCCCAGTGGCGCGACTACCCCGCCCATGTGCGCCCCGGCCGCTACCTGCTCACGCCGGATTTGGGCAATTCCGCTTTGCTTGACAAACTCAGTCAGGGACCCCAGGACACGGTAGCCTTCACCCTCGACGCCTTTAAGTACAAGCCCCAGCTCGTGCGCCAGGTAGCCCGGCAGCTCGAAGCCGACTCCGGCCAGCTGCGCCGCTTGCTCAACGACAACGGCCTGCTGCTGCGCCGCTACCACCTCGACACGACCACCATCCTGACCATGTTCCTGCCCGGGCCCTACAAGTTTGAGTGGAACACCTCGGCCGCTCAGTTTCTGGACTCGGCCGCGGCCGTGCACGGTCGGTTCTGGACGCCCCAGCGCCGGCAGCGGGCCGATTCGCTGGGCCTCACACCCACCCAGGTGCACGTACTGGCCAGCATCGTGCAGCGCGAAACCTCCGAGCCCACCGACAAGCCCATCATTGCCGGCGTCTACCTCAACCGCCTCAAGCACGGCATGCGCCTGCAGGCCGACCCCACCCTGCTCTGGGCCATCGGCAACTTCGGGGTGAAGCGGGTGCTCAACAAGGACAAGCTCGTGGACTCGCCCTACAACACCTATAAGCACAAAGGCCTGCCGCCCGGCCCCATCACCTCGGCCAACCGTAGCACCCTGAACGCCGTGCTCAAGCCCACGGCCCACCAGTACTACTTCTTCTGCGCCCGACCCGACCACAGCGGCTTCTCCGACTTCGCCGCAACCTACGCCGACCACAAGCGCAACGCCCGCAAGTACCAGCACACCCTCGACAGCCTGAAGATTCTGCGCTAAAAAGCCCGTAGCGCAGTAGCGCGAACTTTGTAGTTCGCGTGCCCCGCACCTCTGCAACGGTTACCGTTCAACCACGCGAACTACAACCGGAGGTCAGCGCCGCCACGTCTGGTTTCCAGACTTGCGCCCCTACCGGAGCCGGTAGAGCCGCAGATGCGCCCCGCCGCTCCGCTTGACCCTGTGCTGGAGCTTTATCGTTTCCTTCATGCTCAGCCCCGTGTATTCCGAGTGTTCCAAGAACAGCAGCGGCGCGCCCAGCATCGGCTCCGGCCACTCCGCCACCGGTTGCTGCCGCCGCAGCGAGTCGAACTGCTGCACGTTGGTCACCACGTAGTAGTCGTCCAGCAGCACGTACTGATAACCGCGCTGCCGGAACTGCGCCAGCTGCTTTTCGGACGTAATGGCCACCACCGAATCGACCCCGAACGGGGCCAGGCCCAGGCCCACCGTACTGACCACCTTCGTAGTGTGGTGTTGCCGTAGCCACTGCGCCACCTGCGGGTAGCTGCTCGGTGTGTAGGCATATACTTCCCGCTCAATCTTGTTTAGGTTAAAGGCGCAGGCAACCAGCAGCAAGGCCGCCAAAAGCCAGCCTTTTACATCGCGCCGCACACTCAGAAAGGTCAGCGTGTAGAACAGTCCATACGCCAGCAGCAGCCCCCGGGGCGCCTTCAGCAGCAGCGACATGCCCGCCAGATAGGCGTAAGCCCACACGGCCAGGTAGCGCACCAGATTAATGCGCCGCAACTCGTGGAACAGCTCTTGTTTCCACACCAACGGCAGGGCTATCAACCACATCAGCACGACTCCCGACGACTCATACTGCAGCAGAAACCACGGGTAATACGCCAAATCGAGCTGCACGCTGCCCTGCCGCCCGGCCGCGTTGGCCGCCCCCGGAAACAGCACGTTGTAGTACACCGCCGGCCACCGGTACCAGGGCAGCCCGGCCAGCACCCCAAGCAGGCCGAACACCACGAACGGCGCGGCCAGAATACCCACCACCCGCAGCCAGTTGCGCCGCTGCCCGAGCAGTCCGTCCCGCTGCAACAGCTCAAAAACCGCCAGAATCGGCAGGGTCAGGATAAACTTGTAGTTGATGCTCAGCCCCAGGGCCAACCACAGCGCGGCCCGCCGCAAGTGCTGGTCCGTGGGTGTTTCCAGCCGCCGGTAGTACGCCCGCAGCAGCCCGGCAAACACCAGCAGGGAAGCCGAGCCCATGGTAAAGTCGCGGCCCGAAAAGGTCAGAAACACCGAGGTGCCGATAAAGAGCGTGAGCAGGGCCGTTTCCCAGGGCTTCAGCCGGGCTATGTCGGCCACAAACCACGCCAACGCCCCCACCGCCGCCACGGCCAGCAAGGCATTGAGGTGCTGAAAGACGTGGAAGTTGGTCGTCACCCAGGCCACCGGCACGTAGAGCACCGAGAAGCCCGGACTGCCGTGGTGAAACAGGTTGCGCAGATTGCCGTGGGCTATTTCCTGCACAATCTGCCAGTTGCGCACCGAGTCGTAGTCGGGCAGGGCGGCCTGGCCCAGGCCGTAGAGGCGCACGGCGGCCACCACCAGCAGGGCCAGCAGCACGGGCAGGGCATTTTTTAGGGACAGATTATCGTTCTTCGTGGCCGTCATGCAGCAGGTGCGGGTGCCGGTTGGCTTCGCGAAGTACGACAACCCGCTCCAACATTCAGCTTTTCCGCCCCCTTCCTCCCTCCGTCCCATGCGAGTAGTCATTCAACGCGTCAGCCAGGCCAGCGTCACCGTCGAAGGCCGCATTACCGGCCAGATTGGCCCCGGCCTGCTGGTGCTGGCCGGCTTTGCCCCCGACGACACCACCCAATCCCTCGACTGGATTGCCCGCAAGCTGGTGCAAATGCGCATTTTCGGCGACGAGGACGGCAAGATGAACCGCAGCGTCCAGGACATTGGCGGCCAGGTGCTGGTCGTGAGCCAATTCACCCTCCTGGCCGACGCCCGCAAAGGCAACCGCCCCAGCTACACCGGCGCCGCCCCGCCCCCCGTCGCCATTCCCCTCTACGAGCAGTTCGTCCGCATGCTCGAGCAGCTCCTGGGTCAACCCGTCCCCACCGGCGAATTCGGCGCCGACATGAAAGTGGAGCTTCTAAACGACGGCCCCGTCACCATCGTCCTGGACTCCCCGGAGCGGTGAAGTGGTGAAATTGTGAAATGGCGAGTTGTCGTTCTGGCTGCCCGACACGCGTGTCATTGCGAGCAACGCGAAGCAATCCGTCCCCTGAAATGTACCGAGCCTTCCAAACTGAAAAGCCCCTTACTCCCGCGTGTAGTAAGGGGCTTCATGGTAAAAGAACGTGACTACCTTCGCAGAGGACGGATTGCCACGGCTGCGCTTCGCAATGACGCACCATTCGCGCCAGCCGAACAACAACTCACCATTTCACAATTTCACAATTTCACAATTTCACCACTTCACCACTTCACCGTATGTCCATCGAAGAAGCCCAACAAACCGTTGATACCTGGATTCAGACCACCGGGGTGCGGTATTTCAATGAGCTGACCAACATGGCCATGCTCACCGAGGAAGTCGGGGAAGTCGCCCGCATCATTGCCCGCCAGTACGGAGAGCAGTCCTTCAAGGATTCCGACAAAGACAAAGTGCTGGCCGACGAGCTGGCTGACGTGCTCTTTGTCGTCATCTGTTTGGCCAACCAAACCGGCGTCAACCTCACGGAAGCCTTGCAGCGCAACCTGGAAAAGAAAACCCAGCGCGACGCCACCCGTCACCAGCAAAACGAGAAGCTCCGCTAGCTCCTCCGCGCTCCTTACTAGCAATCGACACCGGTTCAAGGTCGTTCGACACCGTACTTCGAGTGTTCGTCACCGCTTCGGGACCGTTCGACAACGCTTCAGGACCGTTCGTCACCGCTTCGGGGCCGTTCGACACCATGCTTTGAGCGTTCGACGCCGCACTTGAGGCGTTCGACACCGCACTTATAACCTTCGACGCCGTACTTCAGGTGTTCGATAAGCCAACAGGGCGTCCGGAAGCTACTTCCGGACGCCCTGTGTTGTTTCTGTGGCGCATAAGGCTAAGCATTGACCACCAGTCGCCCCTCCCGCCAGATGGGCAGCACCGAATGGGTATCGAGCTGCACGCAGTACTCAAAATCCTGGTTGGCCTCCAACGAGTTGAGCCGCCGCACGTGCGCCGATGCCAGCAGGTAATCCGCCAGATCGGGCTTGGCCTGCTGCCACAGATGCAGGGCCGCCAGCGTTGCGTCGCTGCTCGCCGTGTCGAAATCAGCGGCCAGCCGCTCGGCCAGGGCCCCGCCAAACACGGTGTCTTCGAGGTTGAACATCCCCTTCCAGCCGGCGCACACCACCACCACATCCTTGTTCTGGGCCCGCACAAATTCGGCCACGGCCGCCAGATTCAGAAAAGCGCCTATTATCACGGCATCAGCGGCCAGGGAAAGATGCAGCGCCCGGGTTCCGTTGGTGGTCGTGATGGCCACGCCCCGGCCCCGCACCGGCAGCACCCCATCGAGGTAGCCAAACGGGGAATTGCCCAGATCAAAGCCCTCGGCCTGCCGCCCGTCGCGCTCCGCTGCCGTCAGGTAACCTGCCGCCGCCCACGCCCGGCACTCGTCCAGCTCGCTACAGGGCACAATATCCGTCACGCCCGCCGCCAGGGCCGTCACAATCGAGGAAGTAGCCCGCAGAATATCCACCACCACGGCCACCTTCCCTTCCAAGCGGTACAACGGCAACAGCTCCGGACTAAAGCAAATATCAACTGAGGGCATTTGAAAAAAGGTATTGAGTAATCAGAAGGGAGAAAGAACGAAAAGAAACAAGAACGTCATGCTGAGCTTGCCGAAGCATCTCTCCCGCAATAGTAATCAAGTTACTTTGGCGGGAGAGATGCTTCGGCAAGCTCAGCATGACGCTACTAACAGAAAGGCAAAAGTTCAGCCGCTTACGCCTCTTCCGTGCCTTTCACAAACGGCAGTTTCACCACCGTAGCAGGGAAGTTCTTGCCCCGCACCTGCACGAAAATCTGACTACCGGGCGCGCTAAACTCGGTTTTCACGTAGCCCAGCCCGATGCCCTTGCTCAACGACGGCGACTGGGTACCGGAAGTCACCTCCCCGATTTTCTCCCCGGCCTCGTTCACCAGCTCGTAGTGGCTGCGCGGAATCCCGGCCCCGTCCATCAGGAAGGCCACCAGCTTGCGGCTCACGCCCTGCTCCTTCTGGGCCTTCAGGTTGCCGGAGTTGGTAAAGTCCTTGGTAAACTTGGTAATCCAGCCTAGGCCGGCTTCCAGCGGGGAAGTCGAGTCGTCAATGTCGTTGCCATACAGCGAGAAGCCCATTTCCAGCCGCAGCGTGTCGCGCGCGCCCAGCCCGATGGGTTTCAGGCCAAAGGGCTGACCCGCCTCCATAATCTTGTCCCACACCTGCTGGGCGTGCTCATTCGGGATATACAGCTCGAAGCCGCCGGCCCCGGTGTAGCCCGTGGCCGAGATGATGACGTTCGGGGCCCCGGCAAACGTGCCCTGCACAAACGAGTAGTACGGAATGCTCTTCAGGTCAGCGTCGGTCAGGCTCTGCAGCGCGTCGGCGGCTTTGGGACCCTGCACGGCAAACAGGCTGGTCTGGTCCGAAATGTTTTCCAGCTCGGCCCCGCCGGTATTGAACTGGCTGATCCAGTTCCAGTCCTTGTCAATGTTGGAGGCGTTTACCACCAGCATGTAGTCTTCGTCGGCCAGCTTATACACCAGCAGGTCGTCCACGATGCCGCCGTCCTGGTTGGGCAGGCAGGAATACTGGGCCTTGCCGTCGGTGAGCTTGCTGGCGTCGTTGCTGGTCACGCGCTGAATCAACTCCAGGGCCTGGGGGCCGCGCACCCGGAACTCGCCCATGTGCGACACGTCGAAAATGCCCACGGCGCGGCGCACGGTGCGGTGCTCTTCCAGGTCGGAGGAGTAGCGCACGGGCATGTTGTACCCGGCAAAGGGGACCATTTTGGCACCCAGCTGCTGGTGCACGTCATTGAGGACAACGGTTTTGAGTTCTTCGGCCATGGGGCGGGTTGGGAGGTAGAAGGGAGGTTTTGCGCAGGTCCGGGAAGAAAGGACCGGGCGAAATTAGCCAATTCCACCGGCCGGACCGTACAAGATCAACCACTCCAGCCGGATTTGTACGATGCAGGCGCCGGGGCCGGGCTGGGTTTTTCGGGGCTGCTTACCTTTGCCCCTCTTTTGTAGCATGCCCCCGCCGGGCAGTTCCCATGAATTTAGATATCAAACAGGACTTTGAAACGGCCATGCTCAAGCATGTGCTGTTCAAGTCCAAGCTCCGCTCCTTCCTCTACGGCAGCGCCCTGGCCGAAGGTCCGGCCCGCGACCCGGACCAGTGCAGCCTCGGCGTCTGGATTGCCGAGCGCCGCCGCAGCGCCTGGGGCTCCGTGCCCGAGTGGGCCGCCCTCGACCGGACCCACCGCCAGGTGCACCAGCAGGCCAATGCCCTCATGGATATGTACCTGCAGGGCTTTACCGAGCAGGCCCGCGAAGGCCTCACCGACCTGCTGCCCCTCACCGACCGAATCACGGACCTGCTGCAAACTATCCAGAGCAAGCTGCGTACGCCTCGCTAACTCTCCCGGTCCTTTCCGTAGCGGCGCCGCATGAAGCTCAAGCTTTCCACCAAACTTTTTGCTGGTTTCCTGGTCATTTCGGCCTTGTTTGCCCTGGTCGTGTTCGTCAACTACCAGCTCTCGCGCCAAGTGCTGCGCAACTCCGAGCGGGTGCAGTCCTCCCAGCTGATTACAGCCGAAGCCTCGGCCCTGTTCCGCAATATCATTGATATGGAATCCGGCTTCCGGGGCTACATGCTCATTGGCAGCGAGGCCGTGCTCCAGCCTTATTATCAGGGTGAGCAGGAACTGCTCCAGCAGTTTTCGGCCTTGCGCAACCAAATTGCTGCCGACGACCCGCAGTATGCCCGCATCGTCCGGATTCAGCGCCTCTACCACCAGTGGTCCGCCTACTCCCACCTGTTGATTAGTGAGAAGCGCGAAGCCCGCCGCCGCAACCCCGACCAGGTCGGGATGCAGGGCATGGTGCACCGCAACCTGGCCGAAAGCCTGACCGGCAAGCAGATTATGGACCAGATCCGGGTGCTGTTTGCCGGCTTCGAGCGCACCGAGCTGGCCGACCGCGACAAGGTGCGGCAAAAGCTGGAAGACAGCATCCGCCAAACCCGCCTGATTTCGATTATCGTCACGGTGCTGGCCATCGGCATCGGCTTGCTCTGGGCATCTTACATCACCCGCCTCATTGCCCGCCGCATCGAAATGATGGTGGGCCTCTCGACCCAGATTGCCACTGGCGACTACAACACCCGCATTCATGATCCGGAGCAGGACGAGCTCAGTGAGCTGGCCGACTCGCTCAACGTCATGGCCCGCACCATCGACTCGACCATCAACCAGCTGGAGCGCCGCAACCAGGAGCTCGACCAGTTTGCCTACGTCGTGTCGCATGACCTGAAAGCGCCGTTGCGGGGCATCGAAAGCGCCTCCCGCTGGATTGAGGAAGACATGGGCCAGGATGTGCCCGACCACATCCGGGAGTTTCTGGTACTGATGCGGACGCGGGTGCACCGCATGGAAAATCTGATTAGCGGCATCCTGGATTTGGCCCGCATCGGGCGCACTAAGCAGGCCGATGAGCGCATCAACGTGCGGGAGCTGCTCAATGAAATCGTGGACTCCCTGGCCCCGCCGCCCGGCTTCCGGGTAGAGCTGCCCACGTATCTGCCCACGATAATGTCGAACCGGGTACAGCTCCAGCAAGTATTTACCAACCTGATCAGCAACGCCCTCAAATACCACGACCGGCCCGAGCAGGGTGTAGTACGCATTGGCTGCCGCGAAGACCGTCAGCAGTATACCTTCTCCATCGCCGACAACGGCCCCGGCATCGACCCGGAGTATCACGAGCGGATTTTCGTCATTTTCCAGACCCTGGTGGAGCGTGACACGCTGGAAAGCACCGGCGTGGGCCTGGCTATCGTCAAGAAAATTGTGGAGCGTCAGGGCGGCACCATCCACGTCGAATCCACAGAAGGCCAGGGCGCTACCTTCACCTTTACCTGGCCCAAGGAGCGCGCCCTGCAGGCTGAGCGCCGCAATGCGTCCGCCCAAACGGCACCTAAAACCGTCTGAATATTAAAACTTCCGTATAGAAGGTAGTTTCTGACCTGAACTTCCTTTCCACCCCCAATATGTCAACCGCCGAACTTGCCCCCAGCATTCTGCTCGTCGAAGACGACCAGATGGACATCATGAATGTGCAGCGGGAGTTACGCAAACACGATATCAACGTCCCCCTGCACATTGCCAAAAACGGCCGTGAAGCCCTGTCCCTGCTCAAGGGGGAAGGCGGGCAGAACCAGATTCAGAAGCCCAGTGTGGTTATGCTCGACATCAACATGCCCCGCATGAATGGCCTGGAGCTGCTGGAAGCCCTGCGTTCCGACCCCGAATTCGTGGGCCTAAACGTGTTCATCATGACCACCTCCGACCTGGAAACCGACCGCCTCAAAGCCCGGGACCTAGCCGTGAGCGGCTACATCATCAAGCCCCTGAACTTCGACCAGTTCGGCGAAGGCGGCTCTACCGTCGACGGCTTCAGCCTCTTCCTAGACCTGCTCCGCCTGAAGGATTAAGTGGTGAAATGGTGAATTTGACGTTGTAATGGCGCGACAGGCATGGTCTGGGTTATGGCGAGCAACGCGAAGCCATCCGTCCTCTGCGCAGCACGCCCCGTCCTTATTACCAGAAAGCCCTTTCCCGTATCGAACGAGAAAGGGCTTTTCACTTTAGGAAGCTCAGCACATTCCGCCCATTCTCCACATCCCAACACATTAGCACCCTAACCCAGCACACTGACTACAGCAGCCGGAAGCCCATGCGGTGGTGCTCACTGGGGCCGTACTCCCGGATGGCGGCGCGGTGCTTTTCGGTGGGGTAGCCCGCGTTTTGCTCCCAGCCATACATGGGGTACTCCAGGGCCAGCTCGTGCATTCGGTCGTCGCGAAAGGTTTTGGCCAGCACCGAGGCGGCGGCAATGCTGCGGTAGCGCCCGTCGCCCTTCACGAAGCACGTGTGCTCGATGCCCGGGTAGGCGCGAAACCGGTTGCCGTCCACAATCAGGTGCTGGGGCGCCTGAGGCAGCTGGGCCACGGCCCGGTGCATAGCCAGGTAGCTGGCCTGGGCAATATTGATGGAGGCAATTTCGGCCGTATTGGCTTCACCTACCGCCCAGCTCACAGCTTCCCGGCAGATTTCCTTGCGGATGGCCTCGCGCCGCCGCGCCGTCATCAGCTTGGAGTCGTTGAGGTAGGCGGGAGCAAAGTCGGGGGGCAGGATAACGGCGGCGGCGAAAACCGGGCCGGCCAGACAGCCGCGGCCGGCTTCGTCGAGGCCCGCTTCCAGCGGAAGGTTGGTGTGGGAGGCAAGCAGCATAGGGGCGGCGAAGGTACAACCCCGCGCCGCGCCGGCCCAACCCCATTGCCGAGTCAGCTATAAATAAAAAGGCCTCCCCGGCAGCCGCAGCACCCGGAGAGGCCCTTTTCAGAAAAAGTAAGCACAAAGTAAAACGGAGAAGTAGGCGTTGATACCAATGCTCTACAAGGCTCTGGAACAACAACTCACCACTTCACCACTTAGTGGCGGCCGGCGGTAGTGCCAGCATCGGGAGCGTCAGGCTCGCCGCGGCGGTTGCCCTGCTTGTCACGAGGGCCTTCGTCAATGGCGTCGTCCTCGTCGGAAGTGACATATACGTTGGTAATCGGGCCGAGGCCACCCGTGTTCTGGGCTAGCTCCGCTTCGGCCTGGGCGTGTTTCAGGTTGAACAAAGGGTCTCCGGGCTGGGACTGGGCGGACTGGTTTTTGGGTTGATTTGCCATAAAAATATCCGGTACCGGCTGGGATGTAAACAGCCAATTACTGACTGGTACGCACCCCGTAGCGTTGGGGTTGAGGTCGGAGCGGCCGGAAGCCAAACAAGATTTTGGCGTGGGCACCGAAAATGTTTGGGCACAAAAAAAGCCGTTGCTCTGGGCAACGGCTCTTAATTTTGCACCGACCGGTAGAAATTCATCCACCCTACTCCTTAGCCCGGTCGGCTTGTTACACAAGACAGAGACTTCCTTTCCACAACCTCTATCTGTGCTGGTTCCTTTCTACGACAAAACTACTTGGTGTCAGGCGTTTATTAGGGTGTTTTTGTCAAACGAGGCTTCTTACCCGACTAACCCTGCTTGTAGCCCGATGGACGTGAAAAGGCCTTCCGGGCTGGCCGTGAAATTGTACCTTTGCCCGGTTGGGTAGTTTTCAGCAACTTGAATATAATGAGTCATATTCCCTCTTCCGACTTCGACGAGACCCGTAACCCGTGGCAGATTCTGAGCTCTGAGCCCAAGTACCAGAACCCCTGGATTCGGGTCCGGGAAGACCAGGTAATCAACCCCAAAGGCGGCCGGGGCATCTACGGCGTAGTTTCGATGCAGAACAAGGCCCTGGGAATCGTGCCCGTGGACGCCGAGGGTAACACCTGGCTGGTAGGCCAGTACCGCTACCCGCTCAACGAGTATTCCTGGGAAATTCCGATGGGCGGCGGTCCGGTAGAATTGGACATTCTCGAATCGGCCCAGCGGGAGCTCAAGGAGGAAACCGGCTTCACGGCCCGGCGCTGGACCCGCATTGCCCGCCTGCACACCTCCAATTCGGTGACCGATGAGGAGGGCTTTGTCTATCTGGCCGAAGACCTGGAAGCCGGCGAAGTAGAGCCCGAGGAAACCGAGGAGCTGCGCCTCTGGAAACTGCCCCTCTCGGAAGCCGTGGCCATGGTGATGGACGACCGAATTACGGACGCCATCAGCGTGGCCGGCCTGCTTAAGGCCGAAAAGGTGCTGCAAAGCCGGCAACAGCTGTAATTGGAAAACCCGCCGCCAAACGGCTTCTAAGATTATAGCTCGTATTTTTGCCGGTATGCGTCGACTGTTGCACTACCTCTGGCACCGCATCTACACTACCTGGAGCACGTTCTGGTTTGTGCTGCCCTTCGTGGTTACCTACCCCATTCAGGTGCTGCTGGGTCGCAAGCCGTCCTTGCACCGGCACCTGCACAACCTCAACCGGGGCTGGTCCACGTTTGCCATCCGGATGTGGGGCATGCCGGTGGATATCGTCCGCAAACAGCCGCTGCCGGCCGCGCAGCCCTGCATTTACGTAGCCAACCACAGCTCCTATATTGATATTCCGGTGCTGTTTAAGGCCATTCCCGGCTATTTGAACATCATCGGCAAGAGCGCCCTGGCTAAAGTCCCGCTCTGGGGCCCGATTTTCGGCAGCGTCTACATCACCGTGAACCGCAACAGCGCCGTGAGCCGGGGCCGGGCCATGGTGCAAGCCAAGCAAAGCCTGGAAGCGGGCCGCTCGGTGGTGATTTTTCCCGAAGGCACCATTTCCAAAAAGCCCGGCGAGGAAATGGGTCCGTTCAAGGATGGGGCCTTCCAGCTGGCCATTGCCACCGGCGTGCCCATCGTGCCGGTTTCGATGCCGTTGAACCACCGCTTTATGCCCGATGTTGGCGGTATCCGGGTGCGCTACACGCCGCTGCAGGTCGTTATTCACGAGCCCATTTTCACTCAGGGCCTGACCACAGCCGACGTGCCCCGCATTCGGGACGAGGCTTTTCGTACTATTGCCAGCGCGTTTCGGCCCGAAGCCGCCGGTATTCCGGGTCCGTCCCGCCTGGGCAAGCCCAAACCGGAACCGAGCCCGGCCCCGCAGGCCAACCCGGAGCTGGAGCTGCCCAAGTCTTAAACTGAACTTCCCTTTTTCCTTTTACCCGTGAGCACCGATTTATCAACCCTGCGCAAACTGGCTCATCTGTCTCGCCTCGAATTTGACGCTACCAAGGAGCAGCAGATGCTGGGCGACCTGAACAAGATTCTGGACTGGGTGGCCCAGCTCAGCGAGCTGGACACGACCAACGTGGAGCCCCTGGTGCATTTGTCGCACGAAATCAACGTGCTGCGCCCCGACGAGGCCCACAACTCGGTGAGCCACCAGGAAGGCCTGCGCAACGCCCCGCGCAAGGATTCCGACTACTTCCGCGTGCCTAAAGTGCTGGAATAACCTTCTGTCTTGACGCTCCCGCTTTCTTCTCCCCGCTTTTCCGGCTGGCGCCTGATCCGCTGGATTCTGGGCCTGCTGGCTGGTCTTGCCCTGGCCCTGGCCCTGTATTATTACTTCACCGGCGACGACTACACGCTGCGGGTGCAGGAAGTAGCCCAGCTCAAGCCCGTGCCCACCGTGCTCCAGCACGTGCGTATTGGCCTCGATGAGCTGCCGGTGCGCGTCAATGGCTACCTGGTGAGTGCTACCCACGACGTGACCGGGCCCTTCGTGCGGCCCGACGCGGCCGTGGCCTTGCTGGGCCTGCTGGCCGTAGCGCTGGTATTTTACCTGGCCGTCATCAGCACTCTGCCGCGCCTGTCGTTTGTGGCGGGCATGGCCCTGCTGTTTTTCCTGCTGATGTCGTTTAATGCCGATATGCTCGGCGTTTTCGATTCGCGGGAGCAGTATTTCCTAATTCTGAGCCTGCTGACGCTGGGCGTGCCGGCCTACGTGTTCCACGCCTTCTGGACCGACGTGCCCCAGGGCCGCCGCCTCCTGACCTTTGCCTTACTAGTAGCGGGCCTGGCCGCGCTGCTGTTTCAGCGCAGCGACAACCCAGCCGATACCACTGCTCTGCACCTGGTGAGCTACGCTACCAGCAGCGGGGCTGCGGCCGTAGCCTTGCTGGTGCTCTGGCTCAGCTTTGAGAATATCTACGGGCTGCTGTGGTTTAATTCCCAGGCCGAAAACCCGGGCAGCCGCTTTGGCATTTTACCGTTTCTACTGGCCAGTGGGCTGTATCTGGGCACTCTGCTGCTTTATTACTGGAACAACGGTGAGCTGCTGATTCTGCCCGGCGTCAGCCTCGACCCCCTGGTACTGCTGCTGCCGGCGGCCGTTATCAGCTGGCTGAACCTGCGGCGCCGGGCCGCTACCTACGGGGAGTTTGTGCCTTTTGCCGCGGCGCAGCTGCTGTTTCTGGTGCTGCTGACCGTGGCAGCGGGCTTTTTGGGCTTTGCCTTTGCCACCGCCAACGACCCGCTGCTCAGCGCCGCCCGCGACTTTACGGCCCTGGCTCTGCTTTGCGTGGGCACGGCCTTTCTGATTTACGTGCTCTTCAACTTCGTCACCCTGATTCGCCAGAAGCTGCGCGTGTTCCGGGTGGTGTACGAGCCCAGGCGTCTGCCCTTCTACATCGTGTACGTGGTGGGAATTGGCAGCTTGCTGGCCGTGGAGATGCGCAACAACTTCTTTGTGCTCGACCAGGTGCAGGCCGGCTACTTCAACAACGTGGGCGACCTAACCCGCCTGCAGAGCGAGGAGCAACCTAATGCCGATGGACTGGCCTTGCTGGCGGAACGCTACTACGCCGAAAGTGACGTGCTCGACCAGCACAACCACCGCGCCAGCATGGGCCGGGCGGCGCTCTACCACTTCCGCTCCCAGCGTCAGAACGAAATAAACGCCCTGCGCCGGGCCTTAAGCCGGGCACCTTCGGAAAAGATTTCACTGCGCCTGGCCGCGCTCTACAATGAGCCCGGCGACTTTTTCGACCGGCTGGCCGTTTTGCGCCAAGGCATCAAAAATACGCCCCGCAGTGCCCGCTTGGCCAACGACCTGGCCCAGCTTTACACCCGCTCCACCCTCACCGACTCGGTAGACTACTATCTGCAGCGGGCCGAGGCGCTGGCGCCCAATAGTTCGGCCGTGGAAACTAACCGCTTGGCGTTTCTGCTGCAAAACCAACAGGTTGCGGCCGCCCGCCAGTTGATTGCCGAGCGTAAAGGCGGCGCCGACAATGCCGCCTGGGACAGCAACGTTTCCCTGCTTTACCTGCTAACGGGTAAGCCCCAAAAGCCAGCCCCAGTGGAACTGCCTTCGCCGGTGCTGACCACGGCCGGGTTTGCCCGCCTCTACCACGACGCCCTGCACCGCGCCGCGCTAGCCGATACCAGCCAGCTGCCGCTGCTGGCACGCCTGGCCCAGCAGCCCGACAACAGCGCCTACGCCGACCAGCTGACCTTTCTGCGCGCTCTAACCCAGCACTACGGGGGCCAGACCGTGGCGGCCCAAAATACCCTGCTGCCGCTGACGACTGGCAACTCCGCGGGCAGCGCCTACTACCAAAACCTGTGGGGTTTGTGGCTTCTGGAACAGCAGCAGTACCGCCCCGCCGCGGCCCGCCTCGCCGATGCCCACCGCAATGGCTACGCGGAAGCCGCCCTGTTCCGGGCCTACGCCCTAGCGCTCCTAAACCAGCCCGATTCGGCCCGCTTTTCGGCTCAGCAGGCATTACCCGATAAGACCTTTGGCACCAGCCGGCGGGCCCAGCGGCTGCTCTCGGTGCTGAACTTGGACTTCAACACCCAGTACCCCGCTGCTCCCGACTCGGTGAAGGCGCAGTATCTGGTGCTGCGCGGTGGCTCGCTGTATCCGGAAAGCCTCGTGCCCCGGGCTGCCGGCCTGAGTACTGCCGCTTCCCGCGAGGCTGCCCTGCTGGCCCAGATTCCGCGGGCACTGCTGGCTGGCCAGCTGCCGGCGGCCCAACAGGCCCTGGAGCTGTTTGCCCCGAAACCGGCTACGGCTACGCCCACCGGCTCGGCCTGGAACGTGCTGCGGGGCCAGCTTTACCTGCAAAGCAAGCAGCTGCCCCAGCTGCGCACCGTCGTGCAGCAGGGGTACTTCAGCCGCCTCGACCGGCCCTACCAACTGTATTATCGGGCGGCGTTGGCGCAAGCGGAAAACCAAGCTCCCGCGGCAGCCAAGTTCTACGCCCAGGTGGTACGCGAAGCCCCGTACCTGGAGCAGGCTGTACTGGCTGCCGCCGACTTCTACCTGAGCCGCCAGCAGGATATGCCCGCCTATAACGCCCTGCTCAAGGGCCTGGAGTACAACCCGGAGTCGGTGCCCCTGCTCAAGGCCTACACGCTGGCCGCTATTCCGGCGGGCCTGGGCGAATACGCCGCAGCTTCTCTGGAAAAGCTGCGTCCGTTGCTTTCACCCGCGGAATACAGTACCTTTCTTTCGCAGTATAACGCCCGGCGGGCCACTCAAACGGCTGCCGCTACCCCCTGGAATTAGGACCAAACCCCGCTGCTCATGTTACAGCCTGTCATTGAAACCCACGACATTGCGAAGGAATACCAGATGGGCACCGAGCTCATCCAGGCACTGCGGTCCGTTACCATCACCATTCAGCGGGGCGAGTATGTCGCCTTCATGGGACCTTCGGGCTCGGGCAAGTCGACGCTAATGAACATCGTGGGCTGCCTCGACACGCCCACGCGGGGTACTTATATTCTGAACGGCAAGAACGTGAGCAGCATGTCGGACAACCAGCTGGCCGACGTGCGCAACAAGGAAATTGGCTTTATCTTCCAGAGCTTCAACCTGCTGCCCCGGGCTACTTCCCTCGACAACGTGGCCCTGCCCCTGATTTACGCGGGCTACAGCAAGTCGGACCGGGAAGAAAAGGCTATGATGGCCCTTAAAAGCGTAGGCCTCGACACCCGGGCCAAGCACAAGCCCAATGAGCTTTCCGGTGGTCAGCGCCAGCGCGTAGCCATTGCCCGGGCCCTGGTCAACGACCCTAGCGTGCTGCTGGCCGACGAACCCACCGGCGCCCTCGACTCCAAGACCAGCCACGAAATCATGGATTTGTTTGAGGCCCTCTACGCCAAGGGTAATACCATTATCATGGTAACCCACGAAGAGGATATTGCCAACTTTGCCCACCGCATCGTGCGCCTGCGCGACGGGCAGGTTGAGTCGGATGTGCCCAACCAGAAAGTGGCCTCCCACATCCTCAGCTGACTTTCCAAGGACGAGCTGCCGACATTGAGCTGACTTTTTTGTTCTTGTTTTTTCTGCAACCTCAGCTCCCGCCCTCTGTCCTTCGCTCACTGCATGAAGATCTACACCAAAACCGGCGACAAAGGCCTTACTTCGCTTATCGGCGGCACCCGGGTTCCAAAGTCCAGCCTGCGCATTGAGTGCTACGGCACCGTCGACGAGCTCAACTCTTACCTGGGCCTGGTGCGCGACCAGGACGTAAACGCCGGCCGCCGCGACCTGCTCAAGGAAATCCAGGACCGGCTCTTCACCATGGGCGCCTCCCTGGCCTCTGACCCGGAGAAGTCGAAGATGAAAATTCCGGACCTGCACGAGGAAGACGTTCTGCTGCTGGAGCGCGAAATGGACCGGATGAATGAAGACTTGCCCGAGCTGCGCGTGTTTATTCTACCCGGCGGCCACCCCTCAGTTTCCTACGCCCACGTAGCCCGCTGCGTGTGCCGCCGCGCCGAGCGCCTGGTTATTGCCCTGCGCGAAGACTCCTTCGTGGCCGACCTGGTGGTCATGTACCTCAACCGTTTATCCGACTATTTATTCGTGCTCAGCCGGCAGATGGCGCACGAATTAAAGGCCGAAGAAGTTACCTGGAAACCGCGCCTGTCCTAGGCCCGTTTCAGGGATGCTCCCTCTTTCTCCCACCCGCTCTTTTCCCACTCTCCCACTATCCTGCTTATGCTCGACACACTCACTATTCGGACCCAGCGCACCACGGCTTCCCGCCTTCAGGAGCTGGATCCTGCCAACCTTGAATTCGGCAAGGTATTCTCCGACCACATGTTTGTTGTCGACTATCAGGATGGCGAATGGCAGGAGCCCCAGATTGTACCCTACGGCGACATGGCCGTGAGCCCCGCCAACTCGGCTCTGCACTACGGCCAGGCCATTTTCGAGGGCATGAAGGCCTACAAAAATCCTCAGGGCGAAATTGCCTTGTTCCGCCCCTACGACAACCTGCAACGCCTCAACCTTTCGGCCGAACGGATGTGCATGCCCCAGCTGCCCGAGGAGCTGTTCATGCAGGGTTTGTCCCAGCTGATTCGCCTCGATGCCAACTGGGTGCCCAAAGCTCCCGGCAGCGCCCTCTACATCCGCCCCTTCATGTTTGCCACCGACGGCTTTATTGGGGTGCGGCCTTCGGACAACTACCGCTTTATGATCTTCACCTGCCCCGTTGGCTTGTACTATAACAAGCCACTGCGGGTACGTTTCGAAGAGAAGTTCGTCCGCTCGGCCGAGGGTGGCGCCGGCTATGCCAAAGCCGCTGGCAACTACGGCGCGGCCATGTGGCCCACCAAGCTGGCCCAGCAGGAAGGCTACCACCAACTGCTCTGGACCGATTCGTCGGCTCACCAGTTCATTGAGGAGTCGGGTACAATGAACGTTATGTTCGTTATCGACGGCAAAGTCATCACCCCGGCCCTGAGCACCTCCATTCTGGACGGCATTACCCGCAAGAGCGTGCTGCAAGTGGCCCGCGACCTGGGTATGCCCGTGGAGGAGCGCAAGGTATCGGCCACGGAAGTAATGGCGGCCCAGGCCAACGGCACGCTGCAGGAAGCCTTCGGGGTAGGCACAGCGGCTACTATTGCGCCCATTGCCACCATCGGCTACCAAGGCCAGGATTACAGCCTGCCCACGCCTACTACTAACTCCTTTTCCCAGAAGGCCAGCGCTATTCTAAGCGACATCCGCACCGGTGAAGCACCCGACACTCACCACTGGATGGTGCAGGTATAACGGCCTAAAGCGGCCTTCTTCGGGCTACGCCCGCCGCCGATAGGTATTCGGCGGCGGGCGTTTTGCATTACTTATCTTTGCCCTACACCCATTTTTTCAACATTCATCTTTTTTTCCAATGACCCAAGACCAGGTTAAGGAATTGAAGGGCCGCGCTGAGGCCTTGAGGAGGTACCTTTGACTACGACAACCGCAAAGCCCAGGTCGTAGAAACCGAAAAGCAGACCACCGCCCCCGGCTTCTGGGACGATTCCAAGAAAGCTGAGGCTATTTTGAAAGATATCAAATCGGTTAAAGTCTGGACCGACGATTTCGAGAAAGTCGAAAAGGCCGTTGGCGACGTAGAAGTTCTGTTTGAATTTTACCGCGAAGGCGACGTTACCGAAGCCGAAATCCAGCAGGAGTTCGACGCGGCGCAGCAGCTCGTGGAGCAGCTCGAATTCAAACGCATGCTCTCCGACGAGGAAGACCAGCTTTCTGCCATCATCGACATCAACCCCGGCGCCGGCGGCACCGAAAGCCAGGACTGGGCCGAAATGCTGATGCGCATGTACATCATGTGGGGCGAAAAGCACGGTTTCAGCGTACGGCAGCTCAGCTACCAGCCCGGCGAAGGCGCCGGCATCAAGTCGGCGTCCCTGGAAATTGACGGCGACTTCGCCTACGGCTACCTCAAAAGCGAGATTGGCGTGCACCGCCTCGTGCGCATCTCTCCCTTCGACAGCAGCGGGCGCCGCCACACGTCCTTTGCCTCGGTGTTTGCCTACCCGGTCGTTGACGAAACCATCAACATTCAGATCAATCCGGCCGATATTACCTGGGACACGTACCGAGCCGGCGGCGCCGGTGGGCAGAACGTGAACAAGGTCGAAACGGCCGTGCGGCTCACTCACGCTCCGTCGGGTATTATCATTGCCGTTCAGATTGAGCGCAGCCAGCTCATGAACAAGGAGCACGCTCTGCGCATGCTCAAGTCCCGGCTCTACCAGATCGAGATGGACAAGCGCCACGCCGAGCGCGACAAGATTGAAGCCGGTAAAAAACGTATCGACTTTGGCTCTCAAATCCGCAACTACGTGTTGCATCCCTACAAGCTGATCAAGGATTTGCGTACCGGTATTGAGCGCACCGATGTACAGGCCGTATTGGACGGTGACCTGGACGAGTACATTAAGGGCTTCTTAATGCAAAACTGACCTGAGCTCTATATTGCTGAAGGTAAATATACTAGCTCTACGCGGTCCAAAATCTGTTTTTACGGGCCGGATTCAGTAACTTGTACATATCCGGTGCAGCTTACAATTGCCTCCGCAAACGCATGGACGAGGTAGTTGGCAACAGAAATTAGTGAGAAGTAGCGGCTTCCCTATGTTTCCTAAAAGTTGCTAAATGCCGTTTTTCCCGCTATACTTGCCCTATTCGCCCACTTTCACAACTATCTCTTTACCTTTTCACTCACCAAACCAACAGTCAAATGAAAAAACTCTTATTTATGGTCATCCTGCTGATGACTAGCCTGTTGCAGCAGGCCATCGCGCAGGATCGGACCATTTCGGGACGGGTCACTGACCGGGCCAACGGTCAGGGATTGCCCGGGGTTACCGTGCTGGTGAAAGGCACCACCGTTGGTGCTTCCACCAACTCGGATGGTACCTATTCGCTGAGTGTACCGGCTTCGGCCACTACGCTTTCCTTCACTTCTATTGGCTACATCTCCGTTGATCGTCCGATCGGCGGCGCCACTACGATTGACGTCGGCCTGGGTGCCGATACCAAGACGCTGGGCGAAGTAGTAGTAACCGCTCTGGGCGTTGAAAGAACCCGGAACTCGCTGGCTTATTCAGCCACGACGGTAGAAGGCGAAAACATTACCAAGGCTCGTAACCCCAACTTTATCAACGGCTTGTCGGGTAAAGTTGCTGGTCTGGACATCAAGCAGAGCAACACGCTCGGCGGTTCGTCCAACGTAGTTATTCGGGGCAACAAGTCGCTGTTTGGTAACAACCAGGCGCTGTTCGTAGTGGACGGTGTGCCGATCAGCAACGCTAGCACGAACACGACGACGGCTGCCAGCTCGGCTAGCGGTGTTCCCCAGGCTACCGGTGGTGGTGGCTACGACTACGGTAACGCTGGTGCTGACATCAACCCTGATGACATTGCCACGATGACCGTACTGAAAGGTGCCGCTGCTACCGCCCTGTACGGTGAGCGTGCCTCCAACGGTGTAATCCTGATTACGACCAAGAAAGGTCGTAAAGGTCTGGGCGTAACCATCAACTCGGGTGTAACCCTGGGCCGCTACGACAAGAGCACTTTCATTAAGTACCAGGACAAGTATGGCGCTGGCTACGGCAAGGCCTACGGTCCGAAGGGCAATGAATATTTCAACCGCCTCGACAACGGCAGTGAAGTAGTTCCCACCCAGGAAGATGCTTCCTACGGTGGTCCCTTCGACGGTCACTTGGTATACCAGTGGGATGCCTTCTCGCCCGGTAGCCCGAACTTCGGCAAAGCTACTCCTTGGGTAGCCGCTGCCAATGGCCCTTCGACCTTCTTTGAAGATGCCGTATCGACCCTGAACTCTATCAGCGTTGACGGTGGTAACGACCAGGGCTTCTTCAAGCTCGGCTACAACAACAACGTGGACAAAGGCATTCTGCCCAACAGCAAAATCACCAAGAACATGGTGAACTTCGCTGGTTCGCTGAACCTGACTCCCAAACTGACCACCAGCGCTTCGGTTAACTACACCCGCATCGATGGTCTGGGCCGCTACGGCACGGGCTACGGCTCGGAAAACGTAATGACCAACTTCCGCCAGTGGTGGCAGACCAACGTCGACGTTAAAGCCCAGAAAGAAGCGTACGAGCGTACCAATCAGAACGCGACCTGGAACTATGCCGACGTTACCACCGGTGACCTGTCGCCGATCTACTGGAACAACCCCTACTTCGTACGTTACCAGAACTACGAAAACGACAACCGTAACCGTATTTTCGGTAACGTGATGGCCACTTACAAGTTCACGGACTGGTTTAACGTCCTGGGCCGCGTAACGGCTGACACCTACGACGAACTGCAGGAAGAGCGCTCCAACGTAGGTAGCACGCAGTCGAGCTACCCTTCGTACTACTCGCGCTTCAACCGCACCTCGCGCGAATACAACTACGACCTGATCGGTAACTTCAACAAGAACATTACCGAAGACTTTAGCTTCACCGGCTTGATCGGTGCCAACATGCGTCGTCAGGCGTTCAGCTCGATCCGTGCCATCACCAACGGTGGTCTGGTTGCTCCCGGCGTATACTCGCTGGCCAACTCGCTGAGCCCCATCGAAGCTCCTATCGAAATCGAGCAGCGCGTTGGTGTTGACGGTATTTTCGCCAGCGCTACCTTCGGCTACAAGCAGATGGTGTTCCTGGACCTGACCGGCCGTCGTGACAAGTCGACGACCTTGCCCACGAAGAGCAACACCTTCTTCTATCCCTCGGCTGCTCTGGGCTTCGTATTCTCGGAAGCTCTGAAAGAGAAGACGCCTTGGTTGTCGTACGGTAAGCTCCGTGGTAACTACGCTGAAGTAGGCCAGGGTGCTATTCCGCTGGCTGTGTACGATACGTACCGTCAGGGTGCTCCCTTCGGCTCGGCTCCGATCTTCTCGGTAGCTGGCACCAAAAACAACCCCGACCTGAAGCCCGAAAGAACGACGAGCTCGGAAGTAGGTATTGATATGGCCTTCCTGCAGAGCCGCGTAGGTTTCGACTTCACGGTGTACAAGCAGAACACGAAAGACCAGATCATCCCGCTGAACCTGTCGACGGCTACGGGCCAGAACTCGCGTTACGTAAACTCGGGTGAAGTACAGAACAAAGGTGTTGAAATCACGGCCTTCGTTTCGCCCGTGAAAACGGACAACTTCAACTGGACGGTGAACCTGAACTGGTCGAAAAACCAGAACAAAGTTCTGTCTTTGTTCAGCGACCTGGACAACATCGTAATTGCCAACTACCAGGGCGGTGTAACCTCTAACGCTTCCGTCGGTCAGGCCTTCGGTGTACTGCGTGGCTCGGGCTTCGTATATGATGCCAATGGCCAGAAAGTAGTTAACCCCGCTACCGGCTACTACCAGCAGGCTACCAACGCCATCATTGGCGATGTGAACCCCAAGTGGAAAGGTGGTATCTCGAACACGGTTTCCTACAAGTCGGTATCGTTCAACTTCCTGATCGACATCAAGAAGGGTGGCAGCGTATTCTCGCTGGACCGTTACTACGGTCTGGCCACCGGTCTGACCCCCGAAACGGCTGGTCTGAACGACCTGGGTAACCCCTCGCGTCTGCCCATCGCCGAAGGTGGTGGTGTGATTCTGGACGGTGTTAACCCCGACGGCACGAAGAACACCAAGCGCGTAAGCAACACCAACTTCGGTCTGTACGGCTACCGTCGTAACCCTGCCGAAGCCTTCGTGTACGACGCTGGTTTTGTGAAGCTGCGCGAAGCTGCGCGAAGCTGCGCTGACCTACTCGCTGCCCAAAGTATGGCTGTCGAAAGTTGCTGCTGTAAAAGGTATCGATTTGTCGCTTGTAGGACGGAACTTATGGATCATCAGCAAGCATTTGCCTGATGCAGACCCCGAAGAGAACCTGGGTGCCGGTAACCTCGGCCTCGGCTACTCGATTGGCGCTTATCCTACTACCCGTACTATCGGAGCTAACGTTCGCATCAGCTTCTAAACATCAAGACAATGAATTCACTGAAAAAAGTTGTCCTTGCTGGCCTTCCCGCTTTGTTGCTCGCAACATCGTGCGTCGACAGCCTGGATGAATATAACGTTGACCCGAAGAACCCTTCGTCGGCTCCGGCAACGAGCTTTTTCTCGAGTGCCCAGCGCAGCCTGGCGCGTACCATTTCGAGCTCGAGCGTTAACCTTAACCCGTTCCGCTTCTACGTACAGTACTGGACGGAAACGACCTATACGGACGAAAGCAACTACGACATCGAAACGCGGGTAATCAATCGCAGCTTCTGGAATGCGATGTACCGTGACGATCTGCGTAACCTGAAGGAGGCGCGCGACCTGACCAATGCTAACGCTTCGCTCGATGCCAAGGTGAAAGCCAACCAACTGGCTGCCATCGAGGTGATGGAAGTATACAGCTGGTCTGTTCTGGTCGACACCTATGGCAACGTGCCCTACACGGCTGCTCTGGACGTGCTGAATCCTCAGCCGAAGTACGATGATGCCGCTACCATCTACGCCGATATTACCAAGCGTTTGGATGCTGCCATTGCTGCTTTCGACCCCAGCGCCGACGGATTCGGGAATGCTGACATCATGTACCAAGGTGACGTTAGCCACTGGGTTAAATTTGCCAACTCCCTGAAGCTGCGCCTTGCACTGACGCTGTCTGACGTAGATAAGCCAAAGGCCACGACCATGGCTACCCAGGCCATGGGCAAAGTGTTTACGTCTAACGACGACGACGCTCAGATTACGTTCCAGGGCAGCTTCCCCAACACCAACCCGGTGTGGGAAGACCTGATTCAGAGCGGTCGGAAAGACTTTGTTGGTACCGTTACCTTCATTGATGACGCCCTCGTGCCGCTGAATGACCCCCGTCTGCCGGTTTACTTCAAACCCAACAAGAACGGGGAGTTCACCGGTGGCGATGTTGGCTTGATCAATGACTACGCCTCGTTCTCGGCTCCCGGCGCTAAGCAGGAAGAGCCTACTCTGCCCGGCGTACTGCTGTCCTACTCGGAAGTTGAGTTCCTGCTGGCTGAAGCAGTAGAGCGTGGTTTGATTACCGGCTCAACTGCTGCCTCGCACTACAAAGCAGGTATTGTTGCTTCTATTGAGGACAATGGTGGCTCGGCCGCAGATGCGGAGAAGTATTACAGCCAGCCCGACGTGACGTACGCTACGGCGAAAGGTGATTACAGAGAGAAAATTGGCTTCCAGAAGTGGATTGCTCTCTATGACCAGCCCGTAGAATCGTGGAAGGAATTCCGCCGCTTGGATTCGCCCGCTCTGGAGCCGGGTGAAGACGCTCTGTCGGACATTCCGTTGCGCTTTACGTACCCCACGACGGAGAAAAACCTGAATGGCGTGAATAACACGGCTGCTGCTACCGCTATTGGTGGCGACAAGGTTTCCACGAAGATTTTCTGGGACAAGAAATAGTTCTCTCTATTTCTCTTTTGCAAGAAGGGCTGCCAATCATGGCAGCCCTTCTTTTTTGCTTATTCTGCTCCCAACGCCACTGCGTAACCGAGCGTGCCCCACCCGATTTGGTCGGCCACCCTGCCCATTAGAGTTGTGCTAATTAGGCTTGCTTACTGCCAAATAGGCTACAGAGGAGAAAGAAATTATATCTATTTTTAGGATCACGATTTCGCCCTAGTACACGCTTATTTGTTTCATTCTCACTTTACCCTTTCATGAAAAAACTCTTACTACTGAGTTTATTTCTGTCATTAACCTTGATTGGAAGCGCCTGGGCGCAGAATCGGGTTATTTCAGGACGAGTACTCGATGTCACTACCAATGAAGGTTTACCAGGAGTAAGCGTATTGGTCAAAGGTACCAGTGTTGGTACCGCTACAAATGCGGAAGGCACCTACACGCTGTCCGTCCCAGCGGATGCCACCACTCTTATTTTCAAGCAGTTGGGCTATGGCTCACAGGAGCGGGCCATTACCAACAGCAACACAATTGATGTTACCCTGTCGGTAAACACGGAAGAACTAAGCGAAGTAGTGGTAACGGCCCTGGGCGTATCGCGCGAGAAGCGGGCCCTGGGCTACGCAATTGCGGAGATTAAGCCGGATCAACTGGTTCAGAAGTCGGAGCCGGATGCCTTGCGTGCCCTTGCAGGCAAAGTGACGGGGGTAAGCGTAACTAGCGCCAGCAGCACGCCGGGCGGCTCCACGCGCATTATCATCCGCGGCAATACCTCCCTGACCCGTACCAACGGGCCGTTGTTCATTATCGACGGTGTACCATTTGACAACCGGCAGTTCGACTCGGATGATGTACTGGTCGAAGGTACCGTCAACTCGAACCGAGCTATCGATATCGACCCGAACAACATTGAGTCGCAAACTATCCTGAAAGGCGGTGCTGCGGCAGCCCTGTACGGTTCGCGGGCTGCGGGGGGCGTTATCATCATCACGACCAAAACAGGTAGCAGCGCGCGCGGTGCCAAAGGCATTCAGCTGGGCTATACCTCTTCCTTCTCCCTGGAGAAGGTAGCGGGCTTGCCCGACTATCAGAACAGCTACGGCACGGGCGCCAACTTCGTGGGTCCGTTTACGACCAACGGTTCTTGGGGCCCGCGCTTTGGCAGCCCCGAGGCGCCGGTCTCTATTCCCCACCCCCAAGCTGGCAACGCCAACTTCCCGAATATCCCGGCTGGCACCACCATTCCGTATCAGGCAGCGCCTAACAACGTAAAGGACTTCTTTGATACCGGTCGGCAGTTTGACAACTCCATAACGCTGACGGGCAACAGTGATAACGCCAAGTTTGCCGCGGTGCTTTCGCGCTCCGACAACACGGGTATCATTCCCAACTCATCCTTCGTGCGCAACAACGTTAGCGCAGGTGGCTCGGGCTTTTACAACAAGTTCACCATCGGTGGCAACGTGACCTACACCAACTCGGACCAGCGGGGTCCGCTAATCGGGGGTAGTAGCGCGCAGGGTGGCTCTTCCGCTTTGTCGCGTTTGATGTTTATGCCCCGCAACCTGGATCTGCAAAACCTGCCCAACACGGACCCGATTACCAACGGCTCCGTATTCGGCTGGCTCTCGACGCAGGCTGACAACCCAATCTGGTCGACAACCAACAACTCGTACACGTCGCGGGTAGACCGGATAGCGTCCAGCATTACGGGTTCCTATGCCATCAAAGAATGGCTCACGCTGGCCTACCGTGGCGGCTTGAATACTTATACGGACTCGCGCCGCTCGACTATCCGCCCCGGTAACACGGGCAAATACGGCACCGGCCGTATTGTGGAAGACCACCTGCAGAACACGGAGCTGGAGCAGACTGTGTCGTTGACGTTTGATAAGAACCTAACGGAGGACATTAGCCTGCGGGCCCTTATCGGCAACCAGATCAACCAGCGGCAGTTTGAGGCAGCTTCTTTCCTGGGCACCGGTATCATCATCTTCGGCATCGACAACCTGGGTAATACCACCGCAGTTCAGCCCTACGGCCCCCAGTTTCAGAAAAAGCGCCTGATGGGCCTGCTCAGCGAAGCCACTCTGGGCTACAAAGACTGGGCGTTCCTGACCGGTAAGCTCCGTCGTGACCAGTCCTCGACGCTGAACAAGAACGGTGAAATCGGCAATACGGGCCGGGGCTATTTCTACTACGCCGTCGAAGGCTCCTGGGTATTCTCCGAGGCGCTGAAGCTGGACCTGCCGTGGTTCTCCTCCGGTAAAGTTCGTGCTAACTACTCCCGGGTAGGTAACGATGCCGATCCGTATTCCGCTGGTCTGACGCGCTACATCAACAACCCGCGCTACGGCAACAACGTCGGCACTACCGACTTTCCCTTCGGCGGAGTACCAGCCCTGGCGCTGAGCTCCCAGATTGGTAACCCTGCCCTGACGCCCGAATTCACCAACGAGTGGGAATTCGGTGCCGACTTGAACTTCCTGAAAAACCGACTGATCATCAACACCTCAGTTTATGACCGTCGGACCACCAACCAGATTGGGGAGGTGACTCTGCCTTCGGCTACGGGTTACGGAGTGCTGCTGACTAACTTCGGGGAAATCTCCAACAAAGGCATTGAGCTGGCCGCTACTGTCATTCCGGTAGACCTGCGCGGTTTCCGCTGGACCAGCACGTTCAACTTCACCCATAACAAGAACATGGTGGAGAGCCTGACCGATGGCCTCGACCTGTTGGTTATTGAGCCGGGCTTTGGCTCGGGCCTCATCCAGCCGATTCTGCAGCCGGGCCAGCCCTACGGTGCCCTCTACGGCTCCAACGCCGACCGCGACGACCAAGGCAACCTGCTGATTGACCCCAGCACGGGCCGTCTGATTCCGGCTTTGAACCCGAAAATCCTGGGTAACCCGAACCCCCAGTTTCAGATGGGCTTCATCAACCAGTTCACTTACAAAGGTCTCACGCTTAATACGCTGATTGACTACCGCAAAGGCGGCAGCATCTACTCGACCACGCTGCAGCAGGAGCTGGGCCGGGGCGTAACCAGAGACACGGAGGACCGGGAACGACTGGTTGTTATTAAAGGCGTGAAAGGTGACCCCAATACGCACCAGCCCTTGCGTGATGCCGACGGCAACACGATTCCGAACAACACGGCCATTTCAATCAACGACTACTACTTCGGCGTAGGTTCAGCAGCCTTGAGCGGCACCGCTGAGCAATCTTTGTATGATGCCACCACGGTTCGTCTGCGCGAAATCACACTGGGCTACGACCTGCCCAAGTCGCTGCTGCAGAAAACTCCTTTCGGCAGCATCAACGTTTCTTTGTCGGGCCGCAACCTGTGGTGGTATTCTCCTAACATTCCGAAGTACACCAACTTCGATCCTGAAACCAGCACTTATAACTCTGGTTCCAACGTGCAGGGCATTGAATACACTAACTCTCCTTCGGTGCGTCGTTACGGCATAAACCTGCGGGTTAATTTCTAGTCCTGACCTTCTTGCTTTTTCTGATATGAATTTACGTAAAGGTACTGCTGCCCTGGGCCTGTTAGGCCTGTTGGTCGCCACCCCGGGCTGCAAAGATTTCTACGACATCAACGTCGACCCCCTGAACCCCACTTCGGCGCGGCTGCAGGAAATTCTGCCCGCCTCCCAGGGCTCTATGAGCGTGTATCTGGGCCTGAGCGCCCTGGGCCTCAGCCAGGCTACCTCGACGCTGGTCAATCAACTGGCTAGCACGCGTGACGTGGGCTCCTACACCCCCGACGGCAGCTCTTTTAGCAACCAGTGGGCCGGCTTGTATTCCGACTGCCTGATCAACAACGAGCAGGTTATTAAGCAGGGTACTGCTTCGCAGAGCTGGGATTATGTTGGCATTGCCCAGATTCAAAAGGCTTTCGTGGTCAGCCAGATGGTTGATATGTGGGGCGACATTCCTTACTCCGAAGCGTTGCAGGGATCTGCCAACCGGGCTCCGAAGTACGACAAGGACTCGGATATCTATAAGGACCTGCTCTCGCTGATCGATGCGGGCTTGGCCAACCTGGATAAAAAGACGACCTCGGCCGGGCTGGGTACAGCTGACCTGATCTATAAAGGCAACCTGACCAAGTGGGCCCGCATGGGTCGGACGTTGAAGCTGAAGCTGCTCAACCAGATTCGGCTGAACCCGGCTCCCGTACTGGGCTCGGAGTCGTTGAGCGCCAAGGTAACCGACGTGTTGAAGCAGGACCTGATGACGTCCAACGAAGACGACTACGAGTTCAAGTACAATGCTTCCACGACGCCGGAAAACCGCAACTTGGGTTACATTGCCGACTACGTAACGGCGAGCCGGGAAAACCTGATTGGCCGCTTTTTCTATGTCGACATGATGCTGGCCAATGCCGATAATGGCAATGCCGCCGACCCCCGTCTGCCTTACTACTTCTACAACCAGGTATCGACGACGGCCACCCAGCCCTTGGCTGATTTTCAATTGGGCCGCTTTATCACGGTACTCGTTGGCAGCTTTGGTCCTAACCGGAACCAGAACAACTCCGACATCCGGACTTTGCCGGGCCTGTATGCCGTTGGGGGCAAGTATGACAACGGCACTGGCGGCGCCGCCAACGTTAACTCCGGCAAAGGAGTTGTGGCGCAGCGCTTCCTTACCTACCCCAGCCGCCGTTTCACCGAAGCTGAAGCTCAGCTGACCATTCTCAACAGTGCTGCAGCCGCTCGTACGGCGCTAGAATCAGGCATCCTGGCTGCTTTCGACAAAGTGAACCTGATTGCCAGTGCCGATGGCAGCCCGCTAATTCCGGCTGCCAGCATTACCAACTATGCAACTGCAGTGCTGGCCCGCTACGACGCCGAAACCACCTCGGCCGGCAAGCTGCGTATTATTATGCAGGAGAAATACAAAGCGGGCTGGGGCTTCGGGGAAGATGTTTACACCGACTACCGCCGCACGGGCTATCCGGCTATTACGTTGCCCGGTAGTGAGCCCCACACGCAGTTGACCGGCGGCTACCCCCTGCGCTTGCCATACCGGCAGGACGACTTGACATCTAACCCCAATGCGCCAAAGCAGGTGAATGTCTACACTGACCGAATTTTTTGGGATATAAACTAGAGCTTGCTCTATTGTTCAACTCTCACAACTCAGATTTCCATGAAAAAAATAGTTTTTGGCCTGCTCTTACTAGTTTCTTGCGGCGGAGCACTCAGCTCGTGCAAGGAAGACAGTAAGTTGCCCGCTCCGGCCTTCGAGAGCCTGCCCGCAATTTTTCCCAAAGCAACTCCTGGCAAAGATTTCTTCGATGCCACCGCCGCCAAAGCGGCAGCGTCCACCAACCCAACTCGGCCCATATTTGAGTTTACGGTTGATCTGGGTAAGGAGCGCGACATAAAGATTCGGACGATAGAAGTATACAAGTCGTTTGGCCGTCCTGCCTCCAGCGGCCTGACTCTGGGCCCACGCGTAAAAGTGGGTGACTACAGTACCTTCCCTTTCACGGTCTCCTTGACTAGTACTGAGGCACTGCGGGATTTGAAACGGCTGTCGGGCACCGCTCCGAATATCAACCTGCTGCCCGTTGTCCCCGCCAACCCAGATGCCTTCAACAATATTGTGCAGGCTAACGATGCTGTCGTCTTCACCTTCGAAATAATAACCCAAGACGACCGACGCATTGTTTTAACCCAACTCAATACCTACGGTGCGCCTACCGGCACACAAAGCTTGGCTCCGTATGCGGCAATAGCCGTATTTCGTAATTCCTAAGCGGGCTACAGAGCTGAGTTAATTGAAAGGGCTGACTTTACTAAAAGTCAGCCCTTCTTTTATATAGATAGAAAGGAAAGATTAGTGCTGTATTAAAATTCATATGGCAATTCCAATAATACATTATAATAAGATACTATTAAGTGTCAACGCCATCCTGTTAATAGTATATAGGATTTTTTGCAGGGGACAGCAAGAATTTACTGTCAGCGAAAAAAAAGTATTCAGACCGTTTAGTTTCGATTAACTGTGAGTATTTTTAAGAAGTTAAAGCGGCTTTTTCGCCCCCGCTTATAGTTCAACCCAAACTTTTTTCTGCATGAAAAAAATTCTATTCATGAGTTTCTTACTCATGTTCACCTTGTTACAACAGGTGACCGCCCAGAATCGGAATATTTCCGGTCGGGTTACCGACCGCCAGTCAGGGGAAGGCCTGCCGGGTGTGACGGTACTTTTGAAAGGCACCACGAACGGGGTTTCTACAAATTCTGATGGTACCTATACTCTCAGTGTTCCGTCAACGGGGGGCACCTTGGTGTTCAGCTCGATTGGTTATATACAGACGGAGCGTGCTATTGGCACGGAAGATCAACTTAACATCGGCCTGGCTGGTGATAGCAAGCAACTAAGCGAAGTAGTAGTAACGGGTTACGGTACGCAGGAACGCCGTGATGTAACGGGCTCTATTGCGTCGGTTCAGGGCGAAGCTGTTGCTAACCTGGCTACGCCCAGCTTTGCCCAGCAGCTTGCTGGTCGGGCCGCGGGTGTGCAGGTACAGGCTCCTTCGGGCCTGTTGGGTCAGCAGCCCCGCATTCAGATTCGGGGTACCAACTCGATTTCGTCGGGTACTTCCCCTCTTATCGTAGTTGACGGTCAGCCAATTTTCACGGGTAACACCAGCGCCCTGGGCAACGGTTTCTCCAACGCCCTGGCTGACATCAACCCTGCCGACATCGAGTCATACGAGGTACTGAAGGACGGCTCGGCTACGGCTATCTACGGTTCGCGTGCTGCTAACGGTGTTATTCTGATTACGACCAAGAAAGGTCGTCTCGGCAAAACTGCGGTTTCGTACGACACCTACATTGGTGTAGCTCAAACCCTGAAGCGCTACGACGTACTGGGTGCTGAAGACTTCGTTACCATCAGCAACGAGAAGCAGCGCAACGCTTCGGCTACGCCGGTTACGACTCCGCTGGCAGCTCCCTTCTATGATGCTAGCGGCAACTTGGTAAGCACCGATTGGCAGAAAGAGATTTTCCGCACGGGCTTCCAGCAGAACCACGTAGTATCGGTTTCGGGTGCCAACGAAAAAACCAACTATTACTTCTCGGCCGGTTACACCGACCAGGATGGTGTAGTTAAAAACAACTCGCTGCAGCGTTTCACTTTCCGCTCCAACTTGGATACGGAAGTGAAAAAATGGCTGCGTTTGGGTATGAACCTGGGCCTGTCGCGCACGCAGACGCTGGGTCTGAACACCAACCCCCAGGCTCTGTCGGGTAACGTAACCAACGCTCTGTCGTTGTTCCCCAACGTACCCGCTCGGAACCCCGACGGCACGCCCTACCAGGATGCTGGTGGCGCTATCGGCCAGGGCAACAACGCCACGGGTATCTCCTTCGCTTACACCAACATTATTTTCCCGCTGGAAAATAACATCTTCCGCTCGATCGGCTACCGTATCCTGGGCAACACGTATTTGGAAGTTGAGCCTGTAACGGGCCTGCGTCTGCGCTCCCAGATCGGTACCGACACTCAGATGAACGACGACTTCCAGTACCTGGACCCCCGGGCTGGTGACGGCCGGAGCTCCGGTGGCTCGGTATTCCAGGGCTTCGGTCCTTCGGTTCGCTGGAACCTGTCGAACACGGCAACCTACAGCACCACCTTCGCTGAGGCGCACAAGATCAACGCTGTAATCGGTACGGAATATCAGAAGACGACCGACTATTTCTACCAGGCAAACGGTACCGGTCTGTCGGACCGCGCTCTGGGCCCGAACAGCATTGTATCGGGTACCCTGACGACCCCCACCATCTTCGGTGGCAACGGCCAGAATGGTCTGTCTTCGTACTTCGGCCGCTTGAACTACTCGTTCAAAGACCGTTACCTGATCAGCGCCACGCTGCGTGCTGACAAACTCTCGTCGCTGCCTGCTGCTACTCGCCTGGGTTATTTCCCCGGTGGTTCGCTGGGCTGGCGCGTGTCGGAAGAGCCTTTCTTCAAGAGCTCGGGCCTGACTTCGTTCTGGAGCGACTTCAAACTGCGTGGTAGCTACGCACAGGTAGGTAACACCGACCTGGGCAGCAACTTCCCCTACGCTGGCCTGTACGGTGCCGGCAAATACGGCTCGCAAGGTGGTCTGGCTTACACGCAGTTCGGCAACGACCGTCTGAAGTGGGAGACTTCCAAGAAAACCGACTTCGGTATCGACTTGGGCTTCCTCAACAACCGGATCAACCTGAACGTTGACTACTACCGCAACAACATTGACGGTGCTATCCTGGCCGTTCGTACGCCCCTGTCGCTGGGTGTTCCCGGCAACAGCTCGTACCGCGCCAACGTTGGCTCGCTCTACAACCGCGGTCTGGAAGTAACGATCAACACGCAGAACATCCAGAAGGAAGGTTTCACCTGGTCGACCAGCTTCAACTTCTCGACCAACAAGAACCAGATTACCGCTCTGAGCAACAACGAAGACATCGTGAGCCCCTACAACATCACCCGCGTTGGTGAGTCGATTGGTGCTCTCTACGGCTACGATTACCAGGGTGTAAACCCCTCGAACGGCTACCCCATCTACAAGCGCGGTAACGGTACCCTGATTCAGGCCAGCACCGACCGTGGTGCTCGTCAGAGCCAGTACTACCTCTACGACGCCGGCAACCCTGGCGCTGCTTTGGTCGCTACGGCTCCCTTGGCTACGAGCGACAAGTTTGTACTGGGCCAGACCAACCCGAAATACTTCGGCGGTCTGTCGAACACTTTGACCTTCAAAGGCTTCGATCTGGACGTGTTCCTGCGTTACAGCGGTGGCAACAAGATCTTCAACCAGACCCGTCAGCAGTTGCTGCGCATGGACTTCGTAAACAACTCGACCGAAATTCTGGACCGTTGGCAGAAGGAAGGTGACGTCACCAGCACGCCTAAAGTTGTACAGGGCAACGGTGCATTCATCAACCAGGAAAACAACGCCCTGACCCGTTTCGTGGAGAAAGGCGACTTCATCCGTCTGCAGAACGTGACCCTGGGTTACACCCTGCCCCAGCGTTACACGAGCGTTGTGAGCCTGAGCCGCGTGCGTTTGTTCGTACAAGCTCAGAACATTGCAACTATCACGGGCTACAAAGGTGTTGACCCGGAAGTAAACTCGAACTACTCCAACTCTTCGAACAACACCATCATCAACCAGCAGGCTGGCGTGGATTACAACAGCAACCCGCAGCAGCGTGTGTTCACCGGTGGTATCAACGTTGCCTTCTAAGCTTGGTTTCTGAAATCATATGAAACAGTTCATCAATTCTTTCCCTAAATCCCGCTTCGCGGTCTTAGCTTTTACCGCCACGTTGGGGTTGAGCGCCTGCGATAAGGAGGTAACGGACCTGGCTCCTCAGAACTCTATTACTGAGCAGTCTGCATTTTCTGATCCCGCTCGTATTGCCTTGGCTGTAACCGGTGTGTACAACGCCGCACAATCGGGCTATTACGACCCATTGAACGGTACTGGTCTGGCAGTTCGGGGGTATCCCTTCGGCGCCGCCGCCAGCTCTCTGGATGACGCCCGTGGCGAAGACATCTCAGACATGGCCGGCTTCTACGGTCTGGTTTTCGCTAACACGATCAACCCATCTAGCCCGAACGTGGTGAACATGTGGTCGAACCTGTACTCGGTAATCAACCAAGCCAACGTTACCATTGACGGCCTGCGTAAGGCAGCCGCTAGCGGCGTTATTACGGCAGCAGTTGCTGCTGACTACGAGGGTGAAATGCGCTTCCTGCGTGCCTTGGCGCACCACGAGCTCCTGATTCACTTCTCCCGTCCTTACTCGGACGGCAAGGGCAGCCAAGTTGGTGTTCCTTACCGCGACGTTCCGGTTAACACCATTGCCGGTCTGGAGCTGGCCAAGGCCCAGGGCCGCGGCACGGTAGCCGAGGACTACACCAAGATGCTGGCCGATCTGGACTATGCCGAAGCTAACCTGCTGGCAAACCGTGGCAGCGGTACTACCGCTTACTACCGGGTAACGCGTGCCACCAAAGGCGCGGCCATTGCCCTGAAGCAGCGTTTGCGTCTGCACCAGGGTGAGTGGGCCGAAGCTGTCAAAGAAGGTGATAAGCTCATTGGTAAGACTGTCACTAGTGGCACTACCTCGTTCACGTACGCCCTGGCAGCTACGCCCCGGGCCGCTTTCCCTGGTGGAGCTAACGTGACTGCTGAAAACATCTTCTCCATCGAGAACAGCTCGGATGACAACCCGGGTGTGAACGGTGCCTTGGCTAACGTTTTTGGCTCGTCGGCAACTATTCCGAACGGTGGTATCAACGGCCGGGCTCTGCTGGCTATCAGCCCCATCCTCTACAATGCTCCCTTCTTCACCTGCGCCGACACCCGTCGCACGGAGTTGATGCAGCAGGATAAGGGTCTGCGGGTAGCGGCTTATGTATCGAAGAAGTACACCGATGCCACGAACAGCACCGACTTCGCCCCGATCATTCGCTACGCCGAAGTAGTGCTGAACCAAGCCGAGGCTCTGGCCCGCTTGGGTGGTGCTAACGAAGTGCAGGCTCTGACTTACCTGAACAGCATCCGTAACCGCGCAGTAGCTACTGCCGACCGTTACGCTCCGGGCTCTTTGACCGGCAACGCTCTCATCCAGGCCATCCTGAACGAGCGTCGGATCGAATTGGTAGCAGAAGGCTTCCGTTGGGATGACATTCACCGCCTGTCGGGCGAGAAAACCTTCAGCACCGTTCCCGGTGGTGGTATTCCCGCTAAAATCGACGGCAACGGTGGTCAGCTGACCAAGTACGACTTCTACACCTGCGGTTCTACTACGGCAGCCCCAGCTCCGGCTATTTCGGCTGTACCGTATTCGAGCCCGCTGTTCCTGTGGCCCATCCCGGCCAGCGAACTGGTGACGAATCCGAACATTACGCCGAACCCTGGTTACTAAACAGGATTCACCCTTCATAAAAAAGCCCCGGTCACACGACCGGGGCTTTTTTTGTCTTTACAGATCCGCTAAACGAAGCAACACCTGTTTAGAATCTCCCATTGGGCGTTGCAGCCAAGCCAAGATTTTGCTGGCTACCTGTTCCGCTGAGGCTAGCTGACCTTGGGTGTGGTAATCGGCGAAGCGGGCGGCCTCGCTGAAGCTCGTGGGGTCGGCGGCCCGGATGTGCTCCTGCATACCCGTATCGATGACGCCCGGCGACAGGCTGCGGACCCGGACGCCGGAGCCGCGCAACTCCTGCTCTTTGTGGGCGGTGGTAGTCAGGGCTTCTAATGCCGCTTTAGAGGCGCAGTACGCAGCCCACCCATCGACGGGGCGCTGGGCGGCCCCGCTGCTGATGTTGAGTACCGTTCGCGCTACGCTCAGGCCGGAATAGGCGCTTAGAAACGTATTCATGAGCATGGCCGGAGCCACCAGGTTTACGTCAAATACGAAGTTGTAGTGCTCATTGGCCTGCTCACCCACGTAGCCGATTTCACCCACCACGGCCGCATTGTTGATCAGCGTAACACTGGCGGCATCCGGCCAGCGGGGAAATACCTTATGCAGGTTATTCTCGACGGCAGCAATGTCGGACAAATCCAGGGGCTGGTGCTGGTACCGCTCATGCTCGATGGTAGCATGGCGCGACACGCCAACTACGGTAGTACCGGGCTGGCGCAGGATAGATTCGGCCAAGGCTTTACCCAACCCTCGGCTGGCCCCGGTAATAATATAATAGTGCATCGGTGAGATGGTGAGATGATGAAATAGTGGGTGCCGTTCGACGACTGCCACCGACATCTACTTACGCAGGCGGCCGGTCGCCGTTGAACGGCACTCACCATTTCACTATTTCACCATCTCAGAGAATATACTGGCTCAGGTCACGGTTGCGAACCATGTCACGCAGCCTTTCCTCAACCAAGTCCTTGGTAATCTGAATCTGAGCGTGGGCGCCGATAACGTCGGGCACGTCGAAGAGAATGTCGTTGAGCAGGCGGCTCATGACGGTGTGCAGGCGGCGGGCCCCGATATTCTCGACTTCAGAATTGACCTCAAAGGCAATTTCGGCCAGACGCTCCAAGGCTGCGTCATCAAAGGAGAGCTGCACCTCCTCGGCCTGCAGCAGGGCTTCGTACTGCTTGGTCAGCGCATTCTTGGGGTCTTTCAGGATGCAGAAGAAGTCGTCCTTGGTTAGGCTCTGCAGCTCGACGCGAATCGGGAAGCGGCCTTGCAGCTCAGGAATCAGGTCGCTGGGCTTGGCTACGTGGAAGGCGCCGGCGGCAATGAACAAGATGTGGTCGGTGTGGATAATGCCGTACTTGGTGCTCACGGCGCTGCCCTCCACGATGGGCAGCAGGTCGCGCTGCACGCCTTCCCGGCTCACATCGGGCCCGCCTCCCCCACCCTTGCCGGCCCGGCTGGCGACTTTATCAATCTCGTCGATGAAGATGATGCCGGCATTCTCGGCTTGGCGGATGGCTTCATCCTTGACCTCGTCCATGTCGATGAGCTTGGCGGCTTCCTCGTCGAGCAGAATTTTGCGGGCCTCGGCAATGGTGACTTTGCGCTTGCGGGTTTTCTTGGGTAGCATGCTGCCCAGCATATCCTGCAGGCCGGCCATGGAGGCCTCATCCATGCCGGCCGGGCCGCCCATTACGCCAATGCCCGGCGTATTGTTCTGCTGTACCTGGATGTCAATTTTGCGGTCTTCCAGCTCGCCGTTGCGGATTTTGAGGCGAAACTTTTCCCGGGTCCGCTCATTAAGCTCGTAGTCGGAGTCGGGCAGGGCGCCTTCCGCACCGAAGCCCACGGAGGGCTTGGTAGCAGCTAGGCCACTGCCCGTCACGGGCGGAATCAGGGCGTCGAGGATGATGTCTTCCACGGCCTGGGCAGCCCGGCTCTTGACTTCCTCCTTGCGGCGCTGCTTGACCATATTGACCGACTGCTCGACCAGGTCGCGCACCATGCTTTCCACGTCGCGGCCCACGTAGCCGACCTCGGTAAACTTGGAGGCTTCAACTTTGGTGAAAGGCGCGTTGGCAATGCTGGCCAGGCGGCGGGCAATTTCGGTTTTGCCGACCCCGGTGGAGCCAATCATCAGGATGTTGTTGGGCACGATTTCGCGCTGCATATCCAGCGGGGCGTGCAAGCGGCGCCAGCGGTTGCGCAGCGCAATGGCGACGTGGCGCTTGGCATCGTGCTGGCCGATGATGTACTTGTCGAGTTCGGCCACAATCTGGGCCGGGGTGAGAAACGTGGCGGAGTCGAGCATAGGTGGAGAGGAAGGCGGACTACTAAAAAGAGCGCAGTTCCTTGTTACCAGGAACTGCGGCGAAAGGTTGGCAGGAAACAGGCCAGAGGCCCGGAAGGTTACGCCGCCGGCAAAGGTGCGCCGTTGGCGGCAAAAGAGTCTATTGCGCGTCGCTTTTCTTGAAGAGCGTGTCGATGTTGCGGGCCACGGTGAAGTAGTTGGCCGCGCCCGAGGCGTGGTAGCCGGCCCGGGTGTAGTCGAGCTGAAACTGGCTGATGCGCAGCATTACCCCGAAGCTGATACCGGCCCCGCCCGCGGTATTGTCGAGGCGGAGCTCCCGGCGCTGCAGGTGGTTGTAGCCCAGGCGCACGTTCAGGTTTTTGCCCAGAATCAGCTCCCCACCCACTACGAAGTGGCGGGCAATTTTGTCGCCCAGGCTTTTCTTGGGCTTAACTTCGTTGCCATCCTCATCGAGCTGCCCGCGGATGTTGGGGTCGAGGTACACAATGTCGAGCTGCTGCAGGTGGTGGGCCGTGATGGAGATGCGCAGGGGCATGTGCTCGGGCTTGAAGGAAGTACCCAGCTGCACGTCGAGGGGCATAGGCTCCCGGGCGGAGCCGGCGTAGGGCTTGAGCTGAATTCCGGCGTTGCGCACCACCAGGCCCACGTTGAAATCCTGAGTAGGATGCTTGAACAGCGCGCCCACGTCGGCCAGAGTAGCTACGGAGTGGTTACCGGCAATGCCCGACACGGCCAGCTTCAGAGTCCCGGCCAGGGTGAAGTTGCCGCTGGTATAGGCATCCGACACGCCCAGGGCGTATTCGCTGACCGAAAACTGCCCGAGACTGTTGCCCGCCGCGTCGACCTGCTCAAACTGTCCGTAGTCGAGGTACGTCAGGCCCACGCCGAAACGACCGGCCCGCTCGGTGTTAAACACGTAGGTCGCAGTGCTTTGCTTGATATCAGCCAGAAAATCGACGTAACCCAGGGCCAAACGTCCGTCCATTTCCTTGTTGAGCAGGGCCGGATTGCCGTAGAGCATGGTGCCATCGGCGTCGCGGGACGACACGTTGACGCCCCCCAGCCCGGCCAGCTTGGCGCTGGGCGGCAGATTCAGAAAGGAAAAAGCCTGCTGCCCGCCAATCTGGGCGGCGGCCGGCCGGGCCAGCAAACTGCCCAGGCCAAGCAATGTAAAGCCCACGAAAGCCGAGCGGCGTAGCAGTTGATTCATACCTCTAAGATAGGTGATTGGGAAGCATCCCGGGTAAGACGTCCGGACGGCTATTTTATTGTACCAGGAGTTGCGAGAACTCCCCCTGGGCTTGCAAACAAATGTTTCCGGGCTCGGGAACATTCCGCAGGGCTCTACAACAAGCGTGGGAAGACCGGGAGGACTTTCCCAACCTTCCCACGCGTTTCATCAGCTAGGGCTAAAGCTTAGGCTACTTCCACACTGGCCGAAGCCGCCATAGCCGGTTCGTCGCGCACGGTAAGCTTGATGGGGTGGGCCACTTTCTCCTGGAGTAAGGCCACCTTGAGCACGTCGTCCACCCGGTCGGCGTAGTGCACGGTCAGGTCCTTGAGGTAGTCGGCCGGGATTTCCAGGATGTCCTTGCGATTCTTCTCGCAGAGGATTACGTCCTTGATACCGGCGCGCTTAGCAGCCAGAATCTTCTCCTTGATGCCCCCCACCGGCAGCACCTTGCCGCGCAGGGTGATTTCGCCGGTCATGGCCAGGTGGCTGCGGATTTTGCGCTGGGTAAAGACCGAGGCAATGCTGGTGAAGATGGCAATACCGGCGCTGGGACCGTCCTTGGGCACGGCACCCTCGGGGAAGTGAATGTGCAGGTCGTACTGGTCGAAGACGCGGTAGTCAATGTCCAGCTCCTCGGCCCGGCTGCGCAGGTAGCTCAGCGCCGTAATGGCCGATTCCTTCATTACGTCGCCCAGCTGGCCCGACAAGGTGAGCTTGCCCCGGCCCCGACTCAGCAGGCTTTCGATGAAGAGAATGTCGCCGCCCACGCTCGTCCAGGCCAGGCCCGTGACCACGCCGGCCGTTTCGTTGTCCTGGTACAAATCCCGGTCGAAGATGGCCGCCCCGAGAATTTTGCTGACGTCCTTGGGCTCCAGCGTTTCGGGGAAGGGCTCCTTCATGGCCTTGTTCTTGGCAATGTTGCGGGCCACGGCCCCGAGCTTGCGCTCCAGGCTCCGCACCCCCGACTCGCGGGTGTAATCGTCAATTACACGCTGCAAGGCGGGCGTGGTAATGGTCACGTCCTTGAGGCTCAGGCCGTGCTCGGTGAGCTGCTTGGGCCAGAGGTGCTTTTTGGCAATCTGGGTTTTCTCCTCCAGGGTGTAGCCGGTCAGGTCGATGATTTCCATCCGGTCGCGCAGGGCGGGCTGGATGGTGTCGAGCGAGTTGGCCGTGGCAATGAAGAGTACTTTTGAGAGGTCATACTCCACCTCCAGGTAGTTGTCGGTGAAGGTCGAGTTCTGCTCGGGGTCCAGCACTTCGAGCAGGGCCGAGCTCGGGTCGCCACGGAAGTCGGAGGCAATCTTGTCGATTTCGTCGAGCACGATAACCGGATTCGAGGCGCCGGCCTTCTTGATTTGGGCAATGATGCGGCCGGGCATGGCTCCCACGTAGGTTTTGCGGTGCCCCCGGATTTCGGCCTCGTCGCGCACCCCGCCCAGGCTCATGCGCACGTACTTGCGGCCCAAGGACTTGGCAATGGAGCGGCCCAAGGAGGTTTTGCCCACGCCGGGCGGGCCGTAGAGGCACAGAATCGGGGCCTTCATGTCCTGCTTGAGCTTGAGCACGGCCAGGTACTCGATGATGCGCTCCTTCACCTTTTCCAGGCCGTAGTGGTCCTGGTCGAGGATTTTCTTGGTGCGTTTCAGGTTGAAGTTGTCCTTGGTGTAGTCGGCCCAGGGCAAGTCGAGCAGGAACTCGACGTAGTTGACGCTGATGGGAAACTCGGCGGCCTGCGGATTCACGCGGGCCAGCTTTTCAAGCTCCTTATGGAAGTGTTTGGCCACGGTTTCGGGCCACTTCTTGTCCTTGGCCCGCTGCCGCAGCTTCTCGATTTCCTGGTCGGGCCCGTCGAAGCCCAGCTCATCCTGTAGCACCTTGATTTGCTGGCGCAGAAAGTAGTCGCGCTGCTGCTGGTCGATGTCGGTGTGGACCTTGGTCTGGATTTCGTGCTTGATTTCCAGGAGCTGAATTTCCTTCATCATCATCTCCAGCAGCATCGTGCCGCGCTCCACGCCGTCGTTGATTTCGAGCAGCTTCTGCTTGAGGCCGACTTCCACGTTGATGTTGGAGGAGAGGAAATGGGTCAAAAAGGCCGGGGACTCGATGTTATCCAGGGCCACCTGGGCTTCCTGCGGAATTTCGGGGTTGAGCTTGAGCATTTTGGCTGCCGCATCTTTCAGCGACGACACCAGGCCCTTGACTTCCTTGGAGTTCTTATTCGGGAACGTTTCGGGGAAGTAGCTCACCCGGGCCGTGAGGTAGGGCGTGTCCTGGGTTTGCTCCTCGATGCGGAAGCGGCTCTGGCCCTGAATGATGATGGTCGTGTTGCCGTCGGGCAGCACCAACAGCTTCAGAATGCGGGCCATGGTGCCTACCTCGAACAGGTCGGCCAGCGTAGGGTCGTCGCTCTGGGTATTTTTCTGGGCCACGACGCCCACAATCTTGTTGCCGCGGTAGGCTTTGCGCACCAGCCGGATGCTTTTCTTGCGCGTAACCGTGACGGGCAGCACTACGCCGGGAAACAGCACGGTATTGCGCACGGGCAGCAGCGGCAGCAGCTCCGGCGACTCCTGCTCCGACAAGGGCTGGTCCGGGTCGGTGGCCACGATGGACACCATTTCGGCGGGGTCTTCGGTCATGAGTAGGGTAGTCGTTTTGGGCTTGCGCGGATCGTATGAACTCATAGGATGTGTATCAGGGATAGGTGGGCGGTGCCAGAATGACAGCCAAAGCTGGCCAGGCGCGGAACGAAGCGAGCGAGCCTCCGAATATACGGCTTTGTCAAGTGCTATGCCACGGCCCGGGAAAGGTAATTTAGGCAAGCTGAACCGGCCAAGGCGGCACACCAAGCCGACACTCCGGCAGCAAACCCAACATGCTGTTTGCATGAGAAAATCCCTATTTTTGAACTTTCTCCGTGCCATTTGGGCTGGAGTTCGTGCTTTATTGATTTATGCCCCGCTCTCTACGCCCGCTGCTCACCGTTTTGCTCTTTTTTAGTTTCCTCGGGCTGGGGCATGCCCAGCACAAAGCGACGCCCCCACCCACGCGTAAGCTGACTGGCAAAGTGACGCGGCAGCTGCGGGTGCGCCCCGACGGCACTCCCGACTTTATCAACGTCAACAAGCTGGCTTACTTTCAGGACAAGAAAGCCCTGAAAGCCATTCAGAAGGCCGAAAAGCGCCGCAACTACAACCAGGCCCGCAGCTTGCTCGAAGCCTACGTGTCGCTGTTCGGCATTCAGAACTTTGCCAAGGACACGCCCCTGCTTTGGCGCCTGGCGCAGCTTTGGGAAAAGGCCGGCAACGAGGAAAAGGCCAAGGCCTACTACCGCCTGGCCCTGAAGCACCACCGCCAGGACGTGAAGAAAATTCAGCTTTACTACGACTCGCTGGAGCAGAAGGAGGCCGACCTCTACGTACCGCTCAAGGTGTATTACGACATCGTGGAGTACCGCAAGAGCATTGCCACGTTTCACCCGCCCAAGGGCGTGTACACCAGCATGGGCGACGCCATCAACTCCAAGGCCGAGGACTACGGCCCCACGCTGAACTCGGGCGCCGACCAGCTAATCTTCTCCTCCAAGCGCAAAACCCGCGGTATTCAGGACGCCGTGGACGAGGATTTGTACACCTCCCACAAGGAGGGCGTGTCGTGGACCGATGCCGAGCCCCTGCCCAAGCCAATTAACTCCCAGTACAACGAGGGTTCGGCCTGCATTACCAAGGATGGCAAGACCCTGTACTTTGCCCGCTGTGAGTGCCCCACCTGCCACGGCAACTGCGACCTGTACACCTCCACGTTCAAGGACGGGCAGTGGACCACGCCCAAAAGCCTGGGCACCACCGTCAATTCCCCGGCCTGGGACTCCCAGCCGACCCTCTCGCGCAATGAGGACACGCTCTACTTTGCCTCCGACCGGCTCGGCGGCTTTGGGTTGTCGGATATTTGGTATTCGGCCAAAAACAAGGCCGGGCAGTGGACCAAAGCCCAGAACCTGGGGCCGGTGGTGAATACCCGGGAAAGTGAGGTGAGCCCCTACTACCACCCGCTTTACAACGTGCTCTACTTCTCTTCCCGCGGGCAGCTGCTCAACTACGGCGACTTCGATATCTACAAAACCTACCGCGTGCGGGGCCGCTGGCAGGAACCGCGCAACATCGGGCCACTGGTAAATGGTAAAGGCTCGGAATATTACTTCACGATTGACTCGGAATCGACCAACCTGTTTTATGCCCGTTCGGAGGCCAAGGACCTGAAAAACCTGGACCTCTACTCCTTCCCGCTGCCCATGGAAGCCCAGCCCCTGGCTACTACTCACATCGAAGGCTCGTTGGTCGACTCCGTTAGCAGTAAGCCCCTCAATGGCATCGTTAGCATTATCGATACCGATAATGGCATCGAGGTGGCCAGCAAATACGTGCGCCCCGACGGGTCATTCGACTTTGACCTGATTGAAGGCTCCCACTACGTGCTGCTGATTCAGAGCCCGGATTACTTCACCGTAGAGAAGCAGTTTGAACTCAAGGGCGACACGGTGATGAAGCTCATGACCAACTCGATTGACTACCGGCTGCCGCTGATTTTTAAGAACATCGAGTTTGACCAGGACAAGGCCAACATCCGCCCGGCCATGCACCCGATTCTGGACCGGATTGCCCTGTTCATGGTCGACCACCCCACTTTCCGGCTCAGCATAAAGGGCCACACCGATTCCAAGGGCGACCCGGATTTCAACGAAAGCCTCTCGAAAGATCGGGCTGAAGCTATTCGCCACTACATTGAAGTCAAGGGCAAGCTCAAGCCCAACCGTATCGAGAGTATGGGCTACGGCAGCACCCAGCCCCTCAAAGAGGAAATAACCGAGGAAGATGCCCGCACCAACCGCCGCGTCGAGTTCCGCCTTATCAAGCCCGATGACGAAAAACCCAAGCCTGGCGACGATAAAAAGCCTGTTGACGGCACGCTGGACTGGAAGTAATGTGGCTCAGGTACTAATGTGGGAAATGCGCTGAGGTGCTAATTCTCCCGTGTCATTACGAGCAGAACGAAGCCATCCGTCTTTTGCTAGTGCTAACCGTGCTTTTACCAGAAAGCCCTGACGTCAGCTTAACGTCAGGGCTTTTCAATTTAGAAGACTAGCCGCATTTCAGTAGACGGCTAGTCGCGGCAAACGCCTTGCCAGGCCCGAAGCTTAGCCCCGCGGAAATACCAAATCCCCCAACGTTGGCTGCGTTGGGGGATTTGGCAAGAACCAGTGCTACTTAGCAGCCAAGGATTGACTGGTAGGCACAATACTCAGGAAGGGGTCAAAGGCCATTTGCGTCCCATCAATGCTGAGCACTACCGAGTACTGCGTGTTACTCGTGGGCAGAGGGCTTGGCGCTACAACCGTGCCCTTCCAGGTGAGGCCTTCACCATCCTGCTTCTTCGGAATACAGATGTTTTGGGTAACAATATCGCCGGTGAAGCTACTGATAACAACGTTGATGCCGGGGTCGATGGGGGCCACAGTCCAGACGATAGTATCCTCATCATGACAGGAGGTGACCAGCTCAGAATTACCTTCCGCGTTTGACCCCATAAACTTGTTGGTGTCGATAAGATAAACGTTGCCTTGCAGGTTACCCGAAACCACTGCCCCAAGGGCATCTACGGCAATTAACACATTGATTTGACTCATGACTTAAGGGTTACAACAATGATTCTTTACTTACTCTATTCAGGCTTTTCAGTATCCGCCTTGTTTGTCGACCTCACAAAGGAAAGGCGGTTTGAAGCCGTAATTGCGGGTATAAACCCTTGATCTTTAAGTTCAGGTATTTCTACCCGGGGCCCCACCGCCCCTGCTGCCTGCTTCTGCCGCACGCTTCATGAACCAGTATAAGCTCATGAAAAAGCCCTTCACTATTCTGATAGTAAAGGGCTTTCTGGTAAAAGGGTGAGTCGTAGTTCGTGGAGGATAGACTATTGCGCCTCGCAATGACAGAACTACCTGAGCACCTGAGCACAGTAAGGATGAGGACATTAAAAACTCAGTTTCTGCTCCTCGTTGCCTTCCCGAAACAGGGCGCTTTGCTTTTTGCCGCCGGCGTCGAGGTTGACGATGTTCATCTGGTCGGCGAAAGTTTCGGTGAGCAGCTTATGGCGCAGCAGGAGCGTGTTGGTGGGTTTGGGCAGCTTCACGGCCAGGTAGAGCCAGTGGGCTTCGTGGTCCTTCTCGAAGCCGATGAGCTGCAAGGGCAGGGTTTCGCCGGGCCGGGTACTGAAGGCCAGGGACTTGCGCAGCAGCTCGGTCGTGAGCTGAGTGACCTGGGCCCGGGGCGTCGTCTCGAAGCTAATGGAGCGGGGCTGGCCCACCGACAGGGCTTTTTCAAAGTCGTCGGTGAAGACTTTCAGGCTGATTTCGAGCTGCTGCTTCTGGGTGTTGTAGCGCACCTCCATGATGCTGGCGTGGTAGGCGTGGGCCAGGGCCGCGAAGCTGAGCAGGGTGAGCAGGGCCGCCAGCAACAGCCCGCGGGGCGAAAATTTCAGTTGTTTATTCATGGGGTAGCAAGCAAAACTAGCGGGCGACAAAAAGCCGTGCCGCAGGACAGCGGCACGGCTTCAGGCAAAAACAATTCCAAGCTAGCCGCTGCTAAAACAGCTTGAGCACCTGCTTGATAATCAGAACGTAGGCCATCAGACCCAGAATCATGACCATGCCCACTTTCTGGGCATTTTCCATGAAGGTGTCGGAGGGCTTGCGGCCGGCAATCATCTCGTAGAGCAGGAATACCACGTGGCCGCCGTCGAGGGCCGGAATGGGCAGCAGGTTCATAAAGGCCAGCACCATGGACAGCATGCCGGTCAGGGTCCAGAACCGCTCCCACTCCCACTGCCCGCCGTACTGCTGGGCAATTTCGACGGGGCCGCCAATCGACTTGCTAAACGAGGCATTACCGCTGAAAATCTTTCCGAAGGCCTTCATCTGGGTCGTGATGACGCCAAAGGCTTTCTTGGTGCCCACGGGCAGCGAAGCGGCCAGACCGTAGGTGCGGGTGGCTTCCTTCAGCAAGGATTTAGGCATAAACCCGATGTGGCCTTCTTCGTCCACGGCAATCTGCAGGGTCACGGGCTGCCCGGCGCGGGTTACTTGCACCGGTACGGTTTTGCCGGCATTGGCTTTCAGAGCTTCCTGGAGCTCGGGGAAAAACTGGGTGGTTTTGCCCGCTACGGTGAGGATTCGGTCGTTGGGGAGCAAGCCGCCCTTGGCCGCGCCGCTGCCCGACACCACCTGGCCCACCACGAAGGGGTTCAGGGGCAGCACGAAGGGCGTCTGGTCCTTGTCGGAGAGGCGGTCCATGAAGTTCTTCGGAATGGCAATATCCAGCAGCTGCCCGTTGCGGTCCACGGTGTAGTAGCTGTTGTTGCCCAGCATCACGTCGGGGCTGTACACCTGGTCGAACTCGGTGAAGGGCCGCCCGTTGATCTTAACGATTTTGTCGCCGGTGCGGAAGCCCATTTCCTCGCCCAGCTTGTTGGGCACCACGCCGTAGCGCACTTCGGAAGCGGGCAGGTAGCTTTCCCCGTAGTTGGCGGTCAGGGCGGTGAAGATGAGAATGCCGGTGATGACGTTCATGATAATGCCGCCCAGCATCACAATCAGGCGCTGCCAGGCCGGCTTGGCCCGGAACTCGTTGGGCTGGGGCTCGGCCGAGAGGCTTTCCGCGTCCTGGGTTTCGTCGATCATGCCGTGAATGGCCACGTAGCCGCCCAGCGGAAACCAGCCCAGGCCGTACTCCGTCTCCCCGATTTTCTTCTTGAACAGGGCGAAGTTCATCACGCCCGGCATTGGAAAGAGGAAGTCGAAGAAGATGTAAAACTTATCGACGCGAATCTTGAAGTACTTGGCGGCGGCGAAGTGCCCGAATTCGTGCAAACCCACCAGAATAGAAAGGCCCAGCAACATCTGGCCGGCCATGATTAATACTTCCAAAGCGAAACTTGGTATTGAGGAGAAAGGGAAATAGATAAGTCGGTGTCATGCTGAGCGCAGCCGAAGCATCTCTGCCGCCAAAGTAATCGAATTACTGTTGCGGCAGAGATGCTTCGACAGGCTCAGCATGACGTGCATATTCCAGACAACACTTACCGGCGGCCAACCAGTTCGTGCGCCACGCGGCGCGTTTCCTGGTCGGTCAGCACGTAGTCGTCCAGCGACGGTTCGGCAAGGTACGAAACCTTCGTGAGGCAGCTTTCCACCAGGCTCGGCATTTCCAAAAACCCGATTTCGTCGCGCAGAAAGGCCGCCACGGCAATTTCGTTGGCCGCATTGAGTACGCAGGGCGCGTTGCCGCCCTGGCGCATAGCTTCGAAGGCCAGGGGCAAATTGCGGAAGGTGGCGCGGTCGGGCTGCTCGAAGGTCAGGTTAGGGTAATCTAGAAAAGAGAAGCGGGGAAAGTCACTTGGCAGCCGCTCGGGGTAGCCCAGGGCGTACTGAATGGGCAGCTTCATATCGGGCAACCCCAGCTGGGCCTTCAGGGAGCCATCCTGAAACTGCACCAGGGAGTGAATAATGCTTTGGGGGTGCACTACCACGTCAATCTGGTCGTCGTTGAGCCCGAACAGCCACTTGGCCTCAATAACTTCCAGGCCCTTGTTCATGAGCGAGGCCGAGTCGATGGTGATTTTGGCACCCATGTCCCAGTTGGGGTGCTTCAGGGCCTGGGCCTTGGTCACGGAAGCCAGCTGCTCGGCCGTGCGCCCCCGGAATGGTCCGCCCGAAGCCGTCAGGATGATTTTCTCAATCGGGTTGCGCTCTTCGCCCACCAGGCACTGAAAAATGGCCGAGTGCTCGGAATCCACCGGGTAGAGGCCCACGCCGTGCTCTTTTACCAAGCGCGTAATCAGCTGCCCGGCCACGACCAGAGTTTCTTTGTTGGCCAGAGCAATGTCCTTGCCGGCCCGGATGGCGGCCACCGTGGGCAGCAAACCCGAATAGCCCACCATGGCCGTCAGCACGATGTCGGTATCGGGGCGGCCGGCTACTTCGGTGAGGGCCGCACTGCCGGCCAGCACCTCGGTGCCCTGCCCGGCCAGGGCAGTTTTGACGGCCTCGTGCTTTGCCTCGTCGCCGATGACTACCACGGCCGGCCGAAACTCCCGGGCCTGCGCAATGAGCAGTTCTGCGTTGGCGTGGGCCGACAGGGCGGCAACCTGAAAGCGGCCGGGATGGGCGCGGATAACGTCGAGGGCCTGGGTGCCGATGGAGCCGGTGGAGCCCAGCAGGGTGACGCGTTTCAAAGGAGAGGACATGAGCAAGACGGAGCTACGGGCAGGGTGGGGTTGCCCTGGACAAAAGTAAGCCGAACTTTGAGTTCGTGGTACTCGGTGGCCCTGCCGCACGCCGGAACGGCGTACTTTTGCCCCGTCGTCTTCTTTCCCTTGTATGAGCACCCCCACTCCCGCCCCGCTTTCTGCCTTCGATAAAGCCCGCAACGGCTTGTGGACCAGTCTGCAAAAGCACCTCGAAACCGTGTACGCCGCCGAACGAAGCTTCCGCGCCGCCACGGCCTTTACCACGTCCTTTCCCTTTTCGGCGGCCCAAACCGAGCCTGAGCAGCTGGCCAACTACCAGCAGCAGCGCCTGTATCTGCGCGACCTGTTCATCGACGAAACTAACCAGCTCGACAGCCTGGTGAAGGCCGTGCGCACCAAAAGCTACCAGGAAGACGAAAAGAAGCTGCTGCTGCTCATGATTCTGGGTTACATCGACATTGCCGACAGCATCTTCAGCTTGCTCGACTCGCAGCGCCCGAGCAAGCTCGATAAAGACGAGGAGCTGGAAGAAACCACCGCCAAGTTTGAGCGGGTCAGGAACTTCGTGCGGCTCAACATCAAAGGCATTTCGGGGCTGCTGCCCAAGCTGTAGGGCCCGGTCAAACTAGCCGCCGGCAGCTTACTTCTTGGCCGGCGAGAAAGAGTAAGGCGCGGCCGCGGGCTGGGTGCCGCGGCTGGTGTTGGGCGTGGCGCGCATGTCGAAGTCGAGGACTGCGCCCTGCAGCAGGGTCTCGTGGCTGAGCCAGTTCTGGTCGTACACCTGCCCGTTGAGCGTGAGCTGGTGCACGTAGCGGTTCTGGGCCGAATTCTGGGGCGCATTGAGCACCACGTCTTTGCCCGAAGGCAAGTGCAGCGTGGCCTTGGGGAACAGCGGGGCGCCGAGCACATACTGATTGGTAGCCGGGCACACGGGATAGAAGCCCAGGGCTGAAAACACGTACCAAGCCGAGGTCTGTCCGTTGTCTTCGTCGCCGCAGTAGCCGTCGGGCGTGGGCAGGTAAAGGCGGTTCAGGGCCTCGCGCACCCAGTACTGGGTTTTCCAGGGCTGGCCGGCGTAGTTGTAGAGGTAGGGCATGTGCTGAATGGGCTGGTTGCCGTGGGCGTAATTGCCCATGCCCGCAATCTGCATTTCCCGGATTTCGTGGATGACCTCGCCGTAGTACGAGGCATCAAACACCGGCGGCAGGGTAAAAACGGTATCCAGCGTGGCCACGAATTTCTGCCGCCCGCCCATCAAATCAATCAGGCCCTGCACGTCGTGAAACACCGACCAGGTGTAGTGCCAGCTGTTGCCCTCGGTGAAGGCGTCGCCCCACTTGAAGGGGTTGAAGGGCGTCTGGAAAGTACCGTCCTGGTTGCGGCCCCGCATCAGGCCGGTTTGCTTGTCGAACAGGTGGCGGTAGTTCTGGCTACGCTTGGCGTAGAGGTTGATTTCCTTTTTCGGCCGGTTCAGGGCCTTGGCCAGCTGGTAGATGGCGAAGTCGTCGTAGGCGTATTCGAGAGTACGGGCCGCGTTTTCGTTGATTTTGACGTCGTAGGGCACGTAGCCCAGCTTCTTGTAATAATCGATGCCGGCCCGGCCCACGGCCGTCAGCGGCCCGGCATTGTTGGCGCCGTGGGTCAGGGCTTCGTAGAGCACGTTCATATCTTGCCCCCGGATGCCTTTCAGGTACGCGTCGGCCACCACTGAGGCCGAGTTGTTGCCCACCATCACGTTGCGCAGGCCCGGACTGGCCCACTCCGGCAGCCAGCCGCTTTCCCGGTAGTCGTTGGCCAGGCCCTGCTGGATTTCGGCGTTGATTTCGGGGTAGAGCAGGTTGAGAAACGGAAACAGGGCCCGAAACGTGTCCCAGAAGCCGGTGTCGGTGTACAAATAGCCCGGCAGCACCTGCCCGTTGAAGGGACTGTAGTGCTGCACCTTACCAGCGGCGTCCAGCTCGTAGAGCTTGCGCGGAAACAGCAACGAGCGGTACAGACAGGAGTAGAAAGTGCGGCGCTGGTCGGTGGTGCCGCCCTCCAGCTCAATGCGGCCCAGCGCCTGGTTCCAGGCGGCGCGGCCCTGCTGGCGTACGGCGTCAAAGTCCTGGTCGCCGATTTCGCGCAGGTTGAGCTCGGCCTGCTCGGGGCTGATAAACGAGGAGGCCACCCGGGCATTCACTTGCTCCCCCTTGCGCGTTTTGAAGCCCACGACGGCGCCGGCGTGGTCGGCCGTTACTTCCAGCACGCCGCCGGCCAGTTTCTTATCTTGGTACAGGGCCGTGCTGGTAAAGTCGTGGTCGAATTCGAGCACGAAGTAGTTTTTGAAGTTCTGGGGCACGCCGCCCCGGTTGCGGGTGGTGTAGCCAATTACTTTGCGCTGCCCGGGCAGCACCTTCACGTAGGAACCCTTGTCCAGGGCATCAATGACGACGTAGGCGCTGTCGGTTTGCGGGAAGGTGAAGCGGAAGCGGGCGGCCCGCTCGGTGGGCGCTATTTCGGTTACCACGTCGTGGTCGGCCAGGTAGACGCGGTAGTAGTTGGGCTCGGCCACCTCGGCTTTGTGGGAAAACCAGCTGGCCCGGGCGTCCTCGTCGAACACCCGCTGCCCGGTGATGGGCATCAGGGCAAACTGCCCGTAGTCGTTCATCCAGGGCGAGGGTTGGTGGGTCTGCTTGAAGCCCCGCAGCTTGTCGGCCGAGTATTGGTAGGCCCAGCCGCTGCCCATTTTGCCGGTTTGCGGCATCCAGAAGTTCATGCCCCAGGGCCGGGCTATGGCCGGGTACGTGTTGCCATTCGATAGTTCGGGCTTGGAATCGGTGCCCATCAGCGGGTTGACCCACTGGGCCGGGTCAGTCGGGGCCGACTGCGCCCGGGCCGGGCCAACTACGGCCAGCCAACAAGCGGCCAGCCCGAAAAACGTTTTCAGCATGGGAAGAACAGAGGATCAAGAACGAGTAATGAAGCCACGAGCCGGAGCCCCTGGTAACTGGTCCGGCAACTCATCGGGCGCCAATATCCGGATTTATTACACCTGACCAAGTCTGCTTAAACATTTTAGCACTCCGCCTAGTAGTAAGGCCCGCCCAAATCAGCATTCACCCGCCGCGGCTTACAGCGGATGTTCAGTAAGCCTTGAGGCCCCGCCCAGACCCAGCACCCACCAGCCGTCAGGTTTCACCCGCTTATTCAATGCTAAGCACACGTACGGGTTTGCCATTGAACCCGGCCTCCTCCCCCACCCGCTTGCCACTCAGGGCCGCCGCCACCGGCGCCGCCGCCGATACGGCGAAGTAATCGGTGCCGGCCACGGGGAGCTTGCCGGCGCTGATGCTGATAAAGAACCAACCCATGCTCGTCTGGACCAGGGCCCCGGGCCGCACCGTGTCGCAGGGCTTGGCGGGGTCGATGCGCTGGAGCTCGGCCTGGAGCTGCCGGGCCTGCTGGAGCTGCACCAGGTTTCGGTCCCGCTCGTTCTGGGCCATGGCCCGGCCGGTTTCGTACTTGTCGCCGGCGCTGCTCTTGGTTTCGCTGTTGGCCGATTCCTGGGCGGCCTGCACGGCGGCTAGCACCGTGTTGAGGCGGTCCTGAACGTATTGCTCACAGAGGGCGTAGAGGGCTTGTTTTGTCAGCTCGTTTGGGCTTCCCATACTATTTCCGAATCATGTTTAACCTGCCAGCCTAATAAAAGCTGACCCAGTTTGTTTAGTGACGCTGCTTCAGCTCGAATCGAGAATTCCATCGTGCATCGGTCGGGCAGCTCAGCATGGTTATCTGTCGATACCTTAAGGGCTGTATGCCCCGCCGCATCATAGCAGTAGGCAACCAGGAGCAAAGTGTCTCTGTAAACACCGCCCTCCACGTTAAAAACGGCGGTAGCGGCGGCGCTGCTTGGAAACTCAAGTAGCTGCGTGGCAAAGCTCTGCCACGTATCGACTGCGCCAAAGAAGGTCACGTGCGTTTCCACGTTGGCTTTGCGTACGACAACGTCGAAGATGCAGTCCTCATCCTGGTCTACGCTGGCCGCAAGTTTAATTTCTGCTTTCATATGGCACTGGGCTTATAGTCATGAGCGTCCACTCCTAAGGGCCCGGTAGTTGGCCAGATGGGCCTGCACCAGTTCGGCAAAGGACCGGTAGCGGGCGGCGCCGGGTATCCAGTTGGCAAAATGCCAGGCTTCCCACTCGCCCTGGTGCTGCACGTCGGGGTTGAGGGCCAGAAACCCCGCGTCGCCCCAATCGGATATCAGCAGCAGGCCCCGGAAATACTCCCCGCGCACCTGCACGTCGTTTTGCTCGTCGCCGTAGATAAAATACTCCTCATCCGGCACGCTCGGCACGGTTTCGACGTCTATTTCCCACCTTTCTACCAGGTCGGCTTCCGTTTTTACCAGCCAGTCAACTTCCGCGCTGGGCTTGAGCCGCCAGATAAAGTAGTCGAGTGGGCCAAAGCCGTTGGAAGCCTGCAAAAACGCCCGGTACGACGGTGGCAGCGTAGTGTGCAGGCGGGTTTCCAAAGCCGACAGCTCCTCTTCAGTTGCGCCCGGCGCTCCCAGCCACTGGATCTGGCGCTGTTCGGGCGTCACCATGGAGGCCAGATTCCCGGTGTGAAAGTCAGGGTCAGCCAGAAGCTCCCGGCTAATTTGCTGCAGAAGCTCGGTCCAATTCAGGCTGTTGGTCATAGCGTCACGTTGTTAGGAAAGCACGTTTACTCCGGGCTGCCGGCTCCAGGAGCCGTTACCAAGCCTTCGGCCACCTTTCGGTCGTTGCTCAGCCGCGGCACTTTATTTTGGCCACCGAGCTTGCCCAGGCTTTTCATGTAGCGCTGAAACGAGCCGGCCGGTAGCGGCGTGAGCTGCAGCGGCGCCAGAATATTGCCCGCCAGCAAGTCGTCGTAGTACACGTTGCGGCGGCGCAGGCCCGCATCCAGGGCGGCGGCAAAGGCGGCAGCATCCTGGGGCGGGCGGGCAAACTCCACCAGCCACTCGTGCCGACTCGGCTCCTGCGGGTCACTGCTCACCCGCGGGGCCACGGTGAACTCCACCACTTCCACTTCCGGAAACCGGCTCATGGCCTCGCGCAGGGTCTGCTCGACTTCCTCCCCGATGACATGCTCACCGAAGGCCGACAAAAAGTGCTTGATACGCCCACTGACCACCACCCGGTACGGATTGAGGCTCACGAAGCGCACCGTGTCGCCGAGGCTGTAGCCCCAGAGCCCGGCGTTGGAGTTGAGCACCAGAGCGTACTGCCGGTCCAGCTCCACTTCGCCGATGGTGAGGCGAGGCGGGTTGGGCTCGAAAAACTGCTCGGCGGGAATAAACTCGTAGAAAATGCCCGCGTCGAGCAGCAGCAGCAGGCCGGGGTTGCCGGGCTGGTCCTGAAACGCCAGAAAGCCCTCGGAAGCCGGAAACAGCTCGATGCTGTCCACCGAGCGGCCGATGGTTTCGAAGAGCTTGGCCCGGTAAGGCTCGAAGTTGACCCCGCCGTAGACGAACAAATCGAACTGCGGGAAAATGTCCTTGACCGGCTTGCCCGTAAGCTGCACTAGCTTGTCGAAATACATCTGCACCCAGGGCGGAATCCCCGAAATCAGGGTCATGTTTTCGGGCAGCGTTTCCTCTACGATATGGTCGAGCTTGGTTTCCCAGTCCTCGATGATATTGGTGCGGTAGGTGGGCAGCTGGTTGCGGCGCAAATACGCTGGTACGTGGTGGTTCACGATGCCCGACAGCCGCCCGGTATGGATACCGCCCACTTTTTCGAGCTCCGGACTCCCCGACAAAAACATCAGCTTGCCGTCCAGAAAGCGGCTCTTACCGGTAGCGTGGATGTAGTGAAACAGCGCGTCGCGGGCCCCGTTGATGTGGTTGGGCAGGCTGTCCTTGGTCAGGGGAATGTACTTGGCCCCAGACGTGGTGCCCGAGGTTTTGGCCAGGTATTCGGGCCGGCCGGGCCAGAGCACGTCGGCCTCCCCTTGCTTGACCCGCTCGAAGTACGGGGCCAGGGCTTCGTAGTCGCGCACGGGCACTAGCCGGGCCAGGTCGACCGGCGTCTGGATGGAGGCAAAGTCATGGTCGCGCCCGAAGGCGGTGTGGCGGCCCTTGGCAATCAGCTCCCGGAACACGCGCTGCTGGGTGGCCACGGGGTCTTGCTGCCACTGGTGGTAGCGGCTGGTAACAAAGGCGGCCAGCGGGCGGCTCAGGGCAGATTTCAGACCCATGCGGTGAGATGGTGAAATAGTGAGATGGTGAGTTGTCGTGCTGCTGGCGCGTAATTCAACGGTAGTGCTCTTCCGGAAAGCGGGCCGGGTCGGCGGGCTCCACGTGCTGCCAAGGCCCCCACAGCGGAGTGATTTTGACGACCCGGTATTGCGTGCTGGTAGTGGCTAACCCGTCGCGGTACTGCTGCACGATACATACGGGCGGGTTGGCCGCCTCGTAGTGCACCAGCTCGTCTTCCCACACCGCGCTGTCTTCTACTATCACTAAGAAGCCGCAATACAGCCACCAGGGAAAAATCAGCAGACACAATCCCAAATTAAGGGCACTCCGAAGCAGCCCGGTTAGTCGGGGCTCGAGCTGCAGCCATACGCCCAGCGGCCACAAGGCAAACAGGATGTTTTTGGTGACATCGAAAGTCCGCAGCAGCGTGTGGTTAGTGGTTTCAAATTGCTCACCATTCGATAGTTCATTTGCAACGAAGAGCACAAATCCCAGCCAGCCCAGCCCGATGAAAAGCGGCCTGGAATGGGTTAAGGCAGTAGGTTGGGCCGAAGTGAATGAGCTCATAGAAGCTGAAAAGTAGGCAAGATGGGGCGCAAAGTGGAATTGCACCAACTCCGCCGCCCGCTAATGAGTATATTCAGCTACTCAACCTCATCTATACCAACACCCCCATGATTAATCAGCGCGGAAATGCCGTTTGGAACGGCGACATTAAAGGCAGCGGCGAAATTTCAACCCAGAGCGGCACGGTAAAAGCGCCCTACTCCGTTGGCGCCCGATTCCAGGGAGAGAAAGGCACCAACCCCGAGGAGCTCATCGGGGCGGCCCACGCGGGCTGCTATACCATGTTCCTGACCGGGCAGCTGACCAAAGCCGGGGCCCAGGTCAAGCAGATCCGGACTGAGTCGAAAGTGACGCTCGATACCTCGGGCGACGTGCCGAAGGTGGTCAAAATCACGCTGACCACAGAAGGCGAAGTGGAGGGCATTACCCAGGAAGAATTCCAGAAGCAGGCCGAAAACGCCAAGGAGCACTGCCCCATTTCCCAGCTGCTCCAGGCCGTGCCCGAAATGGAGCTGGCCTCGGCGACGTTGAAGTAGTTGTTAGTTGCTAGTTGTCAGTTGTCAGTTATTCGTAAGAACGACCTAACAACTGACAACTAGCAACTAACAACTAATAACGAAAAACCGGCAACGGCCCGTGCCTTGCCGGTTTTTCGCTTACTTTGTGGTCAGACCTCTACTTTTCTATGCCCCGCGCTACCAAAACCACCCGCATCCGGCTGCGGCCCGCCGACACGTCCAAGGTTCCGTTCTGGGGCCAGCTGCTCATCGGCTTCCTCTGGATTGCCTACACCGTGTTCCTGATTGCCTCGGGCCAGGGCGAGCAGGATTACCACTTCCTGCACTACGTGTTCCTGGTGTTTAGCCTAGTGTACATCGGCTACGTGCTGGTGCATAACGCCCCGATTTTCGGCACCCAGAGCTATTTGGAGTTTACGCCGGGCTACATTGTGCACAAAGGCGGCCTGTTCCGGCCCAAGCAGGTATTTGCCGCCGAGGAAATCGAGGCCATCGACCTGGCGCCCATGCAGCTGCGCATCCGCCTCCGCTCCAACGACCTCTACACGCTCAACCTACGGGAAGTGAAAGGGCCCAAGCGCCGGGAAAACTTCCGCAACGAAATCCGCCAGTTTGCCGCCCAGTACAACATCCTACTGCGCGAAACGGCCCCGGCGCCCCGCATTTAGCGGACGTCGCCGTAGAAATAGAAAAAGCCCGCTGAGTAGCGGGCTTTTTCTATTTCCGGGCAGCTTGCTTGCTTCGCACACTGTCGACTCTGGTGCGCAGAAACTTTCCCTGTGGCGTAACGGAGTAGTCGGTTACCACGGAGTCCCGAACCCCGGCATCGGCATCAGCCTCACTTTCTTGCCGCAGTTCCGTAACGCGCAGCCGAACTTCCTGGGTGCGCATCGTGGCCGTGGCTCCCCACGTGCCATCCGCTCCCGTGTTGGCAATAGTGGCCCAGTCGATAACCTTTTTCCCGTCGGCGCTAAACGTCACGTAATACACGTCGGAGCAGCAGTCCTCGTGCCGGTACAGATACGACACGATACGAAACTCCTGGCAGCGCACCGTATCCAGGGCGTACAGCTCCCAATACGGATTGTAGTGCTTGAAAAGAGGCGGCAGCCGGGGATTCTGGCGCACCATCCGGGCTACCAGCGCGGGGCTTAGCTTGGCTTTCTCAGCAGTTTTGGGCCCTGCCTCAACCATTTTCAGGTCGTATTCCGGCAGCAGGCAGGGCGGAGGGTCACTAGGAGGAATAGCGGCTACCGGGACTTGTGCAGCTTCTTTCACGGCGCCGGGCTGCTCGTCGGCCGGACCACTGCAGGCCGCTACGGTCAGGCCAAGGGCGACAGACACCAGTAAGAAAGTATTGCGGCGGGCTCTCATAGGTCAGCCTACTTGCCCGCAAACTTCTTGCGCAGGTCCACTATCGTGTTGCGGAAGTTTTTGTCGCTGTCAATCAAATCCGACACGGTCTGGACGGAGTGGATGACGGTGCTATGGTCCCGGCCGCCGAAGTGGAAACCGATGCTCTTGAGCGAGTGGCTGGTGTGCTCCTTGGCGAAGTACATGGCCACCTGCCGCGCCGTCACGACTTCCTTCTTGCGGGTTTTGGCCTTGAGCAAATCCAGGGAAATGCCGAAGTACTCGGCCACGGTTTTCTGGATAAAGTCCAGGTTCACCTCGGCCTCCACTTCCTCAATGATGTGGCGCAGGGCCTGCTTGGCCATTTCCAGGTCAATTTCCCGGCGGTTCAGGCTCGACTGGGCCACCAGGGAAATCAGCACGCCTTCCAGCTCCCGCACGTTGGTATTCACCGAGTGGGCCAGGTACTCCACCACCTGGGGCGGAATGTCGATGCCGTCCTGCTCCATCTTGTTCTGGATGATGGCCATGCGGGTCTCGAAGTCGGGGCTCTGCAAGTCGGCGGTGAGGCCCCACTTAAAGCGCGACAACAGCCGGTCCTCCAACCCGTTCAGGTCGCGCGGGGGCCTATCGGAGGTCATCACGATTTGCTTGCCGGCCTGGTGCAGGTGGTTGAAGATGTGGAAGAACATCTCCTGGGTTTTGTCCTTGCCCGAGAGAAACTGCACGTCGTCCAGAATCAGGATGTCGACGAGCAGGTAGAAGTTGGCGAAGTCCTGCACCCCGTTGTTGCGCAGGCTCTCGATAAACTGGTTCGTGAACTTCTCGGCCGAGACGTAGAGCACGAACTTATCGGGCGAGGTGGCCTTGATGTGGTTGCCGATGGCCTGCACCAAATGGGTTTTGCCCAGCCCCACCCCGCCGTAAATCATCAGCGGGTTGAAGCTGGTCGTGCCGGGCTTGTTGGCCACGGCGAGGCCGGCCGAGCGGGCCAGGCGGTTACAGTCGCCCTCCACGTAGTTCTCAAACGAGTACGTGTTGTTGAGCTGGGACTTGACGTAGTTCCGGTCGATGGCCTTGGTGGCTTCGAACGGGTTGCGCAAGGTGTTGCTCATGTCGGGCGAGGCGGCCGCGGCGGCCACGTTGCGGGCCGAGCCGGTTAGGGCGCTGGCGGCAATGGCGGCGGCGGGCGTCGCGGCCTGGGTGGGCGCGGCCGCCTTGCGGGCCGTGGGGATATTAACCGTGCGGGGCTTGTTCTGACTGTTGCCCTGGTCAACGACAATGGAATACTCTAACCGCCCCTCCGGCCCGAGCTCCTGGTAGATGCCTTTCTTTAATACATCGACATAGTGCTCCTCCAGCCATTCGTAGAAAAACTGGCTGGGCACCTGGATGATCAAAACGTTATTGTGGAGCTGCACCGGCACGATTGGCTCAAACCACGTGCGGAAGCTCTGCTCACCAATATTAGCCTTGATGACGCGAAGACAGTTGGCCCATACGGTTCGGCAATCCTTCAGCATCAATTAGTTAAGACAAAAGCAACAAGTGCTTAGCGGGCGGACAATAGGGTCAGGAACGGCTCAAAGTTGAGCCGTTTTTTCTAGGGGGAGACAAAAATGTGGAAAACTCACGATACAAAAAAACGCTGTTTTCCTTGCTTTTCTCACGCCGTCGTCACAGGTACTACGGCTGAGCTGGCCACGGCCAAACGTTTGGTGCCGTGCTCGAAGCTGTAGTCGAGCCGGCCCAGGTTGATACCCGACCAACCCACCTGGTTGATCAGCGTCTGGTGGCCGCCGGAACCCAGGATGACGTCGGGCTTTTCCAGGAAGGTGTGGGTGTGCCCGCCCAGGATCAGGTCGATGCCGGGCACCTGGGCGGCCAGCTTGTGGTCGTCGATTTTGGCGCTTTCGTACTTGTAGCCCAAGTGCGAGAGGCAAATGACCATGTCGCACCGCTCGGCCCCGCGCAGGGTGGCCACCATAGTTTGCGATACGGCCACGGGGTCCAGGTACTTGGTGCCGCCGATGTTGCGGTCCGCAATGAGGCCCTGCATTTCGATACCGATGCCGAAGACGCCGATGCGCATGCCGGCTTTTTCGAAGACTTTATAAGGCTTAAACTGCCCGGCCAGGATGGTCTGGGAGAAGTCGTAGTTGGCAATCAGGAAGGGAAAGCCGGCGTTGGGCAGCTGCTTTTTCAGCCCTTCCAGGCCGTTGTCGAAGTCGTGGTTACCCAGGGTGCTGGCGTCGTAGGCCATCTGGGTCATGAGCTTGTACTCCAGTTCCCCGTTGAAGAAGTTGAAGTAGGGCGTGCCCTGCCAGATGTCGCCCGAGTCGAGCAGCAGCACGTTGGGCTCCTGCTTGCGAATCTGCTCGATCAGGCTGGCGCGCCGGGCCATGCCGCCCATACCGGCCCACTGCGCGCTGTTGTCCGGAAACGGCTCAATGCGCGAATGCATGTCGTTGGTGTGCAGAATGGTCAGGCGCACGTTTTTAGTATCCCGGCCCACGGCCGGCAGGCTCAGGCCCAGCAGCCCCAGGCTGGCAGCCCCCAACGACGTATGCTTGAGAAAATCGCGACGATTCATGGCGTTAATGTGCTAATGATTAATGTGCGGATGTGCCAATGCCTAATGCGAAGAATGTGAGAAAGGTAAAAATGTGCTGGTGAGCTACTCATTACTGATTAATGCTGAATTAGCCGTAATTCATCTGGTTCATCAGCACCTGAGCACATTCCCACATTAGCACATCAGCCTCACATTACTTTCACTCTTCCCTCGACTTTGGCTTCGACGGGTTTGCCGGCTTTGGTCAGGCTGCGGATGTGGTCCACGATGGCCGTGCGCAGCAGCACGCCGGTGCTACGGGGCTTAATGGCTTTGAAGAACACCATTTGGTCGCCACCGCCGGCCAAGTAGTCGGAAATGGCAATGGTGTACGTGCGGGTCGGGTCAAAGGGCTTGCCGCCGATGAGCACGTTGGAAGGCTTGCCGTCGGCGCCCACGGTGTAGGTCACGTTTGACAGGGCCATTTTGATGCGGGCCGCGTAGTTGAGCATGTCCTGCATCACGGGGCCGGGCGTATCGAGCACCACCAGCTCGTTTTCGAAGGGCATCAACTCGAAGATGGAGCCCATGGTGATGGGGCCGGCGGGCAGGGCTGCGCGCAGGCCGCCGTTGGTCATCACGCCCGCGTCGATGGGCTGGCCCAGGGCTTGGCTAGCCCGCTCCCGCTGAATGTCGGCCACGAAGTTAGCCAGCGGCGACTCCCCGCTGTTTTTGGTGACGGCCACAGGGGCCACGCCCAGCACCTCGTTCATTTGCTGAGTCACGCGCTGCTTGTAGGGCTCAATAGTAGCGGCGGCCCTGGGCTCGTCGGGCAGGGCTTTGGTTACGGGCTGGCCCGTAACGGGCGCCAGGGCGGGCGTGGCCTGGTAGGGGCCGCGCTGACAGCCGACGGTAAGCGAGGCCGCCAGCAAAAAGCTCAGAGCCGAGGCGGGGGAACGGAAGAAAGACATGCAATCAGGAATAGGCGGAGGGCAAAGGTACGGCGGCGACGGGTATTTGGTAAGCTTAACGCCTAACAACCCTTGGTAGTGCCTGAGTTTAGTAACCGGGCAAACTCTCGCCCCGGTCCCGCCAAAAACGGCTTTGCGCCGTCCGGGGTGGGGTACTGCAGTTATGGATTTCGTCTTGCCGCGTGTTGCCGCAGGGCGTAAGGCTCCTGCCGGGCCGGAAATCCGCTGGGACCCGGGCCTTGGCCAAACGTGTGGCCCGGCCTAGTACCAGCGCCTCTAAACCCTTCAATGTGAGCAACCAAAAGTCAACCGCAAGAGCGTAGGCACGGAGCGAACCATTGCCAGACCGGCCCAGTCGGGGCGCCACCAGCGGCGGCTACCGTGCGTGGGCGGTGGTCGTTCTGGCCCCAATCCGGTATCTTTAACCCGTCCGATCCGGCAGTTCCGTTTTCTGGCTTCACCTCCCTCCCAATGGCCGACACCCCGCGCGCTACGCCCGTTTCCTTTTCCGAATTTGACCCCATCAGCACCGCAGCTTGGCAGCAGCGCATCAGCCGCGACCTGAAGGGTGCCGACCCGGCCTCACTGGAATGGCACACGCCGGAGGGCCTGGTGGTGCAGCCCTTTTACCACCGTGAAGCCCTGGAGGCACTACCGGCTACCGAAGCGCCTACCAGCACCTCTCGCGACTGGCTCAACCTGCCGACCTACACCGTAGGCGCCGCTGACAAGGGCCACACGGCCATCGACCGGGCCGCCGACGCGCTGACCCGGGGTGCCGATGGGGCCTATTTCGAACTAACGGACGCCGCGGCTTTCGACGTGGCTTACCTGCACGAAAAGCTGCCGCTGGCTACCTCTTACGTGGGTTACTCCATCCGGCTCGGGGCGGTCAGCTTCGTGGAGCGGCTGCTGGCCACGGGCACGCCCACGCTGCGGGGCTTTCTACGCTTCGACCCCGTAACGGACCACTCCCCCGACCTGGCCCATCAGTTGGCGGAGCTGCGCACGGTTCTGACCCTGACCAAAGCCATGCCCGAGTTTCGGGCTCTGACGCTCAATGGGGCCTTCTTTGCCAACCGCGGCGGGACCGTTACCCAGCAGATCGGCTTCGTGCTGGCCGCGGCGGCCACGTATCTGGAGCAATTACCTTCGGCCGACGTGACGGTGCAGCAGGTGGCCGCGGCTTTGCAGGTGCAGGTGGCTCTGAACCCGAATTACTTTTTCGAAATAGCCAAGCTGCGGGCCCTGCGCCGGCTCTGGGCCACGCTGCTGCACGCCTTTGGCTTGCCCGCCGACCTAGCTCCGGCCCTGCCCATCTTTGCCGTTACCTCCACCTGGTCACAAACCACGCTCGACCCGCACACCAACCTGCTGCGCGTCACGACCGAAACCATGGCCGCCGTGCTGGGCGGGGCCACAGCCGTCAGCGTAGCCCCCTTCGACCGAATTTATCAGTCTCCAAACGAGTTTTCCAGCCGCCTGGCCCGCAACCTGCCCGTGATTCTGCGCGAGGAAGCAGGTCTGAACCGCGTGGCTGATCCGGCGGCGGGCTCCTATTATCTGGAAACGATTACCGACCAGCTGGCCCGCGAGGCCTGGGCGCTGTTTCAGCGGGTGGAAGCCGCTGAGGGCCTGCCGGCCGCCCTGGGCATGGTGCTGCAAGAGCTGCACGCAGTGGCCCAAAGCCAGTTTCAGCGCATTGCCGCCGGCGAGCAGGTCATTGTGGGTACCAACCGGTTTCAGAACTCCCAGGAGCATTTCGACTACAACCCCAAACGCCTGCTGCGCAGCAAGGACTTCGACTCGACGCGGGCCGCTTACCCGTCGGAAGTGCTGCGCCTGGCCACGGCCCTGCACTTTCAGCGCCGGGAGAAAAAGCGCCGCCGGGCGGCCGTCGTACTGCTGGGTACCCATACCAACCAACTGATTCTGGAGTCGTTTCTGCGGCTGCTACCCTTGCAGGAGCGTCTGGCCCTGAAAGCCAGCCACCCGGAAGGTACGCTCTCGGTGCTGTTTTCGACGCCCGAAGCCGCCACGCTGATGTATGCCACGCCCGACCAGTTTGGCCACTTTGCCCGGGTAGTGTGCCGTGTGCCCGTGGATGAGCCCGACTTCATCCCGCCCACCCTACTCACTGCCGACCTGGCCACGATGCAGGAGGCCGTCACCCTATTCGGCTTCAAGGAATTCAACGTGGAGGGCTACAGTACCGAAGACGTACTGGCCCGCCTGCAGGGCCGGCGTTGACCACCACCCACAAAAAAGGGCCCGTTGCCGAAGCAGCGGGCCCTTTTTGTGGGTGAAACCTGACTAGTGACTAGTGAAGCATCGGCACTGAGGTCAATACCTGAGCATTAGTAGAGGCAGCTAGCGGCCCAGGGTATAGCCAACCAGTACGGCAAGGCTGGTAACGGCAGACCGCTCCGTGAATTTGGCTGGTCCCGGCGTTGCGGCGGCCCGTATGCCAAGCCAGAGCGTATTCCCGGCGGGCATCGGCGCTTCAATCCCGACCCCGGCTCCACCGCCGAGGGTGAGGTAGTGATAGTAACCGATCAGCTTCTCATTGTAGGGCTTGCTGCCCGAAGTAGTTGACGTAAACGTGAGGTAGTCCTGCTTGACGCGGGTAATGATATTGAGGGCCGGGCCGGCCTCAAAATACGGCCGCAGGCGGTGCTGGCCGAGCCGGTAGCGCAGTATCGTCGAAAATGACACGTAGTCGAATTCCAATACTGCCTTTTTGTTGTAAGACTGCTGGGGAAAGAAATTGCGCTCAGAAGTAAACGTGCGCCCCGGCTCGTACAGCAACGTAGCCCGCACCGTCAGGGGAGCTCCTTTGAAACCGGGCGTAAACACCGCTTCCAGTCCGCCCCGGAAAGTATTCTTCCCGGTGTAGTCCTGGTTGAAGTCGTCGGTATTATCCCCGGGGCCCAGGGTTAGCTGATCAAAAATGCTTAGGCCCCCAATGATTCCCAAACCGAAGCTGCCGCGTTTGGCCGCCTGCTTACCAACCGTTTGCGGCGCCGCGCACAAGTTGTAGCCGCGTACCGCCTTTTCCAAATCGGCCAGCCGGAACTCGGCAATGGCAGCCCGCTTGGCCTGGGCCGGGCAAGCCTGAAAAGCCTGGGCCAGCGTGTCCTGATACAAGCGCTGCTTGGCCAGAAACTGCTGGGCACCCCGCTGCACCATGGCCGTGCGCAACTCCAGCTCGACGAGCTTGCCGGGTCGGTAGCCCGCCAGAAAAAACCGCTCGGCGTTGCCACTTTGCAGTACGTACAACGTCAGGGCACCTCGCGTCACCACTTCCAGAAATACCGGCTGGGGGACGGCAGCGGCAGTTAAGGGTAGGGCCTGACTTTCGTAGCTCTGTCCGGCAGCAGTGCCGTAGCCCCGCAACTCAGCAGGGCTGTACTGCTTGGCCGTTGCCTGACCCGCCGCCTCAAACTCGCAGGCCTGGGCATTGCGCTGGCCGCGGTTTATAATCACCGTACCCCTAATGGTGTCACCAGCTAAGGGCACGATGTAACCCGGCTGGCGCCCGGTTTGGGCTTGGGCGGGGGTGGCCAGCAATAAGGTGGCGGCCAACAGGGATAAAGCACAAGAATACCCCGAGAGTAAGTTTTTAAACATTCACTTATTGAATAATGAGTAAGGGATAAGAATAGTCAAATATAGAATATTATTCTCTGCTTGCTAATAGGATTGGAAAAATTCTTTCCATCTAAACCCAGTATCTTTCCTGCCTCATTTCGTCTCTGCCCACCCGGCCTACCGCTTGCCCGATGAAACCCGACTTCGCCCATATTCCCTATAACGCCGCTCCCCTCCCCGCCCCGGCTCCCGCCACCGACGGCACCCCTACCCCCGAGGGCATCACGGTGAAAAGCCATTACTCGGCCCAGGACGTGGCCGGCCTCGACCACCTGGGTTTCGGCGCGGGCGTGGCTCCCTATTTGCGCGGACCCTACGCCACGATGTACGTGCAGAACCCCTGGACCATCCGGCAGTACGCGGGCTTTAGCACGGCCGAGGAATCCAACGCCTTTTACCGCCGCAACCTGGCCGGCGGCCAAAAGGGCCTGTCGGTGGCCTTCGACCTGGCCACCCACCGGGGCTACGACTCCGACCACCCCCGCGTGGAAGGTGACGTGGGCAAGGCCGGCGTGGCCATCGACTCGGTGGAGGACATGAAGATCTTGTTCGACCAGATTCCGCTGGACCAGATGTCGGTGTCGATGACCATGAACGGGGCCGTGCTGCCGATTATGGCCTTTTATATCACCGCTGCCGAGGAGCAGGGCGTGAGTCCCGAGAAGCTGGCGGGCACCATTCAGAACGACATTCTGAAGGAGTTCATGGTGCGCAACACCTATATCTACCCGCCCGAGCCGAGCATGCGCATCATTGCCGACATCTTCGCCTACACCGCGAAGCACATGCCCAAGTTCAACTCCATCAGCATCTCGGGCTACCACATGCAGGAAGCCGGGGCCACGGCCGATATTGAGCTGGCCTACACCCTGGCCGACGGCCTGGAGTACGTGCGCGCCGGCCTGGCCGTGGGCATGGACGTAGACCAATTTGCGCCCCGCCTTTCCTTCTTCTGGGCCATCGGCATGAACCACTTCATGGAAATTGCCAAGCTCCGGGCCGGCCGCCTGCTCTGGGCCAAGCTCATGAAGCAGTTTAACCCCCAGAACCCGAAAAGCCTGGCGTTGCGCACCCACTGCCAGACCTCGGGCTACTCGCTCACCGAGCAGGACCCCTTCAACAACGTGGCCCGCACCGCCATTGAGGCCCTGGCCGCGGCCCTGGGCGGCACTCAGAGCCTGCACACCAACGCCCTCGACGAGGCCATTGCCCTGCCCACCGACTTCTCGGCCCGCATTGCCCGCAACACCCAGCTGTATTTGCAGCACGAAACCGACATTACCCGCGTCGTGGACCCCTGGGGCGGCTCCTACTACGTGGAGAGCCTGACCCACGAGCTGGCCGACAAAGCCTGGGCCCTGATTCAGGAGGTGGAAAGCCTGGGCGGCATGGCCAAGGCCATTGAAACCGGTCTGCCCAAGATGCGCATCGAGGAAGCCTCGGCCCGCAAGCAGGCCCGCATCGACTCGGGCAAGGAAGTGGTGGTGGGCGTGAATAAGTACCGCCTCACCGACCGGCAGCTGGGCCAGGAGCAGCAAATCGACGTGCTCGACATCGACAACGCCGCCGTGCGCGAGTCCCAGATTGCCCGTCTCACCAAGATCAAAGCCGAGCGCGACAACGAGGCCGTAAAAGCCGCCCTGCAAGCTCTAACGGATGCCGCCCGCGCCGGAGGAGCCAACAATCAACAATCAACTTCCAGCAACCTTTTAGAACTGGCCGTGCAAGCCGCCCGCCTGCGCGCTACCCTGGGTGAGATTTCCGATGCCCTGGAAGCCGTGTACGGCCGCCACCAGGCCACTATTCGGGCTATTTCGGGCGTGTACTCGGCCGAGATGAACTACGATGAGGAGTTTGCCAAGGCCCGGGCCGCCGCCGATGCCTTTGCCGCCGCCGAAGGCCGCCGCCCCCGCATGATGGTGGCCAAAATGGGCCAGGACGGCCACGACCGGGGCTCCAAGATCATTGCCACCTCCTTTGCCGACGTGGGCTTCGACGTGGACATCGCGCCCCTGTTCCAGACGCCCGGCGAAGTAGCCCGCCAGGCCACCGAAAACGACGTGCACGTGGTGGGCGTGAGCAGCCTCGCCGCCGGCCACAAAACCCTGATTCCCCAGCTGATCCAGGAGCTGCGGCAGCTCGGCCGCGAAGACATCCTTGTCATTGCCGGCGGCGTCATCCCCGCCCAGGACTACGACTTCCTCTACTCGGCCGGCGTCGTCGGCGTGTATGGCCCGGGAACGGTCATTGCGGTGGCGGCCCAGGAGATTCTGCGGAAGTTATAGGAGCAGAATTAAACTATTTTTGTTTCAATCAAATTTCAATTTTTAACTAATTATTATGAACGCGAAATTTTTCACATCCAAACAATTCATCATTCTTTTATTGGCCTTCATAGTTATACTTGGCTCAGAGCTTTTTAAATCAAAAAATCCTAATAGCGACGCAATACCTTACATTAATATATTGTCAAATGTTTCAATTGCTATACTAACTGGCGTACTAGTAGGACTATATTTTGAAATATTCACAAGAGAAGAAGTTTATAATAACATGCTTCAGCATTTCAATATTTCAAAAGAGGTAATCAATGCAGGTCTAACAGAATATTACCCGAGCTTTAGCGACTTTAATTTCAGAAATTATCTTGTCAAGTCGAACAGAGTTGATATGTATTTAACCTATGGGCAGACCCTATTCAACACCTATAACGACACACTAATAAATATTGCAAAACAAAAAGGCAAAGAGTTAAACATATATATTTATCACCATGACAACATATTCATTGATGCACTTGAGCAACACTGGGCTAATGGAGGAACAACTAGCAACACACGCCAGAAAATACTCGACACTAGAAACATGCTGGTTCTGCAGTTCAACGACTTAAAGGCTAGAAAACAGCTTAAAGCAAAAGTCAGGCTGATTTTAATGAAACGCCATCCTGTATTCTACTCGTTTTACAGGTTTGATGATAGCATATTATTCTGCCCCTCTAAGATCTCACATGTAAAAGCTGTCAAACCATTCGCCTTTTTGTTTAAAAAGACAAATAATGATGAATGCGTTTTCAATAAATGCATGACTGAACTGGAAAGCGTTACAAGCGACCCCAATTTTTTTGAAAAGTATGAATTCTAAAAAACTGAAGTTTTTCGACACACCTGTGTGTTTTATAGATTTTGAAACAACCGGTATTGACCCATACACTGATGAGCCAATCGAAATTGGGGCCATACTATCTGATGAGTATGGGAATATTCAAAAAACATTTACTTCAAGAATTAAGATAAATCATGAACTAAAAAATAATGACGCCACAAAAATACATGGAATTGAATATCAAACCTTAAAAAGCAGCCCTAGTCAAAAACAAGTTTTGCAAAAGTTTTTTACTGAATTCGGCTGCAATTATTGTTTTGGCGCTTGGAATATAGGCTTTGATGTCGCATTTTTCAAAAAAATGTGCACAAATAACAACATGGATACTTTATTCAAGCAAATAAAGTATCGCCATCTAGATGTGCAATCTGTATCTAAAATAGCAGCTTCTTTAAACGTAATAGATGAAAATATAAAATCCCTAAGTGACTGCACTAACTATTTTAATATAGAAAGATCCGAATATCATAATGCACTAGAAGATGCAGAACTTTGCCACAAGGTTTATATAAACCTCTTTCGCCGATTCCTTACCTACAAGTCATCAGAACTTTGATAATACCAAGGAGCCCTTTTTAACACACATGTATAATTCCGGCCTGCCCACCAGCGGGCCGGTTTCGTTTCTCCCCTCGCCCCCGCCGCCTCTGCGGCCACTGCCGCTGCCCCTGCGATGCTTGCCGGCGGCTCTTAGGTCGTTGCCACCGTCTCTTTAATCGTTGCCACTGTCCCTACGATGGTTTCCACCATCCCTTAGATCATTGCCACCGTCTCTGCGGTCATTGCCACCGTCTCTGCCCTCATTTCCACCGGCCCTGCGATGGTTTCCACCGGTGGCGGGCAGTAGCCGGCTATAGGTTATGAATCAGATATTTAGTACTGTTGAGCATCTATTCATTTACCTCTTAACCAACTTATTACGCGTATGAAAAAGAATCAACCCGAGGAGCGCCAATACTCTGGCCCCGACAGCACCATGCGCCAGAACATGCGCACCATGCACGGGCATTATCTCAAGGATGTGGCCGCTTTCACGGCCTTCGACCCCAAGCTTACCGCCGCCTTCGGTACCCAGTGGCTGGCGGCCCTGGACCAGGCCGACAAGGCCACCTCCGGCACCACCCTGCGCGGGGGCCTGAAGGAGAATACCCAGGACGTGGAGGCGCTCATGGAGCAGGCCCGCACCCAGGTGCAGGCCCTGTTTTACTACGTGGAGCAGGCTTACCCCAACAACGCCGGCCGCCTCGACCAGTACGGCAAGAAGCAGTATGTCCCGGCCCGCAAGAAGCACGATAAGATGCGGGCCCTGCTGGAAACGGCCGTTGCTACCGCCACCCGCGACCTGGCCGACCTGAGTGGGCACGGCTTCGGGGCCCCGAAGCTGGCCACGCTCAAGCAGCTCAGCCAGGATTTGAACCAGGCCGATACCACCCAGGAGGTGCGCAAAGGCTCGAATACGGAAGGCTCCCAGGACTACGTGCGCCTCCAGAACCAGGCCTACGGCTACGGGCAGCAGCTGAGCAAGGCCGCCAAGCGGGCCTTCCCCACCGACCCCGTCAAGCAGAAGCTCTACCTCCTCACCGACGCCCCGCCCGCTTCGGAAGCCTAGCCCCGCGCGGAGCTTTGCTAAGCCGCGTTTCTGCCTAGTGCAGAGGCGCGGCTTTCTAGTGCCCCCCCCCGGAGTAGGGTTCCTGCCGTCGCCCGGCGATGCGGCGTGATGGCGCCGCTGCTTCAGCTACTACCGGTGCTTAGCACGAGCTTTCCGGGAGTACCGCCTTCCGCTGAACTCCCGGAGTATCTTTGCGGCGGACCCTACCTCCCCCTCCCCTATGCACATCGACGAACTAGACCAGGAAGACGCCGACATTGATTGGTTTGCCGTGGACGCCGAGGGCCACATTCTGCACGTGGCCTCGGGCGGCGGCATTCTGCCCGAATCGGTGGCGGCCTCCCAGGAAGTGCTGCTTGAGCTGCACCACTACTTCCTGACCCTGCCCGACACTACTGCGGCCGAGGCGGCGGAAGTAGAAGACGGGGCCGAGGCGGCCGGCGGCTACCAGAGCTTTGCCCGCTACGCCCGCCGGGGGCTGTTTTCCTTCGAGAAGACCCGCCTGCACGAGCGCGCCGACTCCCGCTACCACCTCGTGGCCCGGCCGGTGGTGCCCCTGCTGGTGAGCGAGCTGCCCAAGAAGCTGGCGCAGCTGCTGGGCCGCACCCGGCTGCCGGGCAGCGTGGGCGGGCAAACGGCCCTGGACAGCTCCCAGATTCTGTAGACGGCCCCAGTCGGGCGGGTTCATTCCCTGCGGTTGTATGCCGGACGCTGACCTCAGCCGACCGGTTATGCGTAGAGGGAAGCTACCACCTCACTTTTTCTGCATGGAACCCAACCCGATTATTCCGGCCGGCGTGTTTGCCCGCCTCGAGCACCAGGGCCAGGCCCTGACCGTCGTCAAGATTCAGGAAGCCTACCCGGGCGACGTAGCCCGGCTGCACCAGGAGCTGAGCACGGCCCTGCAGCTCGGGCCCGGCGCCCCACTGCTGGTGCTACCCATCGAAGGCAAGCCGCTTATCAGTCAGGGCCAGGCCGAGCAGCTCTACAACGACTACCTTTCTACCAACACGGCGGCCGTAGTCGAGCAGCCCTGGCAGCCCATCTGGGGCTAGGCCGGCAGGATTCTCAACAGCACAACCGGCCCGGCTATATAGAAAGCCGGGCCGGTTGTGCTGTTGCTTTTCTACTACCGCCTACTGCACCTGCAAAACGGCGGCGGCTAGCTGACCAGTGCTGAGCGGAGCGCGCACCTGGTGGATACCCGGCTTAAGATCTGCCACCGATAAGCGCTGAGGCTGGGCGGCAGCGGCAAAGGTTTGCTCGCGCACGGTGCGGCCCAGGGCAGCCACGGCCAGGAGGCGGATAGAAAACAACGAAGGCGTAGCCGCGGGCACAGGCAGTTGCCATAAGTACACAGGGAAGCAGCAGCAAGGTATTGGATAATGCTCCGTGCGGCGGCAAGCTTAATAACATAAGGATAAGGTAACGACCGGGCGCAGTGCGGGAACCGGGCAGAGTGTACCTTGGCCTACTTTTCTCTCCTGACCTATCTGTTCTATGCGCATTGTTACCCTTCTGACCGGGCTATTGCTTGGGACTACCTTCGGGGCTTCCGCCCAAGTTGCCACCCCCACCCGGCAGCTGCCCGAGAGCCGCTCGCGCCAGCTTTTGCATGCTGCTCCGGCTTCGGCGGCCGGTAGCGCCCCGGCCCTGCGCCACGCCACCAGCCTCTCGCAGCCCGGCCGGGCCGTGCACCACAGCTGGAACTCGACGAACAACAGCTGGACCAAGGCCACGGTGGAAACCTACGCCTACGACGCCCAGGGCCGCCTGACCCAGGAAGCCGTGGCCGACTCCGCCACCCAGGCCCCCCTCTACCGCAGCCTCTACAGCTACAACGGCCAGGGCCTGAACACCGAGGAAGTATACCAGACCTGGAGCGGCACGGCCTGGCTGAACACGGGCCGCTACGCGGCCACCTACGACGCCCGCGGCAGCATCACCGAGGCCCTGTACCAGGAATGGACCGGCTCGGCCTGGCTTACCAACGACGGCAACCGCTACCAGCTGACCTACAACTCGGCCGGCGTGCTGCTCACCCAGGTAGTGCAGGACTTCGACATGGGCACTTTCGTTAATTCGCAGAAGCTGACTTACTCCGTATCGACCAACAATGAGTGGACCTCAATGGTGGAGCAGCGCTGGGAGCAGGGGGCGTGGCAGGATCAGGCCCGCTTCACCTACACCTGGCACAACTGGAGCAAGCGGCAATACGCCACGGTGCTGCAGGAAACGTGGCAGGGTCAGTGGCAACCCGCCACGCGCTTTACCTACGTGTTCGGGGCCAATGACAGCTTCACCGTTACGGCGGAAGAAAACGTGCGTGGCGGCAGCTGGCAGAATTTCTTCCGTGAAAAGCTGACTTACGACGCCCAGCACAACAACACGGAGTATACCTCGGAGGAATGGCTCAACAATGCCTGGAGCCTGGAGTACGGCGAGCGGACCACCCGGCGCTACGCCTCGACGGGCGAACTGCTGCGCCTGCTCACCCAGGTTTACGAGCCCAGCCGCACGGCCAGCTACGTCAACTCCGACCTCTACACCTACTCGGCCTTCGTGCTGCTCAGCAATACGGGCCCAGCCGCCAGAAACCTGGCGGCCGAAATTTACCCTAACCCCACCACGGGCCTGGTTACGCTGCGCTGGAACGGCGCCGCCCGCAGCGCGGCAGTGCTCAATCTGCTGGGCCAAACCGTGCGCACGGTGCCGCTGCCCGCCGGGGCTACCACCCACGCCCTCGACCTGAGTGCCCTGCCCGCCGGCGTGTACAGCATCCGCCTGCAAACGGCGGCCGGCAGCGTAACTCAGCGCTTGGTCAAGCAGTAAGCGCAGCCCAAGCCCGGGGTAGTTCTGGCCGCCTAGCTACAGCTCAGGCTAGGTTTACCAGAAGCCCCGGGCTGGATTTAGAAGCCGAATTCTCCCCTCCTATGCCTGCTTCCTCCCAGCTGCAGTTGCTCGGCCACGCCAGCTTCCGCATCACCACGCCCGAAGGCCGGGTTATCCTGCTAGACCCGTGGCTAACCGACAACCCCTTCGTGCCGGCCGAGCTGCGGGAGCCCGAGCGGGCCGACCTGGTGCTCATTACCCACGGCCACGACGACCATTTTGACTCCGCCCTACCCGCGCTACTGGCCCGCACCGGGGCCCGGATAGTGGCCCCGGCGGCGGTGCGGTTCTACCTCTACGAACAGGGCGTTCCCGCCGCGCAGTTTGAGCCCATGAACGTGGGTGGCGGCATCGATCTGCTGGACCTGCGCCTGACCATGACCCTGGCCCAGCACGCGGCCCACGTGGACCTGCCCGGCAACAAAACCGGCTTTCGGCACGAGGCCGTGGGCTATATCCTGGCCCTGTCGGACGGCGTAGTAGTGTACTGCGCCGGCGACACGGCCCTGTTTGGCGACATGCAGCTGCTGGCCGAGCTCTACCAGCCCACCGTGGCCCTGCTGCCCATCGGCGACCGGTACACCATGGGTCCGCGGGAGGCGGCCGTGGCGGCGCGGCTGCTGGGAGTGCGCCACGTGGTGCCGTTTCACTACGGCACGTTTGCGTCGCTGGTGGGCACGCCCGAGCAACTGCGGCAGCACCTCCCGCCCGCGGGGGCCGTAACCGTACACGCCCTGCAGGCCGGCGAAACGCTGAGTTTGAGCCGGCTATAAAGCCCGGCCAGCGGTAGGGCAGTAAGCCGCTAGCCCCAGCCCGCGGCCTTACCTTATCCGCCGCCTGATTGGTATTCCAAGCCCTTTCCCACTGCCGGGACGGGGCTTGGCGCATTATGGACCACTAGTTGCGTGGCTCACCGAGCCAGCAATGGGGCCCAGGCCGGGTAAGTGCGCCGCTGATTCAGCGGTGGGTAAGCCGAACACTAGAATGGTCCAAACGGGTGAGGCCAAAATTCTTTTTTCTTGGATAATGCCGTTTATAAATAAGATTTAATAATTTCATTTTTAGGATAAGCAGTTGGATCGTGGTACCCGGCTCCGAACAGGTCAGTATTCGGAGCTTGGTTAGCAGGCGGCAAGGCATTTACCGCCCGCAATAGTGCAGGTAGCAGATTAATAACTCGTTAGCAAATACTCTACCCGTTGGCGAAACGGGTGAATCTGATACGCGCGGCGCGGGTCTTACCGGGCCTCCCTCTTTTTTTCCGTCGAATGCGGCCCACCCCAGGGCCGGCAACTGTCTTAGTGGCTTCACCAAAACCTAAATCATATTTTTTCCCTCTTTTCTTCCATCTCTCACCCGCTCCGTGCTGCTATGAAACAACTATTCCTTGCTCTCGCTCTGTTTGCCTGCCTGACTGCCCGGGCCCAACCCGCCACCTGGAACTGGGTCCGGGCAGTGGCCGGTAGCAACCCTATTATGGCGCTGGCTACTGATGCCAACGGTGATTTTTACATTACCGGTAATTTCACCGACCGACTGCAGCTGGGTGCTACTGAGCTCACCAACCCGGGCCCCTGCCTGTATATTGCCAAGCTCAATGCGGCCGGCACCGTGCTGCGCGCTACCACAATACCGGCCAGCCTGCAAGTGCTGCCCACCGGCCTGGCCCTGGACGCGCTAGGCAACTGCTACCTGACGGGCCTCTTTCAGGGCACACTCACTTACCCGGGAGGCAGCATCACCTCGCAGAGCAGCTACGGACAAGACGTGCTGGTTCTCAAATGCAGCCCGGCCGGCCGGGTGCAGTGGGCACGCCAGATAAGCAGTACCAGTCAGGACCGCTACGGCGCCGGCAATGCGGGCTGGGCCATAGCCGTAGATCAGGCGGGTAACAGCTTTGTGACGGGCAACGTGAGCGGCACCACGGTGCAGATTGGGGAGCAGAGCTTCACGAACCGCCAGGGCCAGGCCTTCGTGGCCAGCTACTCGCCCCAGGGTGCGGTGCGCTGGGCCAAAGTGTGGAACAAGCCGGCCGACTACGCTTTCAGCCAGGGCCGGGGCGCGGCCGTAGACGCGGAGGGCAACTGCTACGTGAGCGGCAACTTCTTCGGCACGCTGGCCCTGGATGGCACCACGGTGCAGCCGGCTGGCTACGACAACAGCGTCTTTATGGCCCGCTTCGACGCCCGCAACGGGCAGCTGCGCTGGCTGCAGGCGCCCAACGGCAACGGTGACGGCAAATGTCTGGCCACCGACCGGGCCGGCAAAATATACGTGGCCAATGGCTTCAGCGGTACGGCTACGCTGGGCGGCACTACGCTCACCAGCACCGGCGACAACGATATCTACGTGGCGCGCTACAACCGGCAGGGCCAGGCCGAGTGGGCCACGCGCCTGGGCGGGGCTAATTATGACTTTCCTACCAACATTGCCGTCGACAAGCACTCGGGCAGCACCTACCTAACCGGCTCCGAGAGTATCACGACGGCCTACCAGGGCTTTATTGCCCAGTTGCTGCCCAATGGCAAGCTGAAATCGACGGACCTGGTGGGCGGCCCGGGTACCAGCACCGGGACAGTCCTGGCCCTGGACGGCCACAATACGGTATATACCTGCGGCATTCTGACGGGTAGTTGCCAGTTTGGAGCCCGCACCATCACCACCGAGTTTACGGAAACCTATCTGGCCCGCTTCGGACCGAGCGGTACGGGCAATCCGGGCTGCGTAGCGGCCCGGCTGGAGTCGAGCGTGTTTCCCAATCCCGCCCAGGGCCGTTTCACGCTCCGCATTCAGGCCCCGGCTACCGACCAGTCCGTAAAGGCGACGCTCTACAACCCCTTCGGACGCATCGTGGCCCAGCAGACCGTGCGCCCCGGCCCGGGCAGCACCGACGCCACGTTTGATACGGCCGGCCTGCCCAGCGGTTTGTACGTGCTCAACCTGGAGCATAATCAGCAGGTCACGACCCAGCTCGTCACGGTGCGGTAGGCAGCCGGTATTCTTCCGGATGGGCTTATTCTCTGCCCGTCCGGAAGAATACCGGCCAGTGGTAGCGGCTGAGCCCGGCCGAAAGACAAAAGCCGGGGTGGGTGGTTTAGAGAGGAATTTATCTTTTGCCTGCTCATTCCATGGACTTACAACTCACCAATAAACTGGCCCTGGTCACGGGCTCCACGGCCGGTATCGGGCTGGCCATTGCCCAGCGTCTGGCCGCCGAGGGCGCCGAAGTAATTCTGACGGGCCGCACCAGTGCTCGTATTGAGGAAGCCCGGGCGGCTATTCTGGCCGCCACGCCCCAAGCCCGGATCCGCGGGGTAGCCGTCGACTTTGGCCAAGCCAACGAAGTGCAGCACCTGCTGCGCGAAGTGCCCACGGTGGATATTCTGGTCAACAACGTGGGCATCTTTGAGCCCAAGCCCTTTGCCGACATCACCGACGAGGAATGGCTGCGCTTTTTTGAAGTCAACGTGCTCAGCGGCGTGCGGCTCTCGCGCCAGTATTTCCCGCTGATGCTCACCCGGAACTGGGGCCGGATTCTGTTTATCTCCAGCGAGTCGGGCCTGCAGATTCCCGAGGAAATGATTCACTACGGCACCACCAAAACGGCCCAACTGGGCGTGGCCCGGGGCCTGGCCGAACTAACCAAGGGCACCGGCGTAACCGTCAACTCGGTGCTGCCGGGCCCCACGGCCTCGGAAGGCGTGCAAGAGTTTTTGGCCAAGCTTTCGGTTGCGGGCCAAACCCCGGAGCAGGCCGAGCACGACTTTTTCCAGAATGCCCGGCCCTCGTCGCTGTTGCAGCGCTTTGCCACCCCCGACGAAATTGCCACCATGGTTGCCTACCTGGCCAGTCCGCTGGCGGCCGCCACCAATGGCGCCTCGGTACGGGTAGACGGGGGCGTAATCCGCAGCATCGCCTAGTACGTTTCAGCTACGCTAAAAAAGGCTTTCCGGCACCGGGAAGCCTTTTTTTGTAGTCTTACAGCCCTAGGGCACTTGCCTAAAACCAGATCAGCACGACCAGGGCCACAACGGCCAGCAGGGTGCCCACCACTGCCGCGTTGACGCGCAACTCGGGGGAGCGGCCCGGCAGCAACCCCAGCACCGCCACAATGAGCAGCACCACGGGCAGCAAACCGAATGAGCCGTAGATATTGCCGCCCGAGGCCTTAAAAACGGGGGATTCGCCGGCCGTGGTGGGCGGGGCGCTAACCCGGCGCACCACGCCCAGCAGCGGGGTTTGGTACACCGTCAACGCCGTGCCTTTGCGCACCCGGTGCCCGTAGCGGCTCGGCACCCGAAAAGCCGTGCGGGGCGTGGTCACGTCGTAGGCCATCTGCGGGTCGGAAGCCGACGAGGATACGGACACAATTTGCCGGAGTAAGACCTGCTCCCTGGTAATTTGCCGCAGGGGCAGCACCCAGTCGAGGCCCAGCAGCAGGCAGAAAGCAACCAACGCCGCATTAAGCCAGCGCGCCGCCGGGGCGTAGCGCGCCATCAGCTCCGCCGTCGGATCTGGGGGCACGGTGGGCGCGGGCTCCTGGGCCAGCAAAACGTTGTAAGCCAGCCGCCGGCCCGGGTGGGCCAGGATTTCGTAGCCCGTGTGCACTTCCCGCAGGCGGGCCTGCATGGCCGGGTCGGCAGTGCGCCGGCTCAGCCGGGTTTTCTGCCGCTGATAGGCCAGCTCAATTTCAGCCGGCGAGGCCGTAACGGCTACGCCCAGAAGGCGGTAATAATCCTGCATACCCGGATTCGTTCAAGGAAAGCCTTAAAATAACGAACCCCGCCGGATGACCCTATAGCCCAGCCGCTTAATTTACCGCAGAACCGGCTTACTTGCCGAACAGGGCCAACACCCCTCCGCGGTGGGCGGGCCGCTGATACTGCTTGTACATGGGCCGGTGCACGTAGCGGCGGCCCCGCTGCCGGGCGCGCTGGAAGGGCGTATCGGCCAGGGCGCTGAAAGAGGCGCAAAGCAGCAGCAACACGGCCACGAAAGAGGAAACCCGGCGGAAAGTAGAAAGACGCATGGCAAAAGGCGGTAGAAGTGAGAGAAGTGACGACGCTCATTCCCAGCGCCTTATTTCTCTCAAAGAGAAGCATCTATTTGCCGCGCCGCCGGTTATTTGGCTTAACCCCACCTTTTCATCTGCCAACGGCTATATTCTGTATCCGAAGGGTGCGGCAACTTACTGTGCTGCCGTTTCCGGGGAGCCGCCAGCGTTGGCAGTAGCGGCTGGCCGGTGCAGGATACGCCGGAGCTTGCCCACGTTGTCCACCTCGTAGGCATCGGGGTTGGCAGCCACCAGGCGCTTGATGGCGCCGGAGGAACGGGCTCCGAATGTGACGACGGCCAACCCGGCGGCGTGGGCCTGCGCTACGTTTGCGGGTGTCGTCAGGGTCTCATTAAGTACCACGGCAGCCACTTTTTCCTGCCGGGCCCGGGGCAGGTTGGCCGCGTAGGCGTCGGTAATTTCGTAGCCCAGGGGCAGGGCCGGCCACAGCTGCCGGAAGCGCCGCAGGGTACTGACCTGGTCGGACACGATGAGGATGCGGCCCGCCGGCACGCCGTAGTGCCGCAGGCGCTGCACCAGCTGCCGCGCCAAGGCCGCCGAGTTGCGCTGGGCCTGGGCCGGACTCAGGCAAGGTAGTGCTTCGTGCAAATCCAGGTGGAGGTAAGGAAACTCGGGCCGCCGGGCCAGGCGGGCCAGCAGCGTGTCCAGGGTTACCAGCTTTTCGTGCTGAAACCAGTCGTAGGGCCAGCCCCCGCGAAACCGCAGCTGCACCAGCTCGGCCGCCGAATGCTCATTGGTGCAGCCCCGGCCGGTTTTGGTCATGGTGTCGAGCGTGGTGTCGTGGTAGAGCACCGGCACGCTGTCCTGGCTGAGCTGCACGTCGATTTCCAGGCCCTCGGCCCCGTCGTGCAGGGCTTTTAACTCACTGCGCAGGCTACTCGGCGGCAGGGGGTTAAACGGATTGAGCGGGGTAAAGAAACCCGAGCCGGCGTGGCCCACCACAACCATCTGCCCCGGAGCCCGCCGCAACGACTCGGCCACCTGCTGAGCCCGTGCCGCCGACCCGGCCAGAGCCAGCAGCAAAGCCAAGCGCCAATGTGTACTTTTCATCTTGCCAGCGCCGGCCCGGGAAAGTATGTCGGCCGACTTGGCTATAACGGCCCGCCCGCGCGGTGGTTGGCTTATGCTTCCCGGCCGGGCAAAGCGTGGCCACCTGAAGCCGAGAAGAACATTCTGCCGAGCCCAGCGCTACACCTTACGGACCAGCTTAACCGGTCATGCTGAGCGTAGCGAAGCAGCTTTCCCACTGCAGGACCTCTCGTAACAATATGGTTAAAGGCGTTGAATTATGGTTGTCACTCAGGTCAGGCAGGTCCTTTACTGCGTTCAGGCTGACAGACGAGGTCCGGCAGCACCTTGTTCAGCCACTCAAACAGCACCTGGTACACCCGGGCCCGCACCGCCGGCCGCGACAAAACCAGGTCGTGAATGCCGCCCGCAATGGCCTGCACCGTAACGCGGGGCCCCAGCCGGGGGCTCAGCTCCCGGATATGACACACGTTGAGCACCCCGTCGGCTTCGAAATATTGCTCGCTCCACCCCGCCTGAGTCACGGTTTGGTCGGAGTGCAGCACCAGAATGGGCTGGGCAAGGTGCAAGCCCCGGGCCACGCGGCGGTGGCCGGCATGAATGGCCCGCAGCCAGCCCAGCTTCACCGGAAACACTTCGATGGGCTTCCAGGGCAGGTGATAGTCCCACTCGCCCTGGTACTGCCGGTGCAGGCTGCGGCCGTATTCGGTGGGCAGGTTGGCGGGCAGCTGCACGTCGGGCAACCAGCGGCCCAGGCGCGCTGCCAGCGGCACGCCCACGGTGCGGTTGAGCCAGTTTTGGTGCATGTCCAGAAACGGGCTATTCAAAAACAGGGCCGCCAGGTGCTGGCGCTGGGTGCCATCCTGGGCGTACAGGGCCGCAATGAGGCCGCCGGTGGAGTGGCCGCTGAGCACGATGGTAGCGCAGCCCTCGGCCCGCATCAGGGCCAGGGCGGCGTCGAGGTCGGGGTAGTACTCGGCCAGGTCGCGCACGTTGTTGGCCGTTTGGTGGGGCCGCCACGAGCGGCCGTACTTGCGCAAGTCCAGGGCGTAGAAGCGGAAGCCGTGGCGGTGGTACTCCCGGGCCATGTCGCGCTGGAAGAAATAGTCGGTGAAGCCGTGCACGTAGAGCACCGCCCGCGGGCCCGGGGCCTGCTCGCGCAGCCGCACCAGGGTGCATACCACCATCCCTTCGTAATCCGCGGGCTGCTCAATGACGCGCTGCTCGAAGTCGGGACCCAGCACGTCGGGTTGATAATGTGATTCAGCCATGATACGGGAAAGGGTATACGGAACGGGAAAAGGTGGGCCAAAAAACGGGCGGCTGGTCGGACTACGGCTTTCTACGCTCCTACGTGGCGTAAGCGCAATAATCAGCTCCGGTGGGAAACGTATTTTTTCTTCTATATACAAATACTTTCGAGTAGGAATCTTCCGTTCTTTGACGCTACCCAGCTGAGCCGTGGCCAGTGCTTATACGGCTTACGCGGGAGCCCTCCGTCCTATGCGCAACATTTTTCTGGCCGCCAGCCTGTGGATGCTGGTGGCCGCCTGCCCGCCCAACCCGGCTTTCCGCGACTATCAGCTCACCTACCCGCGGGTAAAGCTGGCCTACGCCCGCAAGTGGCCCCAGCTCCAGACCCTGCTGCGCGGCCGCCGGATTGACCCGGCCCGGCTGGAGGTCTTTTTCCGGGTGTTCAAAGTGGGGCGGCGCCTCGAAGTCTGGGCCCGCAACCAGGGCGACGCCACGTTTCAGCTGCTGCGCACCTACCCGCTGGCCGCCACCTCGGGCACGCTGGGCCCCAAGCGCAACGAAGGCGACAACCAGGTGCCCGAGGGCTTTTACCACATCGACCGGTTCAACCCCATCAGCACCTACTACATGTCGTTGGGCCTGGATTATCCCAACGCCTCCGACCGGGCCCTGGGTGGCCCCAACCCCGGCACCCACATCTTCGTGCACGGCTCCAACGTGACGGTGGGCTGCCTTCCCATCACCGACGACTGTATTCAGGAAGTGTACTTGCTGGCCCTCGAAGCCCGCAGTGCCGGCCAGCAGGAATTGTCGATTCACGTGTTTCCCTTCGAGCTGACCGCCCAGAATATGGAACGGTACCAAACCAATAAGCACTACAGCTTCTGGCAGAGTCTGCAGCCCGGCTTCGCGTATTTCGACCAGCGTTTGACGTTGCCCACCGTGGAGGTGGCCGCTACCGGCCGCTACGTAGTGCGGTAAGACAACCTTACCCCTTGCCAAAAAAGGCCCCAGTACGGCTTAAGTGGCCAGTCGGCTGGCACCAGGAGTTACCACCACTGTTGCTGCCAGGCCGCGACTACCTGAGTGCCGGTAGCAAAGTCGTCCACGACGACGATGAGCTGGTTGGCATGGTCGCTGTACTGCACCAGGATGTTGACCCCGGCCTGGGCCAACGCGCGGCAGAACTGGCCCAGCTGGCCCGGCACGTCCTGCCGCAGCTTCAGCACCAGCACGTCATGAATGCCGACTACGCGGATGCCCACCGGCTCCAGCACGGCCCGGGCCCGCTCGGGCTCGGCCACCAGAAAATGGGCAATGGCCGTGGAGCCGGTCTGGAACACGCCGCCGCCCTCCAGGCTGATACCGTGCTGGCCCAGCGTTTCCCCGAACAGGGCCAGAGCGCCGGGCGTGTTTTCGAGCAAGACTTCCAGATCTTTCATGAGCGGGCAGCGTCGGGGATGGTAATGGTGGGCTGGTGCCGCACGGGAAAGTTGACGGAGTTGGCAATGAAGCACAGCTGGTGGGCGCGCTCATGCAGGGCCGCGGCGGGGGCCTGCATATGGGCCGCGGCCACCGTCACCAGGGGGTGAAGCGTGACTTCGCGAAAGTGCCCACCCCCATCCGGAGTTTCTGCCATGATGCCCGTGGCGGTGTCGGAGTACGCCACCACGATGATTCCGGCCTCGGCGCAGAGGTGCAGGTACCACAGCATGTGGCAGGAGGCCAGCGACGCCACCAGCAGGTCTTCCGGGTTGTAACGGGTGGCGTCGCCCCGAAACGCGGGGTCCGAGGAAGCCAGAAGTGGCGGCTTGGAGGCGGCCTGAATGGTGTGGCTGCGCTCAAACTGGCGGTAGCCCGACGTGCCGGTCCCGCTGTTACCCGTCCACTCGACGGTAAGCTCGTAGGCGTGTTCTTTGCTCATGGCGGCTTTAAGAGGAAGTGCTGTTGACAGAATCCAGTACCCCGGCTCGGGCTGACCGGGCCGGGCCAGTTACGGAGCAAAAGTGCGCAGGAGTTTCAGCAAACAGTTCCGGCCGGCCTGAACTATGACGGGACGGAACAACCGGCCGGCCAGTGGCAAAATGGCTCCGCCCGCGGGGCCGGCTTTTGTCGGCCGAAAGGCTTTCTTTGTAGCTGTACTGCCTTTCCCCTGCCAGGTGCCATGGAAGAAAACTTTGTGCGGGCTGCGGCCTTGCTGGGCGAGCCCGCCCGGGCCACGATGCTCTGGAACTTGCTGGATGGCCGGGCCTACACGGCCCGGGAACTGGCCCTCTGCGCCGATTTGTCGCCGTCGGCGGCCAGCAACCACCTGAGTCAGCTCGTAGCGGCGGGGGTGCTGCGGGTGGTGAAGCAGGGGCGGCACAAGTACTTCGGCTTTGCCTCCGACCATATGGCCGGCGTGATTGAGGGCGTGAGTACGCTGCTGCCAGCTCCGAGCCCCGGGGCCGCCGCGCGGCGGCAGGGGCTCTGGTATTGCCGCAAATGCTACGACCACCTGGCCGGCCACGTCGGGGTGCTGATTACCGAGGCCCTGGTGGCCCGGCAGCTGCTGCTACCGGGCGGGGCGGAGTTCCAGGTTTCGTCCCTGGGCCGCACGTGGTGCGAAACGCTGGGCCTGCAGGTGCCCGCGCCGGGCCGGCGCCCAGTGGCCAAGCCCTGCCTGGACTGGAGTGAGCGGAAAAGCCACCTGGCCGGCGCCCTCGGGCAACTCCTGTTCAACCGGCTTCTGGAGCTGGGCTGGCTGCGCCCGACGGCCCACAGCCGGGAAGTCGTGGTGACGCTGGCCGGGGAACGGGGCCTGCTGGACACCCTGAACCTGCGGCTTCCCCGCCGGGAGGACTGAGCTTGGCTGCCGCCGGCGCTTAGGGGGCCGTGCTCTTTCGCAGGGTGCAGTGGCCGTTGGTGGGGTCATGGTGCAGCTGCCAGCCGGGGTTGAGGGTGAGCGTGTAGCCCGGCCCCTGCACGGTGGGCTGCTCCGCGGTAGGATAGGCCACGGTAACTTTTTCCCAGTGGGCCCCCATCAGCGCCCCGGCGGAGGCTTCGAGCACGCCCCACTCGTCGGTAACGCGCAAGGTGGGGTACACCGTGCCGGCGGCACCTAGCGGCATGGCTGTGCTCGGGTTGAAGGCCATGTTCATTTTGCGCAACGGAATTTCGAGGTGGGGAGCTTCCAGAAACTGGTGCCGGTACAGGACCAGCTGCTGCTGCCGGTGCCGCTCCCGGGCTTGCTCCCGCCGCAGTAGCGCCGTGCCACCGTAGCGGGGCAGGGCCGCCTGAGTCTGCGCCCGCAGGTCGGCGGGCAGAGTGGCCCCGAAAGCCTTGCCAAACAGCGCCGTCAGGTCGGTGCGGGCCGTTACTGCCCGGGTCCAGGTGGGCTGCTGCGGGCGCAGCAAGAAACCGTACAGCGGCACGGTGTAGTAGGCGAAGGAGCGCACAAAGGAGCCGACTGTATCCTGGGTGAAATAGTCCAGGGTGTGCAGCAGCCGGGCCGTGGCCTGGGGGCGGGGGCCGGCGCCCACTACCTGGCCGGTGTATTCGGCCAGGCCCTCGTTCAGCTCCAGGGTATTCTCGTTGGCCCCGGCGGCGGGAAAGAGCTGGCGCCGGTAAGCCCGGAAAGCCAGGGCGGCCTGCACGTGCGGCCGGGCCGCGGCGGCCGTCGGGGCGGTGAGAGCCTGGCGCAGGGCCGCCAACTCCAGCAGCAAGTACACACGCCCCTGCTCTTCGTCAAGGTGGGCGTTGTCGGCTTCCGGCAGCCGAAACCCGAGCTGGGGCTGCAACCGGTGAAATGCTTCGTGGGCCAGCAGCGTCAGCCGGGCCGCGTCGTCCTCCGGCGGGGGCCACACCTGCAGGGGCCAGCGCAGCATCGACCAGCGCCGGCCGCCCCACTGCACGGCCGTGTTGGCGATGTTTACGGCGGCGGGCAGCTGCCCGGTATAGAGCCCTGCTTCGGCGTGGAGCAGGCCGGCCGAGTCGGGCACGTTGGCCAGCAGGCGCCGCGAGGCCGGCTCCACCAGCAGCACCGGCCCGTAGAGCGACTTGCCCCAGGTGCGCCCTGCTTCCCGCCGGCAGGCGGCTTCGAAGGAAGCCAGCTGCTGCTGGGCCAAGGCTACGTCGGTCGGCTGCTGGCCGTAGCTGCTGGCCGGAAGGAAGTTCAGGGCCAGCCCCAGGAGCCAGCCGCCCTTGCGCACGTATCGAACCAGGAAAAACATAGGCTTGTAAGGATAAGGCGGGTAGTCACTACGAAAGCGGGCCCGTGGCCGGCGACTTAAGGTAGTGTATGTCAAGCTATTTTCGCCTCCGGCTAGCTTTAATACTGCTGGAAGCGGGGCTACCGAATGAGGCTCAGGTTGCTTCGCGCGTGCCTAGCTGGCACTTCGTGTGGCGGATCCGGGCCGGCGGGTGCGGCGCATAACCGCGTCTGCTACTCCCTCCTCGCTGCGCTGCCCGCCCCATGGCATGTTCGGGCCCGAGCGGGAGCCCGCCAAAACCGGCGCGGTTGCCCGGCTGTTATCTTGCCGCCATGAATACACCCACTGCCCCTGTCCTACGCGAATCAGCCGTTATTGTGCCCGTGTACCGGGATGCCACCGGGGAGTTGCAGCTGGTACTGGTGCGGCGCGGGGAGCGGGGCATCCACGGCGGGCAACTGGCGTTTCCGGGCGGCAAGCGCGACCCGGAAGATGCTTCCCTGCTGGCTACAGCCCTGCGTGAGGCCGAGGAAGAAGTGGGCCTCAAACCGGCCGATATTCGGGTGCTGACCCCGCTGCCCGAGCTCAGTACCTTTACCGGCGGCTTTCACATTGCTCCGTTTCTGGCCAGCATCCGGCGGCCGGCGGTGTGGTGGTGCCAGCAGCCCGAAATTGCCGAGGTGCTCGAAATCAGCCTGCGCACCCTCGCCGACCCTGCCACTCACGTCCAGGAATGGTGGCAGCTGCCGGGCTGGGAGCAGCGCATGCTCGTCGACTACTACCGCGTGGGCCCCTACCAGCTCTGGGGCGCCAGCTACCGGATTATTCAGCCCCTAGTGGCGCGGCTACTGGCCGGCGAGTGGGAGATTTGAATGCCCCGGCCCGCACCGCTGGCTTCTCCGGGGCCCAAACCAAAAACTCCCGCCCAGGCAGCGGGCCCGGACGGGAGTTTGGCGTTGCAAACAGGACGTGTAAAAGTGCGGTGCTACGGGCGGGTTTTGCGCAGGAGCTTGATGCGAAACTGGCCCTCGGTAATAGTTTTCGTTTGGTTGGCCGTGTTGCGCACCGGCCCGCGGAAGGTCCCGGTCAACACGTCGTTGTCTTTGCTGAGAACCTTCACCACCAAGTTATCCTTCGCCAGGGTTGACCCGGAGTACAGGTTTGGGTCGGGACCAGACACCGGACCCTTACCCACCGAATAATCCCCGAAGGAGAGAGAAACCCAATTAGTCTTATCGGCGGAGGTAAACTCGGCCGGCACCGTCAGGGCGTCCAGGTCCACCCCGCCGAAGGTCAGGATAAAGAATTTCGAGCTGCCTGCCTGGGCGTTTTCCAGGCGCATAATGTCGATTTGCTGCAGGCGCTGGGTGCTGCTGACCCAGAAGTTCCGGTAGCCGTTGAACAGCGTGTCGGGCACGGTGCCGTTGCGCCGGTACACGTCCTGGCAGTCGGTGTACTGCCCATCAGCCTTGGCACTCACAAATTCGTCGGTGCGGGTGACCCTTGCTTCGGGCTGGGGCTCCACGTCCTTGGAGCTGCAGGCGGCCGAGGCAAGCAACAAGCCGCCCAGGGCATAGGTAAGGAGGTTCTTGACCATAAAAAATGGGAGTGTAGAGAAACAGAAATAAGGAGGCGAGGCCGCAACTCTTGCGTAACGGCCGGATGACCGGGCCCGGCGCCCAAGGGTTGCATGGCCACGCCGCCGCTTATGGAGCTGCTTTGGAAGAGTAAAAAACCAAGGCTGGCCGGCTGTAAGCCAGGCTAACTTCCGGGCGGTACAGTTTGGCACGGAATTCAATTCTTACTTTGCCACTACGCAGCCCCCAACTACTGGCTTGCGTAGAGCTCAACGTATATGAAACGTCTGTCCTTTTTTCTGCTTTTCCTGGCCAGTCTGGCCGCTTCTGCTCCCGCCCGCGCCCAGGGCGAGCAATCCATCTGGTACTTTGGCGGCCAGGCCGGCCTGAAGTTTTCCGGCACGGCCCCGCCCACCCCCCTGCTCGATGGCAAGATGAGCACCTACGAGGGCAGCGCCGTGGCCACCAACCAGCAGGGCCAACTCCTGTTCTACACCGACGGCGAGGTGGTCTACAACCGCAAGCACCAGCCCATGCTCAACGGCAAGGGCCTGATGGGCAGCAAATCCAGCGCCCAGAGCGCCCTGATTGTGCCCGACCCCGGCAGCGGCAACGTGTTCTACATCTTCACCACCGCGCCCCAGGGCGGCAAGAACGGCATGCGCTACTCAGTGGTCGACATGACCCGGGAAGGTGGCTTCGGCGACGTGCCCCGGGCCAACATGCTGCTCATTTCGCCGGTAGCCGAGAAGTTGGCCGCCGTCAAGCACAAAAACGGCCGCGACATCTGGGTGGTGGGCCACCGCTGGAACTCCAACGCCTTCGTATCGTACCTGGTGACGCCCGACGGGGTAGAAACCAAGCCCATTCTGAGCAACGTGGGCAGCATGAACGCCGGGCCGGGCCGCAACGCCATTGGCTGCCTCAAATTCTCGCCCGACGGCCACAAAATTGCCTCGGCCATCTGGCGGGAAAGCAACAAATTTGAGGTCTTCGACTTCGACAACACCACCGGTAAAGTCAGCAACCCGCGGCAGTTTGGCACCTACGAGGAAGCCTACGGCGTGGAATTCTCGCCCGACGGCACCAAGCTCTACGGCACCTGCAACGGCAAAGGCGGCGGGCAGGCCGAAGTGTGGCAGTTCGACCTAGTCACCAAAAGCAAGGACAACGCAGTGAAAGTCGGTACCTCGGCCAACCGCAAAATCGGGGCCCTGCAACTGGGCCCCGACGGCAAAATCTACGTGGCCCGGGAAGACAACCCTTTCCTGGGCGTCATTCAGGACCCCAACGCCGCCGGCAAAGCCTGCAACTACGTGGACGACGGCCTGAAACTGGGTGGCCGCCGCAGCAAGCTCGGCCTCCCGGTTTTCGTACGGTAGGTCTTAGTTGTTCGTTGATAGTTGCTCGTTGTTAGGACTGTCATCCTGAGCTGGCGAAGGCCCTACCGCCCCTACCCCATTACAGCTGCTACCAACATGCAAAAGCCCTTTTCCAACCGCTGGAAAAGGGCTTTTTGCATGTAAGGCAGCGTATTACCAAAGCGAGGAAGGTGTTTCCCTCCGCTACGCTCCTTTCAGGATGGCAGCCGACCCAGCAACGTCACATGCAACCATCTTAAACTGAATCAGCTAGTCCTTGATTTCACCGAAGCGGAAGCGCACGAAGCCGGCCGCTACCGAGGCGTAGGGGTTCTTGTCGGCGAGCAGGCCCGGCAGGTCCCGGGTGCTGACGCCGAATTCGTAGAGGTTGGTGGTGAAGGCCACGCCCAGGGGCAGGGCAAAGCCGTAGCCGGCCCCGCCGGCAACGCCGCTGCTCAGGCGAATAAACTTGTTGGGCTTGAAATCAATACCGGCACCCACAAACGGGCTGGTGATGTTGCCGGCTACCTCGTTGAGCGGCACGGTCACGTCGAGGCCCACTTCCAGGCGGTTGGTGACGCGCAGCCCGGCCCCGGCGCGCAGCTTGGTGGGCAGGCTGGCGGTATGTTCCTGGCTGGGCTGGTACACAAAGACGCTGTCGGTGCCCGAGGCGAAAATCTTGGTGGCCTCGCTCAGAAAGTCGTAGTTGTCGACCCCGTTGGAGCGCAGCTTCTTGAGCTTCTGGTCGGAGGCCGTCAGCAGATTGCCTTCCCAGGTCATGTGGCCCAGGTCGGTGAGGGAAAGGCTGGCGCGCAGCATTTTGCCGGCTTCCATAGCCAGGCCCAAATCGAAGCCGTTGCCCTTGCCCACCGGCTGCAGCCCGTTGGCCCGCTTTTCCAGGTTAAAGGAAGTGCTGTTAACCACCTTGCCGTAATCAATATCGAAAAGCGGCGACATGGCGCTGTAGGCCTCGATTTTGCCCGGCTCGATGCGCACATCGACGATGCCCACGCCCTGAATGTAGCGGTAGCCCACCCCGCCCGAGAGGCGGAATAGCGGCAGCGTAATCAGGCGGCGGGCAAAGGCGAAGTTAAACTCGTTGTACCAGGTGCCCTGAAACTGGGTGCCGGCCAAAGACTCCGTTATCAGCGGCGAGGTGGTGGGGTTATAGTTGGCATAAATCGGGGCTTCCTGACCCAGAAACAGGATTTCGGCCGCGTTTTGATTCAAGGCCATGTGGCCCGAAAGCCGCTGCCGGTTGCTGAAGGCAAAACTCCCCAGCACCGGAAACGAGGCCGACACGGCCACCGTCGTCACGTCGGCGTTGAAGTTGAGCGTGTTGTCGGAAGTAAAGGCCCGGGCCAGTTCCAGCTTGTCGGCCCGGGTCAGGGTCTGGTCGGTGTTGCGCAGAAATTTCCAGACCTGGCTGCGCGTGAGCGAAGCCGAGCTGACGCCCACGCCGCCCTCCCCGATGGAAAAGGCCACCACCGCGTTGTTCATCCGGGCCATGTTGGCCGGGTTGATGCCAATGGCCTGATAGTCGCTGGCAAAGGTGTTGGCTACGCCGCCGCGCCCCACGATGGAAAAGGAGTTCAGCTCACTCTGGGCGCGCAGGCTGGTGGCGGCCAGCAGCCCCAGGCCGGTAAGCAGGGCAAAACGAAGATTTTTCACGGGGAGCAAGGCGCTAAGACGAAATCGGTGACAAATAAGGCGCAAGCTAGGGCCGGCAGCCGCTGTATCATACGGCAGAGGCATTACCTTCGCTGAGTCTGCCCAAATTATGGTTGGAGCCCCTAATTTGCGGGCCGGCCGTAGGTATCCGAACGGCAAATGTAACCGACTAGTGCCCGCGGCAAGTTGCCGGCGGCGGGTTTGCTGGCAAAATTCCTTTCCCTTGGCCAAACGCTTTTCCGCTGACGAGTACGCCGCCGGCATCCTGGCCGGCAACCGGATGGTGCTGAGCCGGGCCATTACGCTAGTCGAAAGCACGCTGCCTTCCGACCAGCGCCTGGCCCAGCAGGTTCTCGACCAAGTGCTGCCCCATGCGGGCCGCTCGGTGCGGGTGGGCATTACGGGCGTGCCGGGCGTGGGCAAGAGCACCTTTATCGAAGCCCTGGGTTTGGAGCTGCTGCGGCAGGGCAAGCGCCTGGCCGTGCTGGCCGTTGACCCGACGAGCCAGCGCAGCGGGGGCAGCATTCTGGGCGACAAAACCCGCATGAACCAGCTGGCGGCCCAGGAGCAGGCTTACATCCGGCCCTCGCCGGCCGGCCGCAGCCTGGGCGGCGTCACGCGCAGCACCCGCGAGGCCATGATTTTGTGCGAAGCCGCCGGCCACGACGTCATCTTCATCGAAACCGTGGGCGTGGGCCAGAGCGAGACGGCCGTGCACGGCATGGTCGATTTCTTCCTGCTGCTGATGCTGGCCGGGGCCGGCGACGAGCTGCAGGGTATCAAGAAGGGCATCATGGAAATGGCCGACGCGGTGACCATTACCAAGGCCGACGGGCAGAACGAAATTGCCGCCAAGCTGGCCCGCCGCGAGTACCAGAATGCGCTGCACCTGTTTCCGCTGGCGCCCTCGGGCTGGAACCCCAAGGTTACCGTTAGCTCGGCCCTCACGGGCCGGGGCGTGCCGGAAGTGTGGCAGGTGGTGGAGCAGTACGTGCAGCAAACCCAGCAGAGTGGCTACTTTCAGCGCCGCCGGCAGGAGCAAAACCTGCACTGGCTCTACGAGGCCATCCGGCAGGGCCTGGAAGAGCAGTTTTACGCCAAGGCCAACGTGCAAGCCCAGTTGCCGGCCTTGCGGCAGCAGGTTATTGAAGGCAGCAAGTCAGCCTTTGGGGCGGCGGCTGAGCTGTTGAGCCTGTAAGCAAGGCCGCTTGGCGAAAGTCAGCGGCAGCCCGATTAGCGCACTCCGCGCGGACTCACGCCAAACTTTTTCTTGAACGCGGCGCTGAAGTGCTGCAGCGAGGAGTAGCCCAGCTCGAAGGCCAGTTCACTGGCCGTTTTGCGGCCCTCAATCAACTGCGCCTCCGCCTCGGTTAGGCGGTAGTCGGCCAGGTAGCTGAACACCGGCTGGCCAAACATTTCCTTGAAGCCCTTCTTGAGCTTAAACTCGTTCAGACCCGCTATGCGGGCCAGTTCCGGGAGCGTAGGCGGCAGGTGCAGGTGCTGAATGAGGTAGTCGCGGGCGAAGAGCAGGCGCTCCTGGTCGTACTCGGTGCGGGCGAAGCGGGCGGGCGGGCGCTGCTGTTGCTGCTCGAAGGCCTCGGCCTGGAGCACCAGGATTTCGAGGGCTTTGGCGTAGAGAAAAAGCTTCTTGAGCGGCCCCTGGAAGCGGCAGTTCAGCACCTCCCGAATGGCATTGTGCAAGCCCAGGCCCAGGGTCAGACTTTGCTCCCCCAGCACCAAGGGCTGGCCTTCGAGCACCCGCTCCCCGAAGCGGCGCAACACCCCATTGGCTTGCTCACTCAGGCGCAGGAAGATGGGCCGGGTAAACTGCACCATGAAGGTTTCGGTTTCCAGCTCCTGGTTGCGGCTCGTGCCCTCGAAGCCCGGCGAGTACATGATATTGTGCTGGTAGGAGCCCATCACCAGCGGCTGACCTAGAAGCTGGTGCTCCAGAATAACGCGGCCGCGCAGGTTGAAATGCAGGTGCACTACGTCGAGTTCGGAGCGCCACTGCTGGGTGGTATACTCCCGGAAGTGCCAGCGGGCATGGCCCATCCGAATACCGTCGAAGTACCAGTGCGTGAGCTTCCCGCGGCCCGCGGCAAATTCCAGCTCCCCGCTCTGCTCCACCAGCTCGGGCACGTCGAAGTCCTGGGCCACGTGGGGGTTGGCGTGAATCAGGGTGTTATCAGCAGCATCACGAACTTCCAGGGGCATGGCATGAAGATAAACGTTTGGGGTATACCGCGGGCAGTCGGCAGTCTGTACAAAGCTGCATTCGGAAAGCCTGCGAACGATTACAGCTGCCGGAGCCGGCCTTATAACTCCGGGAGTTTTCTGCCTGGCCCGGTGCGCTGAACTAGGCTAGGATTTCTGCTCGTGAAAGGCGAAGTTGGTAATGCTGACTACAACCCGGCAAGCTTCTTCTGAAATCAAAATTCCCTATTATATAAGTCTGGCTCCCAATTCTATAACGTCGGCCACCCCGGCATCCTGCACCTTTGTATCGTTGGCGCGGCTGTATTTCACTCCTAACCCCGCGCTGCCAACGCCCGATGCTGGACCTGGAAGTTTTTCGCACCACTGTTGATTGTCCCGTAGCGGCGGCCGCGCTGCGGGGGCACCTGCTGGCGCGCTTACCCTGCCCGGCCCGCATCAGCTTCGACCTCGACGACTGTGACCGGGTGTTGCGCGTGCACACCCCCGGTCAGTGGCTCGACGTCCAGACCGTAGCAGCGGTTTTGCGGGAAAGTGGCTACCATTGCGAACCACTCCCCGACTAGCCCTGCTAACCTTAATCCTGATGCTCTCATTCAAACAACTTCGTCAGATGATGCAAGTCCAAGGCAGCGGCGTGCTGGTCAGCCGCGATTATCCCGTATCCTCCTTCACCCGTTTGCACCTGAGCATTCACGGCACCGTGGAGCTGCTCTACGGCCCGGAAGAAAAAGTCGTGGTGGAAGCCGACGACAACCTGCTCGAACACCTGGAGGTGGTCAACTCGGGGCGGACGCTCTACGTCACGAGCGAAAACAAACTGCGGGCACCCGCTTTCACTGGGCTGCGCGTCACCGTGCATCTGCGCCAGCTCGACACGCTCTACTGCGCCTGCCACGGCAACGTAGTCAGCCGCAATACGCTGGTGGCAGCCGGCCCGCTGGAGGTTAAAATCCACTCCCAGGGCGACACCACCCTGCAGCTCGAAGCGCCGGCCCTTACCGTAAGCCTGGCCTGCCAGGGCAACGTGACGCTTAGCGGCGCTGCCGGCGACGTGCAAATCAAGAATGCGGCGGATGGCTACATCAACACCCGCGCCCTAGTGGCCCAGCACCTGCGCCTGCGCAACCTGGGGGCCGGCAACATCGACGTCTACGCCGAGCAAACCATCAACCTCACGCACATGGGGGCTGGCTACCTGCACTACGCCGGCCCCGCCCACCTGACGGACGTGCGGCAGTACGGCGCCGGCGACATCCGGCACGTGGAGTAGTTAGCGGGAATTTTCCTATTCTATAGCTCATAGCCCGCGCTGCACTTCCAGCAGGTCCCATTTATTGCCGTACACGTCCCGGAACACGACAACGTGACCGTAGGTTTCCGGGCGCGGCTCCTCCAGAAACTGCACCCCGCGGGCCTGTAGTCGGTGGTAGTCGGCCCAGAAGTCGGTAGTGTGCAGAAACAGGAAGACCCGCCCGCCGCTCTGGTTGCCGATGGCTCCGGTCTGGGCTTCGCCCTGGGCCTGGGCCAGCAGCAGCCCGGTTTCGGCCCCGGGCGGCGCTATGCGCACCCACCGTTTGCCCTGGCCCAGGTCAGTATCCTCTAACAGGGTAAAGCCCAGCACCCCGACGTAATAGCCCAGCGCCTCGTCGTAGTCGGGCACCAGTAAGGCAATAGAACCTAACTGCATCATTGAAAATTGGCTAAGTCGTGGTAGCTGCTTTTTCGTGTCATTCGCTCGACACTGCAGCGTGTCGGCGGCAAGTTCGCCGGAGCGTCACATGAGCCGGACGTTCTTAAAGGTACACTACAAAAAGAGCCCACCTTTTCAGGCGGGCTCTTTCATTCAGGCAGTGGTAAACAGCTCGGCTAAGCCCGGCCCGACCGGCGGAGGCGGCGGAGGCCGTAGGCCGCCCCCGCCGCCAGCAGCAGCGAGGCACCGCCATCAATGGGAGCCGTGGTAGCGCCGGGCTGCGGACCACCAAGGCCGGGCCCCTGGGCGCTGGCTGGTCCACTCGTCAGGCCGAGGATGGTTAGGGCTAGTACGGTGGAAGAAAATAGATACTTCATGAGTCTTACGGAACAAAGGAGAATAAAAGCTGGCCTCGCAATGAGGCCAGCTACACAGTATTTTATTGAATGACCACGCGCTTAGCCACCGTAGTAGCCCCGGCCCGCAGGCGTATGGTATACACGCCCGCTTTCAGGCCTGTGGCATCAATGGTGAGATTGGTGCCGGCGGCGGGCAGTGCGGCACTGTAGTGCCCCACTACCTGGCCCAGAACGTTCACCAGGTCAGCTTCCACTTGAGTGGCGCCGCTCACGGCCGGAACCAGCACCAAAAACTGCTGGTGAGCTGGGTTCGGGTACACGCTCACGCTGGTGGCCGCAAAGCCGTTAGCAGCAGCCAGAGGGCGCAGGGCGCCGAAGCTCAGGGCGAAGCGGCCGGTAATCAGGGCCGCGTTGCTGGCCGAGAAGCGGTAAGTGCTCTGCTGCCGCAGGTCCACCTGCTGGCCCGTTACGGCGTCGAGCA